>DAOOPV010000001.1:0-80008 GCA_035388405.1 Anaerolineaceae bacterium
ATTAAACGCGTTTCCGACCAGGCTTATCACTCCCAGGGGAGAGGCGGTCGCGGCGTGATTGGTCAGAGCATGCGCGGAGAAGATGCGGTAACCTTCTTTGTGCGTGCCAACACGCTTGGCACCATGCTATTCTTCACCAACAAGGGTAAGGTCTATTCCGTGAGGGTGTTTGAATTGCCTGAAGAATCCCGACAGGGTCGGGGAATACCCCTGGTCAACATTATCAACCTCGAAGCTGACGAAAGCGTCACCGCCCTCTTGCCGGTTGAAAGTTTTAGTAGTGCGAAATACTGCGCCCTTGCCACCAGGCTCGGTCGCATTAAGCGCGTGCCCATGTCGGACTTTGAGAGCGTGCGACCATCCGGTCTGATCGCCATTCGCCTCAATGACGGCGACGAACTGGGATGGGTGCGCATGACCGGCGGTCAGGATGACCTCCTGCTGGTTACCAGGAAGGGCAAGGCCTTGCGCTTCCACGAGAAACAGGTCCGCCCAACCGGGCGCACGACCATGGGCGTCACCGGAATTACCCTGCGTGGTGATGACCACGTGGCGGCACTGGAAGTTGCCGAACCTGAAGGTTACCTGTTTGTTTTGACCGATAAGGGTCAGGGCAAGCGCACCCCTCTGGAAGAATACATCCCCAAGACGCGCGGCACGCTTGGCGTTATGACCATTAACCAGGACGTGCGTGAAACGATTGGTGATGTCGTCGAAGCGCGTGTGGTTCGGGACGGCGAGGAAGTCACCATGATTTCGCGCGGTGGCATCGTGCTGCGCACCAAGGTCACTGAAATATCCGTTCAAGGTCGCTCCACCCAGGGCGTCAAGGTGATGGAACTGGGCGAAGGCGATAGCATCGCAGCGATTGCCCGCATTTCCCGGGAAGAAGTGGAACTCTCCGAACTAACCCACGCCGCGTCAGTGGCAGCTGGCGAAGCCGCCCCGCGCCGTTCCGGGCGAAAAGCCTCTGTGAAGGATGAGGATGTGGATATAGAGATGGATTCTGAGTCCGACTCAGAAACCACCGAAGAGGAAGTTGATTACTCTGAAGAAGACGATGAAGAGGGTAATATTTCGGCAGACTGAAAACTGAATTGTTGACCATCGGCATCCTCCACCAGGAGGGAGCCGCCTGATGAAACACCCAAAAGGCGAAACAATCCCGTTTCGCCTTTATGATTCCTGATGCTTCTCATCTCGCCCTTGAACGCCAGGTAATCATTCCATTCCCGGATAAAGGCATCGCCAGGCAATAATTGTCGTAGCACTTTGATCTTCTCCAAAATTGCCCACAGCCAGGCTTCCGCATCCAAATTGCAGCTGGTTTCGCTGAAAACGTCACTGGCTGGAAAGTTAGTTGCCGTATTTGCATCGAAAGCGCCTGGCAGCAGGTTAACCCCCACCCCCACCACCACCGCGTTCACTTTGCCTGGCTGCAGGTCGGTCTCTGCCAGGACTCCGCAAATCTTTTTCCCATTGAGCAAAACATCATTTGGCCACTTCACTCGTGCGGTAAAACCAGTCTTCGCCTTGATTGCTTGAGCCACAGCTAGAGCTCCAAGCGCAGTAAACCGCCCTAGTATAGCTAGCTCTTCCTGGTTAGGATGAAACAATACTGAGAAAGTCAACGAACTTTCAGGTTGACTCTGCCAAATGCGATCCCGTTGCCCACGTCCCCTGATCTGCTGCTGCGCCCATACCACCAGTCCATCTTCAGCGCCAGACCGGGCTGATTCCAAGGCAACGTCATTGGTGGAGCCCACCTGATCATAACGATTGACCTGAAATTTCATAACATGAGCTGGCTTTGGGTCTTGATCGGTAAGGTGAGGCAAATTCTTGCCCCCTGGTGGTAGGTTTCATCCACCCAAATTCGCCCCCCATGCGCTTTTACAATCGATTGGCACAGATACAAACCCAAACCCGTGCCTTTGGTCGTCTTCACTGCACTATCAGAACGGTAGAAACGGTCGAACACATGGGGAACATCCATCGGGTCAAACCCTTTGCCTTGGTCCGTGATGCAAACCTGGACATTTTCATCGATCTTCTCCCCACCGATTCGTATCGTCCCGCCTTCGGAGTACTTGAGCGCGTTTGTGAGCAGGTTGGAAATTAACTGGCTCATACGCGTCTCATCGGCGACAATGACCGGGAAATCTTCTGATAGTTCTGCAACAATCTGGTGCTTTTCGCTTTGCAGGGCGAACTTTTTGGTTAAATCATTGATCAATGCTGCCAGGTCGACTTCTGTCTTGTGCAGTGTGATGCCGCCCGATTGCAG
This sequence comes from Anaerolineaceae bacterium, assembly GCA_035388405.1. Classification (GTDB taxonomy): domain Bacteria; phylum Chloroflexota; class Anaerolineae; order Anaerolineales; family Anaerolineaceae; genus Mesolinea. The sequence goes on from DAOOPV010000001.1 coordinate 2,288, forward strand.
TTTTGTGGCGTCCAGCAAATCTTCAACCATCGCGGTCAGATGATCCGCCTCTTCTTCAATAACCTGCAGGCTTTCGGTTACCATGGCCTGATCCCACTCCACATCATCGCGTCTGAGGGTGTTGGCGTAGCCTTTGATCAGGGCAATCGGGGTTTTGAGCTCATGGCTCATGACCGAGATAAAGTTGGTCTTGAGTTCCTCCGCCTCCCTAAAGCGGGTAATGTCGCGCACCGAAGCGATGATGTTCAGCAGCTCGCCCTCATCCGAGAACAACGGCGCGTAAGTGATCTCCACCGGGATCGGGTCCAATGGGCTGTAACGCAGCATATCCCCTTCCAGGAAGAGGTCTTTTGTCGCCCGCCACTGCCAATGGGACCTTACTGCTTCCTGCAGTTCAAGCCCTTTTGGGGGTCTCGCCCATTGCACCACCTGGTCAAAGGATTTATTGATTACCTCTTCGGCTGGTGCATTCACCAACCGTTCAAAGGCATGGTTCACCTGGAGGACTGTCAGGTCCGGGTTCAGGATGAGGATCCCGTCCGCGACAGAGCTGAGCAGAGCCGCCATGCGCAGGTTCTGGCGGGTGACCTGGGTGTAGAGCCTGGCATTACGCACAGCAATGGCTGCCTGGTTGGCAAAGCTGTTCAAAATGGAGTAATCGTTAGCCGAGAAACTGGCGCGGTAGTTGCGGAAAACAAAGATTTGCCCAATCGTACTATGCTGGACGGTCATGGCAATGCCCACGCCTGTGATCATGCCCATGCTGATATCGCTCAACATGCGGTTGATCTCTGGAATCCGTGCTTCTGCGCCTTCCCCACTCTCGCTGATGCTCGCCAGCCAGGTTTCAAGGTAACTCAAGAGCGCAGGCGGGATGCCCTGGTTGATCGCAATGTGCCAGTCGCCCGCATCCCCTACCAGGGCGATGAAACCGGCATGCCCACCCAGCATCTCGATCGCGATGTGCAGGATGCGGCTGAGGAGCGTGTTGAGGTTCAATTCCTCTGTAAGAGCCCGGGAGATCTCGAGCAGATACTCTCTTTGGCGTACACGATGATCGGGTAACATAGCGTAATTGTATCCCAGCTCAGCAGTCACTACAGATCAGACCTCATTTCTGGCTGCCTAAGCTTTGTTTCTAATTCCCCGAATGGTTTAATTTTTCCAGCAAAGTCTTGTTTGTCATGTCCATTTGCAGGGGTGTGACGGAAATGTAGCCTCGCTTGATCGCCCAGTAGTCGGTGCCCTCATCCATCAAGCCCGTGGGTGCCTCACCGCCAATCCAATAATAAGGTTTTCCCTGTGGATCGAGCCGTTTCTCCAGCACGTCGCGGTAGAGCCTGACGCCCTGCCGGGTGTAGAGCACGCCCTCAAACTGCCCCTCATCCCTGTATGGCAGGTTGATATTCCAGATCGATTGACCGTTATTTGCCAACCCGTCAGCCATCAAAGACTGGATGACTTCCACCGCTGCCTTGGCAGCAGGCGTGAAATTAAGCTCCCCATCATGATGCTCCGGCGCATCCAGCGAAACCGCAACGCCCGGCTTACCATTAATGGATGCTTCCATGGCTGCTGTGACAGTTCCGGAATACGTCACATCCAGACCCACATTGGCGTTTGGATTGATGCCAGAAACCACCACATCGATCGGTTTTTCGATCGCGCCCATGATGGCGATCGCCACGCAGTCCGAAGGCGCTCCGTCACAAGAAAGCGCCGCGCTGCCATCAGCCAGCTTCACCTGGCGCACCCTCAGCGGTCGGGTAAGGGTCTTGACGTGCCCGCAGGCAGACCAATTATGGTCAGGAGCCAACACGCTTACTTCGTTTTCCGGGATCTGCCGGATCGCCTGAACCAGCGCCAGCAAACCAGGCGCATTTACACCGTCATCATTCGTCACCAAAAAATGGGTCATCTATTGCCTCTTAGTGGCGCTTTCGCCGCTTCTTATTTGTCGTCTTTTCAACGGCAGGTTTGGGTTCTGCTCCGCCTGATGTTTTTACAGGAGCTGGCGTCGCGATCGCATTCTGCGCTTCGGCCGCCTTGGTTGGGCGATAGCGGAACATGCGGCTGATAACCGTTTGGCGGACTTCTGAGAGCATCTCGGTAAACAGGGTGCTTGCCTGGCTCTTATACCGCACCAGCGGGTCACGCTGGGCGTAGGACTCCATGCTGATCGAAACCCGCAAGGCTTCCATGCGCGTCAGGTACTCCACCCAGGTCTCAGTAATCGTGCCCAGCAGCAGATCGCGATAGATGCGATTTTGAGCTTTATCTCCCAAAACTTTTTGAATGTCTGCGTGCAGGTTCTCCGGGATTTCTTCGATGGCTAATCCAGAGATTTCACCGAATGGCTGTTCACCAAGCTTGGAAAGTAGTGCATCTCTGGTTGCCTTTGGCAGATCTGCCAGTTTAAAGTTGTTGTTTGACAGGTGCTGCAGCTCGAACTTCCCGAAAATGTCGGCAAGCACCTTTTCCGCGCCCTGCAGATGAGTCAGAATATCTTCCGTGACTTTTTCTGCCGGCTCTTTCAGCAGCTGTTCTGACATCGAGAAGAGGTAGTTCAATCGCATTTGCGTCTGGAAAGTCTTGCGATGCGTGCGGGCATCGAAGGCGATCCTTTTGCCCTCAGTGCTCACCTGCACCAGTTGCGCGCGCGCGTTTTCATCATTCACAGCAGCTTGCAACAGTTCAGGATTGGCTTCCAGGTCGCGCCGCACTTCACCTTCGACTCCAAACAGCCTTTCCACGCGCTTTTCAAGCGAATCAGCAATCTGGGCATTAATTGTTTGACGTACTTCTGCCCACGGCAGTTGCGCCAGGTCGATGGGTTTCATCCCCCAGTTATCCCCAAAGCGCTTCTCCAACGTCAGGAGGATGCGCCGGATGGTTGTCAGCGTCACACTGGTTCGCAGGGCATCCTTGAGCGGCGCTTTCATGCTCATGGGGTCTTCCATGAAACTGCGCTGCTGAGCTGGCGCCATCCTCACAGGGGTCTGTACGATTGCCCCGATCTCCGCCGCCAGATCGTGCGGCTCGGTTGGGTCAAAGCTCTCCAGGTAGGCGTCCAGCATCTCATTGCGTTCCGCCAGCTGGGTCTTCATGCTCTGTTCGCTGCGTTCAAAAAGCAATGCCGCGCCTTCACGGATGTGTTCATTTTCGCTGAGCACGGCGTCCTTTGCCAGTGCCGCGAGTTTGTCCACCAAGGCTTCCTCATCAGCGGGAGTGCCCAGGTTGTCCATCACCATTTTCAGGGAATAGCTTGGATAGCTGCCAAAGTCTGTCTGGATAGTGGGCTGGACGTCCTCCAGGAAGCCCAGCAGCTTCCAGGGGCCTTCCTTGTCCTCGAGACCAGTTCGGATCCTGGCGCCAAGCTCGGTGATCAGCATCTCGCTTACGTCTTCATGCAGATCGTCCTTGGTAAAGATCTTATCCCGCTGGCTGTAAATACGGTTTCTCTGCGCATTCAGCACATCGTCATATTCCAGCAGATGCTTGCGTACATCAAAGTTAGCACCTTCCACACGGGTCTGCGATTGCTCAATTAGCTTGTTCACCAGGGATATCTCGATTGGCATGTTTTCGTCGATCTTGAAACGCGTCAGCAAGCCTTCCATCTGCTGCCCGCCAAACATCCGCATCAAATCGTCATCCAATGCCAGGTAAAAACGCGATGAACCCGGGTCGCCCTGCCGGCCAGCGCGACCACGCAGCTGGTTATCAATGCGGCGCGCCTCATGGCGTTCTGAGCCGATCACGTGCAAACCGCCCAGTTCACGCACCTTGGCCATGTTGTCCATGTACACCAGGAAGCCTTCCACCGCTTCTTGCTGGCTTTCGTCCAGCTCGGCATTCAAGGCTTTCACCGCCTCTAATCGCTCGGGCATGGTCATGTTGTAGGGGTCGGTCTGAGTTTTCTCCACCAGCACCTGGTTGACCCGCGAAAGCAGGCTTTCAGACAGCTCGCCGCCCAATTTGATATCCACACCACGGCCAGCCATGTTGGTGGCGATCGTCACAGCCCCAAAAGCACCAGCTCTGGCGATGATCAGCGACTCTTCTGTGTGTTTGCGCGCGTTCAGAACCTGGTGTGGGATGCCGCTGTCGAACAACGCCTTTAATCGGTCCCAGTCCTTTTCCTCCAACTTCAGCATCGCCAGCAGGCTCGCCTTGTTACTTTCATCTGCCAGGTCGAGCGTGGTCATCCCGTTTTGGGTGCCAAGCCGGCGCAATTCCGGCATGCGCAGTTTTTCCAGCGGCTCACTTAAAACCTTCAATTCAGGTTGGTCAACAAAATCAGTCTCGCTGAGCCCTTTGGCCTTAAACCACGCCTGTCGGACCAGTTTCACCTGTAACAGGCGGCGCACCATGTCGGCGTTCAATCGCTCGGAAAGCCGTTCGGAGTTCTCCACGGAGGTCGTGCCCACCAGTTGCGGTCGCCCAATCACGTGATAGCGAATGATTTCCATAACGATCGCGCGCACTTTGCCTTCGGTTGTGCGGTAAATGACATCCGGGTAATCCTTGCGTTTATAGAACAGGGGCTTCTGGTTGGGATCGGATTCGGCGTAGTAGTAGGTGAACTTGTAGCCTTCTTCGTCCTTGATCTCTTCATCATTCAGTCCCGATTCCGGGCGCATTGCCTGGTATTCAAGGTTTGTTGGAATCGGAAGCACATCCAAGCCGTAGATACGGAAGAACTCTTCCTTCTCGGTAAGCGCGGTACCCGTCATGCCAGCCAGTTTCTTGTACATGCGGAAGTAGTTCTGGATGGTAATGGTGGCGTGCGTGATGTTCTCCGCCTGCACCTTCACGCCTTCCTTGGCTTCCACCGCCTGGTGTAGCCCATCAGACCAGCGTCTTCCGGGCATCATGCGGCCGGTGAATTCATCCACGATGATGACTTCACCGTTCTGGACGATGTATTCTTTGTCGCGGCGGAAGAGGAACCTTGCGCGCAGAGATTGCTCCAAAAAGCCCATCAAACGGGCTTGCTCGGGTTTGATATCTTCGGGACGCTCGGGGTCCGAGAGTGGCTCGCCGAGCATTTCTTCCACGTGCCCCATGCCGACCTCGGTCAGGCTCACGGTCTGGTCTTTTTCCACAACCTCGTAGTCTTCTTCGTTGAGCGCCCTGACGATCTGCGCCATGCGGATGTAATTCTCTGAATCCTCGTGTGAAGGACCGGAAATGATCAAAGGCGTCCGCGCCTCATCGATCAGGATGTTGTCAACCTCGTCGATGATGGCAAAATGATGGGGGCGCTGAACGCGCTGATCCCAACGCATCGTGATGTTGTCGCGCAGGTAGTCAAAACCGAATTCGCTGTTGGTCCCATAGGTGATATCCGCCAGGTAGGCTTGCTTTCGGGGTACAGGTCTGAGAAGATCCGTTGCTTCGGCCAGGGATCTCTCACTGGGATCGAAGATGAAAGCCCGATCGTTGCCTTCAGAGCTGCCCGCTGACTGGAGCACGCCCACGCTCAAACCAAGCATGCCGAAAATCGCACCCATCCAACGACCATCGCGCCTTGCAAGGTAATCGTTGACCGTGATCAGGTGCGCGCCTTTTCCTTCGAGCGCGTTGAGGTAGAGCGGTAGGGTGGCGGAGAGAGTTTTGCCTTCTCCAGTTCGCAGCTCCGAGATGCCGCCCTGGTGCAGGTTGATACCGCAGATCAGTTGGACGTCGTAGTGGCGCTGCCCCAGAACGCGCTTGCCGGCTTCGCGTACGGTCGCGAAGGCTTCCGGCAGGAGGGCATCGAGCGTCTCGCCGTTGGCAAGGCGGGCTTTAAATTCGATCGTCTTAGCCCCAAGCGCTTCATTACTCAGCTTCTCGAATTCGTCTTCGAGCGCGTTGATCTGGTCTACGATGGTTACCAGTTTTTCGATTTTCTTTTTATGCGGATCTCCTTTGAAGATCTGCCCAATTTTTTTGAACATAAACCATTCCCTGTAAGACGTTAAGTCATTCGATTTCGGGATGCCGAAAACATTAGTTTTGGTCATCCGCAAAGGAAGATTATAGCATACCGCCTGCCCGAAGGCTTTCAATCAGCGGCGCTACCGGTATACAAAAACGGTTCGCACCTCGGATTCTGTAAGTTCGCAGGCCGGATTGCGTTGCATCAATCCAGTATCGAGCGTCCTTGTAGGTTAGGTTGCGTTTTTCAACCTGACATCACGAACCTCAGCATGGTTTGCATTTTTGATTTGGCAAGCGTTCTCACGTCAGGTTCAACTGCGGAACCTGACCTACAAAAAGATTACTCAATGCGTTGTTGTCGGGTTGAAGTGCGCAACCCGACCTACACGAAAAACAAACCAGGTCTGCATCCGCAGACCTGGTTTTGAACTAAAGAAAAACTAATCAACCGTGATGGTCGTGTAGACTGGGGTCACGTTCCCATCCAGATCCGCCACCAGGAAGCCGACCAGGTAGTTTCCGCTAGGCAGCCATTCCTGTTTCCATTGGAAGGGCTTGCTGCCAAAGGTCAGTGTGTCTCCCTCGCTGGTTGAAATCTTGCTGACCGCTCCGTTAGCATCCAGGTCCAGCCACTTGTAAGTGATCGTGAAGGTATCGCCCTGGTTCGGAGTGATCTCCGAAGCTGCTCCGGCTGTGGTCGTGCCGACAAAACCCATTACCTGGAATAGGTATTCATCCTTGAACAGGAGTTGGGCAGTGCGGGTTTCGCCAGTCTCACTAAAGGTGTAGGTTCCGTCCACTGCGTAAACCGCTTGCTCATCCGATGCCCCATAGGAGACTGGGTTGAGCAGCGCGATGCCGGCTGTTGTTCCGTCGGTGATGGTGTAGACTAATGGCTCAAAATCAAAGTTGAGTTTGAAGGTTTCTCCATCGGACCAGATGGGGTAATAGACACCCGATTCAGTGCCTGTGGTTGGACTTTCAACATAATCGGTGTCTGCCACGAAAATACTGCGTGAGGCAGAATCTACCAAACCTGTAAAGAGGTAGATATAGCCGATGTTTTCACCCGTGATGGTGGTGCTCAGCGAAACCACACCATTCGGAGAGACCCGGTTGGCAGAGGCAGTGATCGGAGAAACGGAGATGGAGCCTAAGCCTGGTATCTGGCTGGCGCGGCTGATGTTGACCGCTTCCAGAGCATTTGCTGTGAACTTCCGCCCGGCATAATGATAGCCCAGGAAGTCATCCCAAAGTGATGCCCGGCTAAAGCTGTTGGCAATAACCGAGTAGGACGCCATGCCCGTGGAGTTATTACTGTATAGTTGGGAATTGGGGAAGTAAACAGCGATACCGGTTGAACCGGGCTTGGAAGGACCGTGCTTCTCCGCCACAACAACGCGCGAAAGAGCACTAAGAATGTTGTTCGCCTGATTGCGCGTGGCACTGTCGCCGGCATACTTATAGGTCAGAGCCGCAAAGTGCCCCAGGTCGATGAACGAGGGCGGCACGTTGCTGCCAAAAATGGAGGTGTAGGATTGGGCGTAGCTGCGTGCCTGCGCTACCGCCCGTTGATCCAGGCTCTGCATGTGGAAAGAGAATTGATTAACAGCATCCAGGAGCAGTGGCAGGTCATCAAGATTCACGGCTGTCAATGTGATGTTTTGCCCAAGTTGGGTGGCTAACTGTGCAGCGCTCATGCGGTTGACAAAAAATCCGCCGCCGCTGGCATTTTGTGCCAGGAATTCGGCGCGCGCCTGGTCATCAACTATCCGCTGATCCTGGCTGATATAGGACTCAACAATATTCTTCGCCACTTCCTCAGTGGTAACATCGGGATCGTAGACCATCAGGCTCAGGAAGGCGGTGTATGCCCAACCAAGCCCAGGTTCAGTCTCCTCCGAAGCCACGGCATAACGCGCATAAGGCGCCAGGGCAGTGTAGACTTCCATCTGGCTCATCAGGCAAGCATCCAAACCAATCAGGTCGAACTTATCGATCCCGGTGGTTTGAATGGTGGCAGCCAGTGCGTCTTCCAGCTCGTTGAGATAAATAATGTCGTCCTTCATCGCTGAGGTTAGGGGCGCGTTGCTGCTTCTATCGCGCTGAGCAGGATTTGGGTCACTCCAGCCGCCCGGCCATCCCATGCCGTGGTCGGACATGATCAGGATGTGCTTATCCGCTGGGAAGTTCTGGATAGACCAGGTGAGGAAATCTGCGAGCGTATTGGCGTCGCCCATATTCTTCTCGCCCAGATCCATTATTAATTCTGAGCCGACATTGTTCAGGTCATCGTCCTGGGTCACGAGGTAACGGCGGGTCGAGTCCCAGTTGCCATCCCCGGAGTAGCCCCCGCGGAAGCGGTCCACCTGGCTGACAATCATGACCTGATCGGTGGAGCCGATCATTTCCATTTCATTCAGGTCCATCATGATGTCGCGCTCAAGTGCCTGGTCATCAGCGTCCTGGTACATCATCACCAGCCATTTCTGACCGGAGTTTTCACCAGAGTTGATAGCCGTTGGCCAGGGAGTGCTGGTTGCGCGCGGTTGCGTTGGCTGCACTGGCTGGGTTGGTTCAGTGTAAACCGGCACATTCTGAGCAGGTTCCTCTTCGACACCGGTCATCCCCGGCAGTGATAATCCTCCACCCCCGCAACTTTTTAAGAGGAAGTAGAGCACAATCACCAGGATAATGATCCCAATGAGACCTCCACCGCAACTTTTGCGGCTGCCGCCAGAGCCTGTCAGGCCGCCAAGGCCGCCTGTGCTTCCGGAACCGCCCGAACTGCCCGAGCCTGTGAGCCCGCCGAGCAGACCGCCAAGCCCGCCCAGACCGCCGCTTCCGCTGGAAGAGGAACCGCTTGGGAAGCCGCCCGTGGTTTGACCGGACCCACCTGAATAGGTTGGGCGCGTGGGTTTCGCGCTGGGCTTTGCTGAGCCTGCTGGCCTTCGAATGGGCTGTTGGGCTTGCGTGGTCGGACGATTACTGCTCTTTCGCCGGCGACCTGCGTTTACTTCAGGGATTTGATCAGACATGAATACCTTCCAATCTTTGTTTAAATAGGTGATGAGCTATAGCGAGTATTTTAATCCATTAATGAATTGCGGGATATGCTTGAAAAACGTGCCAAAGCCTCAGGGTCCAATGGGCGTCGTCCCCGAATCTGTTGGGTGGGAGTGGTCATGATTTTCTTCGTTTTCCCTCTCGTGGGCGTGAAAGTGTGTGTGGTCGTACTCGATCAGGGCAGGAACACCATCATTAACACTGCTTCTGTCATTTACTTTGCAATGCTTATGGAGATGGGTATGCTGGATGCTGATCGTGTCGGTGATCAAAAACCAGGTTGCGGCAGCCATCAAGATCAACCCCACCCAAAAGGTTGTCATGGGAAGCACCCGGAAGATCAAGAAGGAAAAGATCACCCCCAAAAATGGAGCAATGGCGTAGTAGGCACTGGTTTTTGCGGCGCCAAGTTGATTTTGGGCTTTAACGTAGAAATTGATGCTTAAGCCGTAAGCCACAAAACCCAGCAGCATCGTCAACAAGATGAAACCAACTTGGGGGAAAGCTTCTCTTGTCAATAAAGCCAGGGTCAAAGAACCGAAGCCTGAACCGATGCCCTTGATGATGACAATATCTGAACTGGTTCGGTTGGACAGCTTGCGCGTAAAGTTGTTTTCAAGCCCCCAGGCAGTGCTTGCTGCCAGGATCAACAGCGAGCCGCTCGAAAATCGAAGGGCCGAAAAACCTTCCAGGGAAAGGAGCACACTTGCCAGCGTCACCAAGACGATACCAATCCAGAGCCTGCGGGAAATCGCTTCCTTGAATAACAGTAGGGCGATCAAAGAGGTGGCAACAATCTCAAAATTGTTCAGTAGGGATGCGTTTGCCGCAAGGGTGCTGCGCAGACCGAACATCAATAGCGCGGGCGCGAGAATGTCCAGCAGAACCATCCCCAGGATGTAGGGTTTCTCGTCTTTCGCGATGGGAGCGATAACCCTTTCTCTTTTCGCAGTGCCAAAATACCACAGCCCAAGCATCCCAAGCCCTGCTCCGAGATACAGAAACGCTGCCATAAATAATGGCTCCACGGACCCTAAAAGCAGGCGTGAGAAAGGCATGTTCAGGGCATAAAGAGCAGCAGCAATAAACGCGAAGGCGGTTGCCTGGCGCAAGCTGTTGGTATTCTTTCGGCTAAGCATGCTCATAAGGTTTCATTATAATCAAAAGCCGGCTTAGACTAAGCCGGCTTTTGTTTGTTCAAAAGAGCGTTATTTGCGGCTCTTGAACCAGCGATAGATCAACAAGACGAGCACTGCACCGCCGGTTGAGACCAGCAGAGTAGTCAAGTTAAATCCTGACACCAGGCTCTGACCCAGAACAAGACTAGTAATCCAGCCCGCCAGGACGCTGCCAGCGATACCGATGAGGATGTCAATGTACCATTTATTGTTTGTCTTCATGAGCCATGAGGCGGCCATACCTGCCAGTAAACCAACTAAAATCGATGTGAATAAACCCATTTTTACTCCGTTTCTTTATCTAATCATGTTCTTAGTAATAACTATGCTTGCGGGAACTGAGCTTCGATCAGTCGGCGCAATGCATTCGTGGCGTTTTTGACCCGCAGCATATCGCGTGGGTTTCCGCTGGTGATGAAGCGTCCAAGGATACCGCCGCCAGTCATTGTGTCCAGGTGGTATTCCACTTTCGCCTCGTCCGCAGCCATTCCAAAGAAACCACCGCTGGAGCGCAGGCTAAAGGAATGGCTGTCTTTATCGCCATCCATCTCAGTCAGGATCACTAATTCTTTTTCCGGCACCAGTTTTGTCACGGTGGCGGTGCCTATCCTGCCATCATTTTCCCAATGGATGACTGCTCCCTCTTGTAAAGGCACAACGTTCGAGACATTATCCATATAAGGGAACCACTTCGGCCACTGGTTGGCATCGGTCAGCACTGCCCAGGCATTCGCTGCCGGGGTATCGATCTCTACTTCGCGTTCAAATTTTGACATATTTTTCTCCTTTTTTAACTAATTCATTAATTTCATTCTATCATCCATCAAAAGAGATGGTTATTGACCTGCTATACAAACGCTTCTTCTGTTATGGTTCCTGGGTGGGCAGGTCAAGAAAACTTGAGACATCGATCATCGTGTCGGTGCCGCTGCTCATCACCTGGGGCAAGATCCCGTTCCATTTGGTCAGGAACAGGTATTGGAGGTACTCTGGTGTCAGAGCGCCGGTCTGGTTGAGCGCTTTTTGGGCGTCTGCCTGACCCTTCGCCTGGGCAATCACCGTCTGGGCGTCGATCTCGGCCTGCGCCAGCTTCTGCTTGGAGGTCTCCACCTGCTGCTGAGCTACCTGTTTGGCTTCGATGGCCTGCTGGTACTCGACCGAAAAGTCAAAGTTGACGATATTGAAGTTCTCAACAATGATGAAATACGGTTCCAACTGCTTGGTCAACTCCAACTCTGCCAGGAGGCGCACTTCATCGCGCTTGGTGATCAGTTCTTCGGCGGAAAATTGGGCGGTCACGGCTTTGAAAGTGTTTTGGATCGCCGGGGCAACGATGATGTTGGCATAGTCCGCGCCAACGTTCTCAAAGACATCCTGCGCTCGGGTGCCATCCATGTGATAGTTGACCGCAATTTGGGACGTAACCACCTGCAGGTTTTCGGACATGGCTGTTGCCTGGACTTCATCCTTCTGCGTCCGGACGTTCATGAACACCACGCGTTCAACGAATGGAAGCTTGACATTGATACCGGGATAAGTGACCCGATCAACCGCGCTAAAGCGCAGAACCACGCCGATGTTACCTGCCGGAACCTCATAAAATAGCGTCGTTGCCAGGATGATCACCGCCAGGGCAATCAGTATGATTGGTACTACCCGCTTGTTTAACTTAAGACTCTTAGCGGGATTTGAATTTGTTGTTGAAAACTTTCCATCGAACATAGTGTCACCTCTTTCAAGATAATTATTGCAGATAATTATTAAAGTTGCGATAGATTATCTAAGGTGTCCGAGGAATGTGTCGTGGAAGTCGGAAATAACATCGAAACTCACCAATTCCTACCCTTTACTTGATACAATTCCGGGCATGCAAAAAAAAATTGATCCATCCGATATCATCAAGGAAGATTCCTCATCCCAACCCGACCTTCCCCCAGAGGAATCCAACCATGATAACAACCGGCATGTCGCTGCGATTGCGGCTGCACACAGCCTGCATGATATGTATGCTGGTTTTTTGCCACCTCTACTGCCAATTTTGATTGAAAAATTAGGTCTTAGCAACCTGGGTGGGGGTTCTCTGACCCTGTTTTACAGCTTGCCCTCCCTTTTCCAACCGCTTATTGGCTCCCTGGCAGACCGGCACAATCTAAAGATACTGGTCATCCTGGCACCACTCATCATGGTGCCGGTGATGAATGGTGCCAGGATGAGTTTACTGGGGTTGGCAACCACACCGGTGGTGATGATGGCAATGTTGGTGTTAGCTGGATTGAGTTCGGCTTCACTACACGCGATTGGTCCGGCGTTGAACAGTAAATATGCTGGACAAAAAATCGGGAAAAGTATGAGTTTTTGGGTCAATGCCGGCACTTTGGGTTACGCGCTGGGTTCGATCTTATTGGTCACTGTTTACGATTTTCTTGGTTTGTCAAAATTGCCCATTCTCGCGATTGGCGGCGCAATTGCCTCACTATCAATCTGGGCTGGTTTAAAAAATGCCAATACCTGTGCTGGCTCGTTAACAAAACAAAAAAACTCTCCCAGGCATTGGGGCAGGGTGCTGAAAGTCATGCTGCCTATAGCTTTCATCGTTGCCACCAGGGCCATGATGACAGTTATGCTCTCCACCTATTTCCCGGCATTTCTGCGTGAAAGAGGCGCCAGCACCTGGGTGTCTGGGGCAGGAATGACCTTGCTTCTGGTTGCCGGGGCATTCGGATCGTATGTTGTTGGAAGTCTAAGCGACAGATTTAGCCGGCTCCATATTTTGGCATTTGTCACGACCGCCCATTTTTCAGCGATGCTCATTTTCCTGCGTACCAACAACTGGCTGCAGATACCATTTATCCTGGTGATTGGTTTTCTTGAAATTGCGGCTTTGCCAGTTTTGATGGCGATGGTTCAAGATGGCTTTGTGGGAGACAGAGCCTTCATCAACGGTCTGTTCTTGTCTATCAACTTCGTTGGCACATCCCTGGCAGTTCCGCTCGTAGGTCGCCTGGCTGATTTGTATAGTTTTCAGACCGCCTTCCAACTTGCAGCCTGGATTTTGCCCTTTGGTTTGTTGGGTATGGGCTGGATTTATCGCATTAAAAAGACCAGCCGGCAGGTTTAGAGCCTTCCGGTGGGATTCGGCAAACACACACATGATCGTGCAGGCGTCCCCGGTGCAAAGTCTCCCTATGGGACCAAGCACGTGGTTTGACCGCAGGTCTCTAATTGATGAGAGATAAATAGCAGACCGCCACAACAGGCTTCGCGGACAAAGTTAGTTGTAGGGCGAGTTTGAGGGCACCTTGAGCAATGTGATGGACAAACATATCGTGCCCTCAAACCGCCAGCATCGATGGTTTGGGTAGCGACATTTTTTTACATCACGATGGTGCGATGGCAGATCGGCCGCTCCCTCATCCGGCCTGCGGCCACCTTCCCCCAGGGGAAGTTGGTGTTCTCGGAATCGCACAGATCCCAATGATCGGCCGGCGTCCCCGGTGCAAAGCCTCCCTGTGGGACCGTGCATGCGGACTGACCGCAGGTCTCCATTCCCATAAAACAAAGTGAGGTCGCGGAAAAATCCACGCGACCTCACCTTTCTTTAACTATTAACTTTCAGCCCCCTTATTGCCCTCCATCGACAGCACAGCGGAATCCCAGGTCTGGACCGTTGTAGAAACTCAGGTCATATGCCCGGCTTGTGAGGCGTGCGGCCAGCCAGTTGGCAGACCAGCCACCACCGCGGACCGTCCGCAGTTGGTTAGCTTCTTCAGCCAGAGGATTCTCGGTTGGGCTGAGGCTGTAAAAATCTTCAATGTAACTATCTCCCACCCATTCCCAGACGTTCCCCGTCATATCCATGACGCCGAACTCACTTGCCCCCAGCGGGTAGCTTCCAACAGCCACGGTATCTCCCACGCAAGCAGACATGCTGGGGTCGTAATAGATATTTCCCTGAGAACAGTCGGGGTCATCATCTCCCCATGCATAAGTCTTTGGGGTCGCACCACGCGCTGCCAACTCCCATTCTGCTTCAGTTGGAAGACGTTTTCCAGCCCAGGTGCAATAGGCCATTGCGTCGTCCCATTTGACATTGATCATCGGAAAATTGGCATACTCCGGGTTCTCATAGTAATCCACTCGTGCCTGTGATGCCGTCGAAATCGGGGGCACACAGCCGTCAGCTGCCACACATTCGGCATACTGGACGTTGGTTACCTCATAGATATCAATCGCGAAAGCGGAAAGACTCACCGTGTGCTGCGGGAGCTCATCGCTTGGGCAGGGATAGCCATTATTGTGCTCCGGGTCACAACCCATCAAGTACTCGGTTGCTGGGATCAAGACCATGCCTTCTGGCAATTCGAACACAACTGGCTCTTCAACTGGCTCTGCAGGGATTTCGGAACCTGGCTCTGGAATATCAGTTGGGATGATCTCGGTCTCTTCCTCAACGACCGGCTGTGCTGGTTGGATTGGTGTCTCCATAATACAACCAGAAAGAAGTAACATCAGCAATAATACTGATAATATTCTGCGCGACATTGTGAACCTCCTTGACTAAAGAAGACGAGAAAAGACGAACATCTCTCATTTATATTATAGTAAATTTACAACCAAATACCAAATATGAATTGCCAATTTGAGTGGAATTTCGGATGATTCCCAGAATTATCTTGAATTATTAAGGTGTCGTGAGCTCTAATCTGCTCTAACCTCTATCCTTAAACATAAACTCCTCACGAAGAGGAGTTGTGTGGGCGCTAGAGGGCTTTATTACCCCCTTCAGGGGGCTAACCTCCGAACCTGTGCGCAGCCTCCCCGAAAGGGGACAGAATGTGAACCTTCATAAAAAAAACTCCTCACGAAGAGGAGTTAAGTGGGCGCTAGAGGGCTCGAACCTCCGAACCTCACGGATGTGAACCGTGCGCTCTAACCAACTGAGCTAAGCGCCCAAAGTGCCGTGATTATAGCAAACCTATTCGGTTTTGTCCACAACCACTTTTCAACTGACCGGCATTTCAGAGGGCGCGGATCACGCTCTCCACGTCGAGGTTCTCGCCCAACAATTCCGGAAAGTCCCGCTTGCCTTCAATCGCTGCCTTCACTTTATTTGCCATGCTGGCGTCGCCAAGCAAGATCGAGCCGATCATCTTCCCTTCGCGGAAAAGGAAGCTTTTATATCCGCCATCTCCACTCTCCGCCACCAGTCTGTCACCTTCCAGACTCGGTGAAAACTGACCGATACTGAACACATCCACACCCAGCACTTTGAGCCGTGTGGAAGGCGGGTCGCCCAGGAAGCTCGCCTCCTTACCAGCGGCGTTTTGACCGGCAATAGTTCCCTGGTTCTTCGCCGGTATCCATAAGCCGTAGCTTCTGCCCTGAAACTCAGTCAGGTCGCCAGCAGCAAGGATGTCTGGGTTGGAGGTTACCATGTGCTCGTTCACCAATACACCCCGGTTGACAGCCAGCCCAGCCGACTTTGCCAGTTCAAGATTTGCGGAAACACCTGTGCTGATCAGCACCAGGTCCGCCAGCAGCACCTGCCCATCCGCCAGCTCAACCTTCTCTACCTTGTCATCACCGTGCATCGCTTTGGTCATCGCTGGTACGATCACTTTGATCCCCAGGCTCTCGATCCTTTCTTTGAGGATCGCGCTGGCTTGCGCGTCCAACTGTCGCGGGAGCAGCCAATCCAACCCCTCCAGCACCGTCACTTGCGCGCCCTGGCGCGCCACAGCACCAGCCACTTCCAAACCCAGCAGTCCGCCCCCAATGCAGACCACCCTGGCCTGTTCCCTGGCGACTTCCATGATCAGGTCAGCGTCCTCAAGCGTGCGCAGCGTCTGCACGCCTTTGAGCTCCCTGCCGGGGAACGGGGGCATGTTCGGATGGGCACCCGAAGCCAGGATCAGCTTGTCGTAAGGCAGTATTTGTCCATCTGCGAGAGAAATTTGCTTCCCCTCAGCGTCGATCGCCTCAACGTGAGTGTTGAGCAGGATGGTGATGTGGTTCCGGAGATACCACTCCTGGTCGTGCAAGATGAGTTTTTCGCGCTCCACCTCGCCTGCCAGGTAGCGCGTAAGGCTCATTCGAAAGTAAGGTAAGGTGTGCTCTTCAGATATTAAGGTGATATCGCTTTCTGGCTGCAGCGCATGAACTGCTTCCGCGGCGCTAACACCCGCGATCCCTCCGCCGATGATGATGTAACGATTGATGGTTTCTGGCTGTGACATTTTCTCTCCTGCTCAAAATTTCTGATGATGATTCTACTGACCCTGGATTAACTTTTCTATGCCTTGTAAGGTGTTCTGCTTTGAATTGTTTGAAAGCGACAAAATACAAACGGAGCCAGCAAAGGCTCCGTTACTCATTAACATTATTCGATCAGAATGCCGCGTAAGTGATCGAAAAAGCTTCTGATAACTCATATACTGGCAGAATTGATCCCTTATCAGATGGGATACTGGTGCCATCATCAAATTCGGGGTAGTATTCCTGGAATTCATCAGGAATCATGTACTCATAGTTGTGATTCATTGGAACCATAAACGCAAACAGCATACCAACAGCCACAATAATTGCAATCAATACCACCAGGCAGCCGCAGCCACAACTGCAGCAGGCGCATCCACTTCCACTTCCACCGTCCATGATCGACCTCCTTGATTGATCTGATCTAATTGTAAGACAAATTCACAAAGGTGGCGCAACTCTGTTTTCTTCTTGGCACGATAACCTGTTGCCAGTTTCGAATCTTAATGGCTCATCCAATCCCCAGGCTCAGCACTAAAATCCAGAGAATGATCGAAAAGTATACCGCCCACTCGGAAATCGCCAATTTCCAAACGCTGGGTCGATGAAACTCCTGGGTTGAAAGGGTCTGGTCGACCTTATCGCGCACAATCCACATCAGCCATAAAAAGTATCCAAAGGCAGCAGTAGGGATCAACCCAACCAAACCAAAAAACCTGGAAAATAAAGCTTCATTCTGAGGGGGAAACAGGAGCGCAAGAGAGAACGCCAACACCATTAGCAGCCCACCGCGAAAGAAGGTGATAGCAGCCGTGGCGTGCGGCTTGATGTTATCCATCGGGAAGAGACCCACCATGATCAATCCGAGCCCCGTCACAACCCCAAAAAGCATTCCAAGCTTAGCCCAAACACCAGGCAAACCCAGCCCGAGCGAAATAGTACAAATTAACACTGCCAGACCGCAACACAGAATGCAAAGATTGAAGACCCATGCCCAGCGGGAAACGCCGCGTTCGCCAAGCTCAGAAATGTAGTGATTCAGAATGGAATATCTTTCGCCTTCCCTCCCGCGATACACCACCATTGGGAGTATCACTCCCAGGAGCCCAAAAAATACACCAAGTAACCCAGCAACTCTAAACACCGTAAGATCTCTAAGCCACTCAAGCATAATCACCTCGCTGCTTTCCATAATATAACGGATTTTGATCAGAAAGGGGTAGATAATCTTTGGTTGGTGTTGAGCAATATTAGAAGTAAGCTTAAACTATACTTACTTATCTATAGGAGCCAGAATATGTTGAAAATCGGAGCAATCGTTTGGGGTGTCAGGGATATTCCAAGGGCGGTAGCATTTTGGAGCGCCGCGTTGGATTATGTTCCAAAGTTTCCTCCCAATGAGGAATTTGCGATTTTAGTTCCAAAGAATGGAGTTGGACTCCAGCTTTCATTCAACCGAGTGACCACCGCAAAGCCACGTAAGCACCACATGGACCTCCACAGCGACGAACCGGAGGCAGAGGTGGCGCGCCTGATCGCCCTGGGGGCGACAAAGCCTGAATGGCGTTACGAAGAAGACGCGGATTACGTGGTCTTGCGTGATCCAGACGACAATGCCTTTTGCGTGATTGATACACGCCCCCGTTGAGGTCTATCTACCTTCCAATCGCGAAAACACTCCAGCGGAAAAGGACCATGCCATAAGTCATTCCGGGCAAAAGCAGCCGGAGTGACTTATAATTGATTGAATCGCTTTTGAGGAGTGTTTAATGAAACCTATCTCGCTGACCGGTATCAAACCCACCGGCAATCCGCACATCGGCAATTACTTTGGCATGTACAAACCTGCCATTGCCCTGACCGAAAAATATCTCGGTCTGTATTTCGTTGCTGATCTCCACGCCCTCACCACCACCCCCGATCGGAAAGACCTGCAACACCTGATCTACGAGGTCGCCGCCGGCTGGTTGGCGCTGGGGCTGGACCCGGAAAACAGCGTTTTCTTCCGCCAGTCAGACGTGCCTGAGATCCCTGAGTGCGCCTGGATGCTTTCGTGCCTGACCAGCAAAGGTCTGATGAACCGTGCTCACGCCTACAAGGCGGCTGTGGATAAAAACCTGGAAGCAGAACACGACCCGGATGATGGCATCAACATGGGACTCTTCAACTATCCTGTCTTGATGGCTGCGGACATCCTGCTTTATGGGTCGGATGTAGTGCCTGTTGGACCTGATCAGAAACAGCACATCGAAATCACGCGCGACATCGCCGAAAATTTCAACCGCACTTACGGCAAAACACTCAAGCTGCCGGACGGACTCTACACCAAGGACCTGGTGGACGTGCCGGGCATTGACGGGCGCAAAATGAGCAAAAGCTACGGCAACACCATCCCGATCTTTGCCGACGATAAGACTATGCGCAAACAGGTCATGCGGATTGTCACGGACAGCCGTACGCCAGAAGAACCCAAGGACCCCGAAGGCGACAATCTCTTCCAGATTTTCCAGCTCTTTGCCACGCCCGAACGGACTGAAGAAGTGCGCTTACAATACCTGGCTGGCGGATTAGGTTACGGCACCCTGAAACAGGAATTGGCCGAAACCATCCTGACATATTTTGGCGACGCCCGCCAGAAATTCAGCGACTACATGCAGGATACTGCCACCCTGGATGCCATTCTCGCGCGCGGCGCAGTAAAAGCACGCGACATCGCCATACCAGTGCTGAAACGCATGCGCAAGGCAACAGGAATAGACCATTAATGAGCACCCCTTCTTCAGTCAGCTCTGTATCGATTAGTACCACAGAACGGAGCAAACTCAGCAACCAGGCAGTCTCGTTGGCATTGATCGCCAACGTATTACTTGCAGTGCTGAAGACCAGCATTGGTATCGTGGGTCATTCCCCTGCGCTGCTGGCGGACGGTATCAACAGCACGTCGGATGTGGTTTACAACATCGTAGTCTCGGTATTCGTGCGTGCTGCACATAAGCCGGCTGATGACGAGCATCCGTATGGGCATACGCAATTCGAAAGCGTTGGCGCCTTGGTGGTTGGCGCTTTCGTCATCACAACCGCAATCACCATTTTCTGGGACGCAATCAATTCCCTTTTTGATTTTATGAAAGGGATCGGTGATTTTGCCGGAAGTGCCCGTTATACCCTCTATGTAGCACTTTTTACTGTATTACTCAAAGGATTTCTGAGTTTTTACACCCACAAGATTGGTAACAAGACCAACAATCCCTCTGTCATCGCCCTGGCGCAGGATCATCGCAACGACATCTTCGCGGCTTCAGCGGTGGTCGTCGGCATTACGATGAGTCAGTTTGGCTATCACTGGGTGGATCCCCTGGCTGGAGCCATCGTGGCATTGCTAATTCTCAAAACTGGTCTCGGCATCTTGCGCGATTCAACAGATGATCTGATGGACACTGTTCCTGGACAAGCGTTGAACGAACAGATCCACGCCCTGGCAATTCAGGTTCCCGGAGTAGAAGCGATCGATTCGGCCAAGGCACACCGCTTTGGACAATACCTTGTCATTAACCTTGCCATATTTGTGGACGGAACCATCAGCGTGGATCAGGGTGATGCGATTGCGGATCAAGTAGAAAAAGTACTTGTAGACGAAATCGATTTTGTGCGTGCTGTACACGTACATTTTCACCCAAAAGATGGATCACATGTTTGACAGGCTGGCCACTGCGCCGGCAGGGTCTGATATTATTGAGTGAAACAAAACCAAATAAGGAGCAATCAGATGCACAATTTCGAGTTCTTTAACCCTACCCGGGTCATATTTGGCAAGGGAACCATCGCGAAGCTAAGCAAACGCGTTCCTCGAAAAGCCAAGGTAATGCTGCTCTATGGCGGCGGGTCCATCAAAGAGAACGGCGTTTACGATCAGGTCATGGACGCGCTTAAGAAGCACGATGTAATTGAATTTGGCGGCATCGAAGCGAACCCGGATTATGCCACACTGATGAAAGCCATCAAAAAGATACGAAAAAAGAAAATCGATTTCTTGCTGGCGGTAGGTGGCGGCTCAGTGATCGACGGCACCAAGTTCATCTCACTTGCAGCTCCCAACGAAGATATTGAACCATGGGACATCCTTGCCAACGGCATAGCCAAAGACTTAAAGAAGGTCGTTCCATTCGGCACAGTGCTAACCTTGCCCGCGACTGCCAGTGAGTTTAACCGCAACGCGGTTATCTCACGCCGTGAAACCGAAGAGAAACTTTCGTTTGCCAGTGACAGGGTCTACCCCAAGTTTTCGATCCTGGACCCCGAAACCACCTATTCCCTGCCCCAGAATCAAATTCGCAACGGGTTGGTGGACGCCTATGTGCACGTGATGGAGCAGTACATGACCTACCCGGTCGGGGCAGTTGTGCAGGACCGTCAGGCTGAAGCTCTGTTGATGTCAATCATTGAGATGGCTCCGGCTGTCCTAAAAATGGATCCCCCCGATTATGACGCGCGCGCAAACTTCATGTGGGTTTGCTCGAACGCGCTCAACCACCTGATCGGTGCTGGTGTGCCGCAAGACTGGGCGACCCATAGCATCGGTCACGAACTGACTGCGCTCTACGGTCTGGCTCACGCCGAGTCGCTGGCGGTTGTTTTGCCCTGGCTGCTTTGGTATAAACGCGATCAAAAGCGTGACAAGCTTCTGCAGTACGGCTACCGCGTAATGGATCAGAAAATGCAGAAATACTCCGAGCGCATCGACCGTACCATTGAGGCAACTGCAGCATTTTTCCACAGCGTTGGCATGCCCACCACCCTCAGCTCCTACGGAGTCGACCCGGATGAAGCTGCCGCCAAGGTGCAGGCTCGCTGGGAAGCACGGGGCTGGAGCTTGGGCGAACATGACGATATCACCGGTGCCGCCGTCGCGGCGATCCTGCGGCTGAGCAGGTAGGAATTGTTGTAAAGCAAAAGGAGGCACTTGCCTCCTTTTTTGTTTTTCTCTCACAAACCGCTTCAACCAGTCGCAGGTCGGGTTGTAGGGTTCAACCTGACATCGGATAAGTATCTCCATTGAAGGCCATAATTGCCAGCATTTGTGACGTCAGGTTCAAGTGAAGAACCTGACCTACGCGTTTTTTTGCATCAGTCGTAGGTCAGGTTGCGGGGTTCAACCTGACATCGTAAACTGCACCAGTCGTAGGTCAGGTTGCGCAGCCTGCCCCGTGCTTTTTTGGCGGGGTTCAACCTGACATCGGATAAGTATCTCCATTGAAGGCCATATTTGCCAACATTTATGACGTCAGGTTCAAGTGAAGAACCTGACCTACGCGTTTTTTTGCACCAGTAGGGCGAAATTGAGGGCACTGTGAAAGATCTGATAGACAAACGTATCGTGCCCTCAATTCGCCGTTGATGGTGATTTGGTTAACAAGGCCTGTTCATTACGAATGATTGGCGTGATGGCGGATTGGAAGCACATCGAGGCTTTTGCATAATGATGATCGCAGTGCTTCCAATCTCGCCCTACCAGGACCACTGCAGATCGCCACGCTTCGCTCGCGATGACGGATTTAATGCCGGTGAGCATATCCTGCTTCCCGGGCACAGGCGCAAAAGAAGCTCACGACGACACACACAACCATCACTGGAAGCCGTGAAACTCTTCTATCTCCCTCTCACAAACCGTTTCAACCAGGCAAGGAGCAGCTTCACAGCCATCACCAGGTAATAAAACCAGTTAAAGAGGAAGAAATGCTCCCTGGCAAAGTGCTTGCGATAGTACAGGTAGTACGAGCGGTGCCACTGGTAGATTGAGTGGTACGGACGGGTCTTTGAGCCGCCTTCACCCGCGTAGTGGATGATGCTGCTCAGGGGTACATACATCACCTTCCAGCCAGCCTGCCGCGCCCGCATGCAGTAGTCGCTATCCTCCTGATAGGCAAAGAACTGCTCGTCCAGTCCGCCGATCTGTTCATAGACTTCCCGTCGAATGAACATGCAGGAGCCAGAAACTGCCTTTACCTCCGCGATCTCATCCTGCGGAAGCCAGGATTGCAAGTAACCATTCAGCGCCTTGCTGCTGGGGAAGAGCTTGCCAAGCTTCAGAAAATAACCAAACACTTCCACCGGGCGGGCCTCGCCCCGGCGGGATTGTTGTTGAAAACTTCCGTCAGAATTGAGCACTCTTGGGATCGTAATGCCAACTTCAGGGTTTTCCCGCAAATAGGATATCTGGGGTCCAAAACAATCCTCGGTTAATAAGGTGTCCGGGTTGAGCAGCATTATGTGATCCCCTTGCGCGAGGGCTATGGCCTGGTTATTTCCCCGGGTAAAGCCAAGGTTGGTTTGATTACGGATCAACAAAATTTCTGGATGGTGCTGCTCGATCCAATCCGCAGTTCCGTCCGCGGATCCGTTATCCACGACGATCAGCTCATAACTCAGCCCACTGGTGAATTTATCAATTGAGTCCAATAAAGGTTCCATGAAACTGAGCGCGTTCAATGGAACAAGACAGATAGAAAGGTCCATTATGCTGCTTCCCCTCCAGCTTGAGATTCTGCTAATTTCGCGTCAACTCGTTTATGTTTTAGATGCGTGTCAATCGCATGCACCAGGTGGGCACCCAAAAAGAGGGTGTAACTGCTTAGATAAAGCCAAAACATCAAGGCAATAATGGAAGCCAGTGAGCCGTAAATGATCTCATAGTTGGTGAAACCGCCCGAGATCGCCCAGCCAAGCAAACGGCTGGAGAGTTCCCAAAGCACAGCCGTTACTACTGCACCAATCAAGCGTGCCTTGAAGAGAATACTGGCACTTTGCGGGATCCAGCTGTATAGTGCCAGAAACAAGAAAAACTTCAGGACAAGGGGCACAATTTTTAGCAATTCCACCCACGCTTTGGTAGATGTTATTGATCTCCCAAAAAGAGCATTCTGCGCTGATGTAAAGATCTCAAGAACTGTGCTAAAAACCAGCGACGCGCTAAAAAGCAGGATCATCACGAAGATGATCAAGAGAGCCATGCCGCGGCTTTTAAGGAAACCCGGGCGGCTGCCTTTGGGGAAGGCGCGGTTTACGTTCACTATTACTTTGTCAAAGACATTCGAACCCGACCAAAGCAAGGAAATGACGGCAACAATCGTGACCGGACCGCGCATATTGAGCACAGTGGTAATTTGCGTGTTGACCGTATCAGCCGAGATTGGGATCCACTGCGTGATGAGCTCCAGTAATTCGACTTTTACAAGCTCACCTTCCAAAAACATTGAACCGATGGACACAACTGCCAACAGCAAAGGGAAGATGGAAAAGAGACCATAATATGCCAGGCTGGCGGAAGCCTCAGCCGCATGCACAAGATTAAAATTTGTAAAAGCGTGGCGGATGATCCCCAACGCGCCGCCAAGACGGTCATTGAGATTCAAGTAGAAATTCCGCAGGCCATCCTGGAATTCGCCGCGGCGCTTGCCCCAGGCTTTTATTTTGCTCTTTAGATTTCGAAACAAACCTGACATAACATGATTATAAACGCAAGCCCGTTTACTGCCAGACCTCACCGCCCCTCGGCAGTTCGGGCAATTCAAGCCAGCCAGTGCCAGCCCGGATGCAGCCCGCGCCAAACAGCGCATTGAATTCACGCTCACCAGGCAAGCTGAGCCCCTGCAACTCGAGCCGCATGGGTGGATGGGGCTGCTCGGAGCGGTTTGCAGTGATCAACACCCATTCATCCCCCAAAACGCGGGAATAGACTATCAGGTCCTGGTCGTGGTGCAAAACTCGGAATTCGCCTCTCGCCAAAGCCATAGTTTCGCGGCGGAGGGCGATCAGCTTCTGATAAAAATGCAGAGTTTCGTGATCCCACTGACTTTCATCCCAGGGGAAACAGTTGCGCGAGTTAAACCCTTCTTCATTTACCAGCCCGATCTCATCGCCGTAATAAAGGCAAGGCACCCCGGGGAAGGTGAACTGCACGATTGCCGCCAGTTGGCTGAAGGCCTTATCTCCCTTCAGCAAGGTCAGCAAACGGGGAGTGTCGTGGCTATCGAGCAAATTGAACTGCTGCAGGGCAATCTGCCAGGGAATGGAAGCCAGATTCTCGCTCCACGCCTGCAGCATCGTAGCGGTCTCCCAGGGAATATCTGTTTTCAAGACCGCGTCACAGCGCAAAGCATCCTGCTCGTAGCCCGTCAGCCAGTGGAGAATCGGGTCTGCAAAACCGGTGTAATTCATGACCGCGTCCCAGCCATCGCCCTGGAGTTGCTCGGTGGCTTCAAAGAAGTTCTCCCCCACCAGGTATGCCTCAGGTGTAACGCTTTTGACTGCCGCACGGATTGACCGCAGCAATTCGAGGTTGATCTGGTTCTCATCATGCCGGCCGAGCATGTTGCCCACGTCCACCCGCCAGCCATCCGCGGAAAACGGCGGCTTGAGCCAATAGGTAAAGATGGCATCCTCGCCATCGATCATCTCGCGGCGCAAGGCTTCGCTTGCATAATTGAGCTTGGGCATGTGACCAAAACCCATCCAGGAGGTGTAATCCTGTTTGTTTTCAGCAAAGTAAAAATACCCACGCTTGTCGCTCTCGCTGTCATGAAGCGCGGACTGGAACCATGGATGCATAAAACCGCAGTGATTCGGGACGATATCCAAAACGTAGCGCATGTCCCTGTTTGTGAGAGCCTGGCGCAGAGAAACCAGCGCCTGGTCTCCTCCCAAAACGGGATCGACTTCGCGGAAGTTGCTGACGTCGTAACGATGATTGGTGAAGGCGGTGAAGATTGGATTAAGGTAGAGCGCGTTGACGCCAAGCTGCTCAAGATAATCCAGGTGAGCTTCAATGCCTGCCAGGTCGCCGCCATAAAAAGGCATCAGACGGCGGTCTTTGGGTGCGGCTTCGCCCCATGGAAGGGTTTTGCGGGTATATCGGTAACGAGGGTCCGTTTCTTCAATGGGATCGTTGCCTGGGTCGCCATTGGCAAAGCGATCCGGGAAGACCTGGTAGAACACTGACCGTTCCAGCCAGGAGATTGGTTGAAAACCAGCCAGGAGTTTGAAGTCGAACAGGGCAAGTGGTGTATGAAGGCTTGTCCCAAGCGCGTTCAACCACCAGACTCTGCCCCCGGTTTGAATGGCAAACCTATAACTGACGCGTGGCTCGTTGATTTTGAGTTGCGCCTCCCAGGAGCGGTATCCGTTCAGCTCGGATTGCCTCAACATGGTAGTAAACTGCTGCTCACCGTTGGGGATGGTGCGCAAAACAACCTGGTCAGGCTCAGCCTGGCTGGGGAGCAGCAGGCGTATGGTGATCGTCTCTCCCAGGACAGGATTGGGGTTCGAAAGATAGTCGGCGGTAGGCATGTGCAGCACGTGCGCAAGCCAGGAGGGTTGGTGTAATTGTTTAGTGTTCACAGGATAAATGATACCAAGATTTGCAATTAGTTGATGCATCAAGTTTCTATTCGAAGGTTACAATTGTGGCAGAGGTGAGTGATGGACACGGAAATTATCAAAGCATATTACACCGCGCGTGGATTACAGTGGGCTGACCAAAAGAGCGCGCTTTTGTTCTTCCTCTCTGAGGTTGGTGAGCTGGCTGAAGCATATGCTGAGGTGGAAGGGGCGGGCTTGACCAACGAGGAGATGGAGTTGTTTTCGCGTTTTGCCTCATTGGGGTTGGATGCCGATGAGATTGTTTCGCGCAAACCGGGCTGGATCCGGAACAATGATCGCCTGCGCAAGCAGAACATCGCGCACGAAGCCGCCGATTGCAACATGATGCTTTCTGTGTTCTTGGAGTCCTATGCCAATCTCTCACCCGATGACGCCCTGCGCGAGAAAATGGCGCTGAAACTTGGGTGTAAACCGGAAGAATTGGATGCGTTTCTGGGGGTGTGAGGCTTAATCGCGCCAACCGTCTCGGTGCGACGGCGGGTTTAGGAGCAAATCGCCATACCCTGCTTCCCGGGCATGGTTAATCGTAGGGCGAAATTGAGGGCACTGTGAAAAAAATGATGGATATTCGTATCGTGCCCTCAATTCGCCGTTGAGTGTTAGGTCATTGACATGATGTGACTATTGAAATTTTATTGATGGCGGGTTGGAAGCATAATAAGGTTCGCGCATGATGAGATATGCAGTGCTTCCAAGCTCGCCCTACCAGGACTACTGCAGATCGCCACGCTTCGCTCCCAACGTTGATCTCATCGGGAGCTTCAGCCCTTGCTTACCACACCCGATGAGACCCTTCCTATTTGGCTGACTAATGTCAACCGGGAAACAGCCTGGCATATTCACTCTCAGCGTCAGCAGCCTTCCATAGAAAGCTTGCACCTTGCTTTTGAGGAACCTGGTTGGGGAGGATGCACAACGAAAACCGATGTTGTTGTTGTGATTGTCAGGATTGTTGTTGTTGCGGTTTGCCGTTCGCAAGTTGTTCCAATTGTTGTTCCAACTTCCGCCGCGCATCACCTTTACGGCTGTTCCCCACAGTTCCTATTTCAATAAAAACTGCTACAGAATTATACCGGTTGTTTTTGGCTTCGCCTTTTCCAACCCCCCAACAGTCTGCCAATTTCGTCGAGACTCCTAGAGGCAAACTCATACTGGCTCATGCTGATGCATTTCAGATCAAAACCCAAGCGTGAATAAAGACGGAGCGTGGTCAAAAGTAAATCCGCATCGACAATAAAACCAACCTCATTTGATCGTTTGAGTGCTCCTTCCAGAATCAGGTTGTAGAAATCCAGAGCTATCTGGCTTGTTTTCTCTGCCAGGAGGAACCTTTGAGATTTTGGATATTTCAGGGTTAACGGGATCAACCATAGTAAAAAATCATAAGTTTTCACAAAAATAGGGGATTGCGTTCTGGGTTTTTCTATCATGTAACCAACAACGGATGCTCTCTGAATATCTTGCTGCGTAAATGCCAGCTGTCTGCATGCGCAGCATGCGCTATCCAGCTTTTTACGGACGTGGTCACCTCATCTAACGACATCTGACCTTGAGAGTAAAGACTGCGTTGCATCTTAAAGCGCTTGAGAAAACGCGTGATACTTGTTCTGCGCAACTTTCGTTTTTCTGGGAAAAGCACGAATCCACAAAAATCTAATCCCGTCCGCGTGGGGATGACTACACTTTTGTTTTCATGCATAGACAATCGCAAATGTTCTCCCAGAAAACTTCTGATTGCTATCTTCCAAGCAATCAATTCTGCTTTACTTTCCGAAAAAAGAAGAAAATCATCCATATAGCGCAGATAAGCATGGCATTTCAGCTCTTGCGCAACAAAGGTGTCCAGTTCGTTCAAGTACACATTCGCCCAAAACTGGCTGGTCAGGTTGCCAATTGGGAGACCTCTCGGTCTCAGGGCAGCAAAAAGGTCATACCCCGGGAAATACAATACGGGCTGTTCTTGAGGTTGGATATCTTTTCCTGTGTCAAGAATGGTTTGTGCTAGCCAAATCACTTTTGGGTCTCGTATCTTCTTTGTGATTAACCCCATTAGAATTTGATGATCAATTGAGGGAAAATATTTGACGATATCGCCGTGAAATACATAGGGATAACGACGCACCCATTGGTGAGCCTTGTCAACAGCGGCATGGGTTCCTTTCCCCACACGGCAGGCATAACTGTGTGAATGAAAACGCGCTTCCCAGATGGGTTCAATAACTCTGCACAGGGCATGGTGTACCACCCTGTCGCGGAAAGGCGCCGCGCTCACCAGACGTCTTTTGGGTTCGAAGATTATAAAATTGCGATAAGGTCCTGGCTTATACGTTAGGGAAAGTAATACCTCCTGCAGGCTTAAGAGGTGTAATTCAAAATTGAGCTCGAAATCCGCCACTGGCGCTTTTGTGCGTTTGCCTTTCCTGGCTTGGCGGTAAGCCAGGTACAGGTTTTCAAAAGTAGTAATTTGGGGAAATAGGTTTTTATATGTTTTCACTTTAAACGTACCTTGTGGGGGGATTGCCCCCCACACCCCCCATCAGAATTTCAGAAGCCAGAAGTTCAGAATTTCAGTTGCCCAAAGAGGAAGCACAACGAAACCCGATATCGAAGACGCTGCCGCCGTCTGGGTTGCCGATGAGGCGGACTGCCGTACGCAAGCCGAACCAATCGTCGTCCCAAGTACGGTACCAACTCCCACCGCGCAGCACCTTGTAAGTGCCACTCACTGGACCTTGTGGATTCGAATAGGGAGAGCTTGAATAATAGGTCTCAGACCACCAGTCACTCACCCATTCCCACACGTTGCCTGCCATGTCCAGCGCGCCATATGGGCTGGCACCAGCCGGGTAACTGCCCACCGCGCTGGTATCCCCGACGCAATAACTACCTGTGGGATTGTTATAAGAATTTGCCAGGCTGCAGCTGGGCTCTCCATCTCCCCAGGGGTAAGCTCTTGGGCTGGTTCCACGCGCGGCTTTCTCCCACTGGGCTTCGGTGGGGAGTTGCTTGCCTGCCCAGGCGCAGTAATCTTCGGCATCATACCAGTCCACATAAATGACCGGGTAGTTGGAAAATTCGGGGTTGTCATAGTAGGATGTACGAGTCCATGACGAATAGTCATTTGGCGGGTCGCAGGCACCCGCCGCCATGCATTGCGCATATTGGGCGTTGGTCACCTCTGTAGTATCTATGTAATACGCATCCAGGTTGACCACATGCAGAGGTAGTTCGGATGAAGGGCAGTAGTACCCACCGTTGTGCGCCGGGTCACAGCCCATTTGGAATTCGCCGGCAGGGACGAAGACCATTTCACCGGGATCTACAACTTGAGCCTGGGCAATGACCTGTTTTAAGCCGATTGCATAAACTTCGTAATCTTCCAGGTCTAACAATTTCTCGAGCACATCGTGCGCCTTAAACCCAACGGGCACATCTATCCCACCATATAAAGTCCACCAAGGGGTTTCAAACGGTTCCACCTTGATTTCAAGGTAGGGTGTTATTTTAACAAATGGACCCGCAACACCATAAAGAAATAAATTAAAACGAGCACCAAAGTACCCTTTTAAGGTCATCTCAAATGTCAAATGGGGTGGTATGAATGTATAGGTGCTTGAAATTTCTGAAATCGGACTCCAGCCGGATGAATAACGATATTGAACACCAGCTTTCATGGAAAATACATGGGAAACTTCAGTTGATATCCCGACTTTGACGCTGCCATCCACCCCAACCACAAGATCCAGCTTTGGAACAAAGACGATTGGAACTGGACCAATCATGAAAGTGATCGGTGAAAAATACATCTCAGAAAGAATCGCTTCTTCTTCCAAGCTTAATAACTCTATTTCTGCATAAATTTCAAGGGTATCTCTCAGAGTGTTTTCATTAGTCATTGAAAAACGCTGAACCTGAAAACCCTGCATGTCCAAATAGAAAACAAAATCCATTTCAAATTCGATAGAACCATCTGCCTTGATCTGATCATAGGTTGTTGCAGGGTCTCCATCGTCATCGTATAAGACAACATTATTTACCTCAAAATAAAATGTCAATGGCGAATTGAAATCCGATTCAAGCATAGAAACACCATCCAATGCCCTGATTGATTGAACTTGGGTAGGCTGCATAGTCTCCATCAGAAAAGCAGAGCCATCCTGAATAGATTCCTCAAGAGTGGCTGGAATGGTTGTGAGTAGAACACCAGAAGCCTGGGGAGCAAGACCAGACACTTTTCTAAAATATCCATCGGGGTCCGCAGAAGAAACATCGCTGACAATAATATCGCCCACATCTACCTGCTCGAGTTCTGAAGTCATTTGAGAGAAATTGAAAGTTTCACCGTCATACGTTGTCCCATCCAAATATTGATTGGATAAGTCAGTCAGGACAACTGTTTCAGGTGTAATGATAGGATCAGATATATACAGATCAAAATCCTGGCTGCCAGTCGTCTCTGCATTTATCTCGCGTTTCTCTGGATTGAATGTGACACCGGGCAAATCAACTTGCAGTATATAAGTTCCAACCGGGATACCGTCAATCGAATAATACCCATCCACATCGGTTACAGCTTCATAGAAGAATTGGATATCTGATTTTGGTTGGGTATCACGATTCATTGTTGAAGCAGGGCTGCTGATCATGGGAAGAAACGTTTTATACTTTGAATCTGCAAATACTCTTACACCAGCTAACCCATTCCCATATCCATCTGTTACCCGACCGGATACAGAAAAAGAAGTGCTTTGCGCTTGAACGACATTACCAGGTTGTTTGATTTGAAATAAGGAAATAAAAACGGTGATGAGAAGAACTATGTTAATTATCTTCCTTCGTTTCTTGAACATGACCGACCCCTTTCAAAAAAAGACAGATGGTGAATAAAACTATTATAACTCTTTTTAGGTGTTTACAGGATCCGCTAAACTTTATATAGCACGATTCTCATTAACCAGGGTCAAGATTCGTGAAAGATCAAGGTAACCCTCATCTACCGGAAGTGATCCCCCTTCTCTTGTGCTCGTCGGTATCCTCAGTGCGAAGCCTCCCTATGGAACCTTGCAAGGCGTTTGACCGAAAATCTGCGGTTGGGGTTGGACGGCAGCGGCGACAAGCTGTGCTCGGGCAGCCCACACGCGCTTTCAGCGCTGGGGTGCTCCGCAAGAGCCCGGCACAATCGTGTCGTTAAAACCAGATCGCCATACCCTGCTTCGTAAAGAGGCCTAAGTCTATTCCTTCAGCGGCTTGAATCCCTCGCCCAAAGCCTCGTTGGCGTGCCCCACCACCATGAAGGCGTCCGGGTCGGCATCGTGCACGATCGTCTTCAACCGGATGACCTCCCCCGCTGTCACCACGCAAAAAACAACCGGACGATCCTTCATCGTGTAGCCGCCTTTGGCGTTAATGATCGTGGTGCCTCGACCAAGTTCATCGGTAATGGCAGCCACAACTTTTTCGGTCTCATCGGTGATGATCATCGCTTCACGAATGACGTTGGTACCCTGCGAGACCATGTCCGCGGCTACACCGCTGAGGTAGATCATGATCAAGCCGTAGAGAGATTTATCCCAGCCAAAGAAGAAACCAGCCAGCAAGACCGCGAACGAGTCGGTGAGCATGTACGCCAGGGAAATCGACATGCCCAGGCGTTGGTTTAAGAGACGCCCAAGGATGTCAGTCCCACCACTGGTGCCGCGCCCCAGGTAGACCAAACCCAGGCCAATACCCAGCAGGAGTCCGCCATAGAGTGAATTGAGCAAAATGTCATCCGTGATCGGAGCTTGCCCGGTCAGCTCAATCAGGATGTCCGCGAAAATGGTAAATGAAACAACAGAAAGGATAGTGCGAATGGCGAAACGCGGCCCACCGAGGTAACGCCAGCCAATGATGAAAAGTGGGATGTTTCCTAGCAGGGTGATCAAACCAACCGGCGTTTGCCAAACATAGTGAAGCAATTGGGCGATACCGCTAATTCCCCCGCCGACCAGTTGCGCCGGTATGAGGAAGGTGCGCAGTGCCAATGCCTGCACCAAACTTCCCAAAATGATCAGGAGGTAGTCGCTGATTGACCGCCAGCTGAAATCCAACTGTTTGAAAAAATTCTTGATTTTCACATTCACTCCGATGCTATTCAACGCGCAGTGATTATAAACCACCCGCAGTAGTTGGCGTGAGGGTGTCCACGGTGGGTTACGCTATTGAAAGAACTTGTCTGCCTGGCATTGCAGCAAAATGGGCTACTTTGCCACCCTAGGGAGCCAAAGCTGATGCGTGAAACGGTAATCGTATATTAGGGTGTAGATGGTTTGCCAGGCGCTCCACAACCCATGCTTATCCTGGGTGCGGATGCGCAGGTAATAGGGTACGCCAGTGGGGATGGCCGGCGGGTTTAGTTGCGTAGCTGAGGTGCGCGTTCCGCTGGTGGCGTTCTTAATTGTGCCCCAGTAAACCTCATAGGTGTCGGTGGGGTTTAGCCCCACACCAAGGTCATATGCTCCTGCCCAGGTAAACCATGGGTTATTGCACCAGGCCTGCGGCACCCCATTCCACGCCTGGCAACCAGGATTTGTAACGTGTGGGTTCACCGGAGGTTCGCTGTCCACATAGAAACTGGAGGTTTTCATCGATTCCCAGTTGTTGACTTGGTCCACACTCATGTAATTAATCGTTTTTTGCCCGCTTCCGCTGACCGAAAAAGGCGCTGTGTAAATCTGCCAGGATCCTGTGTTGATGCGATAGTACGTGCGTTTGACTCCCACAGAGTTATCCGTGGCAGTTAAGGTCACCGTCACAGGGGTTTTGTACCAAGGGGTGATCCCAATCGTCCCAGCCGCATTATAACCGGTGACAGGCGCGGTCAAATCAGCGCCATAAGGGGCTGCCACAATCCCATCCAGAACGTTACTGTCGACATTGATCGTTACGCCGCCCCAGGTTTCGTTATGCCCGCCGGAATACTGATAAACGCGCTGGTGATTTGACCAGTACATGTCATCCAGCCAATCAACATCCCAGACGGTCACATCCGGACGATATCCCGGATCGTGATACCACTCCGCAATCCAGGCTGCATATGGCGGGGGTTGAAGGTTATAGATCTCATTTTGATCCAGGTTATAGGAGCTGGCATACAATCCTGAGATGATTCCGAGCTGCTGCAAGCGGGTGTTCCACCCCTGCACGTATGCCCTGGCAGCGGCGGAACAGTTGGCCGAATAGGTGAAGTACTCCAGGTCGTCGTAAACGATGCTTCCCGTTCCATCTGGATTGGTGAGCCCAAGCTGAAGTAACCTAGCCCGAGCCTGGTTGGCATTATCGACGCCTTCAGCATAAGCTTCATCGGGATCCCATGAAAAGCGATGATTAAAGTTCGTGCACGGAGCCTGGGGACCAACCCAGGTCGGGATGAAGCGCCAGCCTTGGTTGAACATCTGCTGCAAGTAAGCGGCAGTCAGAGCGTTATTGTCGCAGTAGCGCGAAATTCCGCCAATGTAAAGGTTCACGGCCTTGTAGGGGCTGCTGTTGAACCAGGCTTGCAGCTTGGAAAGCGACGGAATTTCGCAGGCGTCAAAGCCCTGCCCCTGGTAGATCTGGACCCATTGGACAGTGTTGAGTCTTTCGTCAACCTCCAACATGTTTTGGAATACCCCTTCCTGGATGGTGTTGGTCGCTGTGGTTGAGACAACAGAAGGGAGGTTAACCGTTTGCCAATGCGCACCAGCATCCTGAGATGAGAGCAGGATGAACTCGTTCGTGCAGATTCCGCTGCTAAGAGGCAAATCCCAATTGTTTAGCAGTTCGCCTTTTTCGCAATTGCTGCCGCTTAACCCGAGCCACAGGCTTTTGCCTTTAAAGCTGCTGAGCTTAGAAAAATTCAAATCCGCTCCGAAGGTATCCAGCAAGGATTGCATATTGATGGTGCCTGTCGTTTGCACCCGGGCTGTTCCTTCAACCCAGTTCTGCGCACCGCTTTGTGCTGCCAGGAAAACCAACTCAGACTCGGATGCCCTGTGTTTGACCCACACAGGCAGGAGCAGCTCGCCAGCCTGCCATTCTGTTGGCAATCCTACGCGTTCCACCTCACCCAAGTCAGATTGGGCTGCCAACGGTTGTATGTTCTGCCAGCTCAAGCCTCCGTCCTGCGTTTGATAAAGCCGGGTTGGGTCCGTGGGGTCGAGCATGAAGCCCAGTTCTTCATCCAAAAAAACAAACTCTTCGGCCGCGGGTGGTTCAGACACTGCCCAGGATTGCCCGCCGTCATTGGTTCGCAGCAAAATGCCCACGCTAAAATTTCTGGAAGTTGCCTGTTTGATCAGGATCCAGCCGCTGTCGCTATTTTGCCATTGAATAAACGCATCCCCAAAGGGTGCATTTTCAAAGTCTTGCGCGTGGTTCGGAAGAATGACAGGTATCGCCTGCCACGACAAGCCCGAATCACCTGTTTTCAGCAGCTTTAACTGCCATTGCACCCCACTTGAACTTACTGCAAGGGTCACCGCTTGGCTTGAATCCACGAAATAGCCATCCACCAATGTTTCGGACTGATCCAGAGGCGGGGTAATATCCCGCCAATCAGTACCCATATTTTCCGTGTGAAACAAGCGATCACCGAAACGAAGCCAGCCCGTCTCTGTGCTGGTTAAGGCAAACTTAATTTCTGAGGAATCAAGCGTTGGTGCCGGAAAAGGTCGAGTGCCCGCCCCCACCACAGGCTGTGCTGCCAGCGTGAACAGCATTAAAGCCAGAGCCAGAAAACTGGCCCGGATGATTACATTTTTGGGGTTCATCCTAATCTCCTTAAGGTCAACCTTCGATCTATACCTTAAACATGTTGCAAATACCGTTCCAAGACACTTGACACTGAACATTTGTTCTGTTATTATTCTATTGAAAAGGATCAAGAGAGAAAGGCAGGCAATAATGGCAAGAAAACGTAACGGACTCAGTCCAAGACATAAGAAGATATTGGCCTTCCTGGAAACCTTCCTGTCCGATCACGGCTATCCCCCCTCCATCCGCGAGATCGGCGACCACACTCAGATTAGTTCGACCTCGGTGGTCAATTACTACCTCAATCAACTTGAAGAGATGAATTACATCGAGCGTGAAAGTAACGTGTCGCGTGGCATCAACCTGCTCAAAACCGGCAATGGCAGCTTGCTACAGAATGTAAAGACCGCGGTAACAAGCCTCGCTGAAACGCTCATTACCGTCCCACTGGTTGGCAACATCGTTGCAGGCGAGCCAATGCCCGTGCCAGCTTCTGACTTTAGCTATTATGATCCCGATTCCGGGATTGACGTCGCGCGAAGTCTGCTGCCCGCAGGCGACCGCTTGGAGGATCTTTATGCGTTGCGCGTGCATGGGGATTCGATGATCGACGCAATGGTCAACGACGGCGACATTGTGGTGATGAAGAAAACAAACCAGGCTCGCAACGGTGAGATGGTGGCGATCTGGCTGAATGATCGCGATGAAACTACACTTAAATATTTCTATCTCGAAAACGGGCACGTGCGCTTGCAGCCTGCCAACCCAACCATGAAACCAATCCTCATCGATGATCCCAGTATTGTTGAGGTACAGGGAAAAGTTGTCCTGGTCATCCGCCAATTAGACCAGTAAGCATAAGAATTAGGGGACAAGCTGAGCCACGCTTCCAGGCTCAGCTTTTTTGTTCGTCATCCTGAGTATCCTCTGCACTTGTCATCCTGAGCACCCTCTGCACTTGTCATTCTGAGACCCTCTGCACTTGTCATCCTGAGCATCCTCTGCACTTGTCATCCTGAGCATCCTCTGCACTTGTCATTCTGAGACCCTCTGCACTTGTCATCCTGAGACCCTCTGCACTTGTCATCCTGAGCATCTGTTGCGAAGGATCTTAACATTGTCACCAGTCTTATGATTTCTACGCAGGAAAGGCTCAGAATGCAAACCTTATAGATCGAAAATCTTTACAAAAAAACGCTGCTAAACACCAACCAGTTACAATCAAGCTATGAACATCATCCACTCACAAGACAACACTCCCATCGCGTACGAAATAACCGGCAGCGGACCGCTGCTGATCATCGTCACCGGCGCGCTCAACACCCACAACTTTGGCGTCCCGGGCGAGATGGTTCCATTTCTCCAAGAGCACTTCACCGTCCTCACCTACGACCGGCGCGGGCGAGGTCAAAGCGGCGACATCCCTCCTTACTCGATAGAAAAAGAGATCCAGGACCTGGCAGCCCTGATCGACCATAATGGAGGAAAAG
This sequence comes from Anaerolineaceae bacterium, assembly GCA_035388405.1. GTDB lineage: Bacteria > Chloroflexota > Anaerolineae > Anaerolineales > Anaerolineaceae > Mesolinea. Next base: position 38,409 of record DAOOPV010000001.1, read on the forward strand.
CGTATCTATACGGTCATTCGGCAGGCGCGGCATTGGCGCTTTTTACGGCGGCGCAATTCCCCGGCAAAGTGCTTAAGGTAGCTGCCTACGAACCCCCGCTGGGCGGTGGCTGGCTGGAAAGAACAATGACAAATCTGTTGATCCGTCAAATTGGTAAACAGGTTGCAAAGGGCGAAAACCTGGCGGTGGTAAAACGATTTATGCGTTTTGTGGGCATGGATGAGCAGCTGATCAAAGACACGCTTGCTTCAGAGCATGGTCAAACCATCATCGACATGGCAGGTACCATCGTTTATGAAGCTGAGATCCAAAAGGCATCCAAAGCCTTCCTGCAAAACCAAGCGGCGAACCTTCCCATGCCCGTTTTGATGCTGGCGGGAACCATAAGCTTCAAGACTGCTGCTGCCATCATGACGACTTTCACCCAGGTCATTCCCCGGGCAGAATCACAAATCCTTGAAGGGCAAACCCACTCGGTCGAACCCGCGATAATCTCCCCGATCCTGCAGGAATTTTTCCTGCGATCTTGAGATGCCGTCCCCTTCCGTTACACCCAACAAAGATAAGAGCCAAGCAGTTGTTGCCTGACTCTCATGCGTTTCGGGATTAATCCTGGCTGAACAATGACATCATCATAGCGTCCAGGGCTGCCAGCGTTGGGATCAGGCTGGCGCCGTTATCCGCTTTAATCAGATCGATCATGCTGGTAATGTAGGCGGGATAATCCGCAGCTATGGTTTCAAGTTCTGCCTGTGTCAACTGGACACTAGAAAGCAATGTGCTGTTAATGGGTAAGACGGCAGCGATGTAATACCTTCCGTCAGCGCTGATGCCCTGGTAAGTGTAGAAAATATTGTAATTATCCACACCCACAATCCCTTGCGAATAGAGCGTCAGGTAGCGAATGCCGCTGTTGTGCTCTGAATCCAGCCGCTGTTCCAACACATGGAAAACCTGGGCTGCGTTGAATGGTGGCAGGAAAGGCAGGCGTTCCGCTGATTGGAGATCGAACGTTGGATCACTAAGCAGCGCCTGAAGCTCCGTGGCTTTGCTCGCGCCTACCTGACCGCCCTGGATGAGTTTGTCGATGGCGTAAACGTAGATCACCGGGGTGTGGAAATGATCTTGAATGCCATATCCCGAAAAGCTGACCATTCGCCGGGCAGGCAGCGCAAACTCCGGCCAGCCTTCGTTTGGATCATCTGGCAGGACGGTTGTGACTTCCGCGTTTGGTGCCACCTCAAAGGGCAATTTAAAGACCAAACCGCCCGATTCGATCACGATGAACTCTCCGGTAAAAACGGGGATGACGGTAACCTCCGGGATAGCGGTAGGTTCGGGGGGCACCTCGGTCTCGGCAGGCACGGGAGATGCCGTTGGCGCTACCAGCGTGCTCAGGCTCTCGATTGTTGCAGCTTGTTGGGTCAGGAGCGACTCAAGGGTGGCTTGCTGCCCTAGATCCTCCTTCTCAACAGCTGGTACGGTTGGGTTTGGAATTACCATCTGGCAGGCAGCCAGGATAAGACTGACCATTATCAGGCAAGACAAGAATGCATACTTCTTCATGACAAACCTCTTTTTGGTACTGCAAGTATTGGATGTTGGAGTTCTATTAATTCGACGTTTGAAGATAAGTATTTGTTCCAATTTTCACTAGTTGCTCTCGTCTCTTTTTGAAGCTTCAGGGAAGTTAAACAAAAAACCCCCTCGAAAGGGGCATTTGTTTGCTGAAAGACTAAAGACCGACGACTTGACCACCTGTCGACTCAAAGCATTCACTGAGAGAGTAAGGAAATCATTGTTACCTTATATGCTTTTTATGTAATTTGGTGATATTCAATTATCATTTAGGCGTTATTACTTTTCAATGTGCAAGAGGGTATTTTTATGGCAGATAATCTTTCTTTCACCGATTTGAGCATGACTGACATGGTCATCAGTCTCGATGGTGTGACCAAAACGTTCGGCGGGCAGAATGCAGCCGATGACTTGACCTTCAAATTTCCGAAGGGAAAGATCATTGGGCTCATCGGACCCAGTGGCTCCGGTAAAACCTCAACAGTGCGGTTAATGACAGGCATTTACCACCCTTCCAAGGGTCAAATCCGCGTCTTGAACTCTGACCCTCAATCTTTCACGCAACCTGAACGTGAAAAGATTGGTTATATGACCCAAAATTTCGTCCTATACCCGGATCTTTCCATTCGCGAGAACCTAAACTTTGCTGCCGCAATCTACGGTCTTGGTCCCTGGCGTCGTTCCAGGCGGATAAAGAATCTCCTGAAGTTTGTGGAACTTGATGGGGATTCGAAGAAGCTCGCAAAGAATATTTCAGGCGGAATGTTACGTCGACTCGCTCTTGCCGCCTCATTGATCCATGACCCTGACTTGATATTCCTTGACGAGCCTACTGCGGGTATCGATCCCATATTACGACGCAAGTTTTGGGACCACTTCGTTGAATTGCGCGATCAGGGAAAAACGCTGGTCATCACCACACAATATGTCAACGAAGCCACTTACTGCGATTTGGTTGGGGTGATGTCAGACGGCAAGATGCTGTTCCTTAAAACACCAGAGGATCTCATCAAATCCGCTTTCGGGGGTGACGTCCTGGATTTGCGCACCCTTACCCCGCTCTCAGATACACAAACTCGCGAGCTGGAAGAATTATCTTTCATCCAGGGTGAATTGGCTTATCTGGTTGATGGTACTCTGCGCCTTATTGTGGACGAAGCCAGCACTGCTCTACCCCAGGTCATTGATTGGTTTAAATCGAACGGACTGGAGTTGTCCTCAATTGAAGAATACCTGCCTCCTTACGATGATGTTTTTGTGAAACTGATCGAAGATTACCGCGCAAACAACACGACATCTACACAAAACACGGGAGATCCGGCATGAGAGGTATTAGTTCTTTCCTGGTTCGCATCTTTTCATTCCTTTCCAAAGAGCTGGTTGAGGTGTTGCGCCAACCGAAGCTGATCCTGACCTTAATTTTGGGTCCATTCCTGATCTTGTTGCTCTTCGGTATCGGTTATACAAACCAGCGTGTACCTGAGCGCACCATGTTTGTCCTTCAGCAGGATAACCCGTTTAATGAACAAATAAAAAGCAAAGCGTTGGAACTTGATTATGTGATTGATCTTGTGGGTACAACCGATAATTTCGATCTCATGATAAGTAATTTAAACCGTCGTGCTATTGATTTAGGCGTAGTTATACCGAATAACGTCTATGAGACTATCCGCTCGAATCAACAGGCTAGCATTCAAATTTTTCACAACCAGATTGACCCAAACCAGGTCGCCTACATGGAATATATGGGGTCTTTCCTCGCGGATACCATTAATCGGCAGCTAGTACAGTCCGTTGCCGAAGAAGGTCAAACCGAAGCAGAAAACATCGCGCCACTGGTTGAAAATTCTCTTGAAAATACACGAAACGCCCGGGTCATGTTAGAACAGGGAGATGTGATTTCGGCCCAGCGCCATCAACGAGCAGTGCGTGGAAACCTCTCAACGCTGCAGCTTGCCGTGGGAGCCAGCGCCAGCTTGCTCCAGGGCGTGAACCAGACTTTTGGTGGTGAGGACCAGGGCGAGACAGACATCCTGAACACCCTTCAAGCTACTCGGGACAACCCCGCCATTTCACAAGACTTTCAAGAAGGACAGGATAATTACGACCAGGAAATTGCGGCTCTCCAGGAAGAAGAAGAGAAATTGCTCAATCTTCAACAACAGCTGGAAAGTTTTACTTCAATTTCTCCCGCAATACTCACCCGCCCTTTCGTCTCAAAAACCCAGACAGTTTCCCAAACCGAGGTCAGCCCCACCAGTTTCTTTATCCCTGGTGTGATTGTGTTGCTCCTGCAACACATGACCATCACCCTCTCCTCCCTTTCGCTGGTACGCGAGCGCAGAGCAGGCACGATGGAGCTTTTTCGTGTTTCCCCACTTAAACCAATTGAAATTCTCTTCAGCAAATATTTCTCGTACATGTTTATTGGCTTATTAATCGCTGCCATATTGATCCTGGCAGTTCGGTTTGGTCTGAATTCAACCATGCTCGGTTCCTGGATGGATATGCTAATCATCGTAGTCTTGTTACTCTTTGCCTCATTAGGCATTGGTTTTATCATTTCCTTCTTATCGCAAACCGAAACCCAATCGGTCCAGCTTTCTATGATTGCTCTGCTTTTCAGTGTTTTCTTTAGCGGATTCTTTCTGGACCTGCGCTACCTGCTATTTCCAGTACGGTATATTTCTTACTTGTTACCAGCAACCTATGGCACCCAAATGATGCAAAATGTCATGTTGAGAGGCATGCAAATCCAGCTGCCTTCCCTGGTAAACCTGACAATTTTTGGTGTTGTTTTGTTCGTCTTGGCGTGGGTATTCCTCCGCCGAACCATGGCACATGAATAAAAAGACGACGCCTGATTAATCATCCCAGCGTTGCGGACCTCGAGAGAGAATTATATAGGGTGGTATTAAGAAAAAAACCGCTCCAGCAGGAGCGGTTTTTTGTTGCATGACTAATTGCTGAAAGACTAAAGAACGACGACTTCGGCGCCGGCTTCTTTGAGTTTGGCAGCGGCGTCATTGGCAACGTCTTTACCAACAGCTTCGAGGACCTTGGCGTCGGCGGTTTCGGCCATATTCTTGGCTTCAACCAGACCCAAGGAAGTGAGCTGGCGGATGACTTTGATGACTTCGATTTTCTTAGGACCAGCAGCTTTGATGACAACATCGAACTCGGTCTTTTCTTCAACTTCTTCAACAGCGGCGGCAGCCACAGGACCAGCAGCCATAGCGACAGGTGCAGCGGCGGAAACGCCCCATTTTTCTTCCAACAGTTTGACGAGGTCAGCAGCTTCCAACACAGAGAGTTTGCTCAGTTCCTCAACGATTTTTTCTAGATCAGCCATTTTTACTCCTATTTATTCCTTTTGTTTTATTTTATCTATATCAACTTCTCGCTAAAAAACGAGCACTCTTATGCAGCCGCAGGCTGCTTTTCTGAATTCGCTTTGATAACCGCAGCCAAACCACGTGCAGGTTCGGCCAGGGTGCGCACCAGTTTGCTGGCAGGCGCCAAAATGGTGCCGAGCAATGTCGCGCGCATGACGGGCAGGGTGGGCAGGTCAGATAATGAAGCGACCTGTTTGACAGTCAGACCAGCTTTATCGAGGTAACCACCACGAACAGCGAAGGTCTCGTTGCCTTTTACCAATTCCGCCAGGGCTTTCGCCACCGATGGTGCATCTTCAAATGCGAAGACGACCACGTTGTTACCTTCCCAGAATTTGGGATCGAAATGGTAGCCCTTTTCATCCAGAATGCGGGTGAACAAGCGGTTTTTGACGACGTGCAGCCGTCCGTCGGCCTCGCGCAGTTTGGCACGGGCATCATTGATGGCAGGCATGCGCATCTTGCTGTAAGACAAGACGAAGATCGCCTTACTTTTGTCGACCCACTCGCGGTACTGGTCAACCATGACTTCTTTGTGTTCTTTAGAAAACGCCAATGTACTTCAACCTCCTTCCAATCAAAAATAAAAAATCTCTTTCCGTTTTCCCACAGAAAGAGATTCATAGACATCAGGATCAGTTTGATCTGACTTTGAACCTCCACCTCGGCGGGAAATTAAGCCGTTTACGGCACCAGCTTTCTTAAGCAGAGCAGTATTCAGTTTTCAGTCTGCCAGTATACCACACTCTGGCAGGAATAAAAGCAACTTTTAGGCTGCTTCTGACTCCATTGAGAAGGCTGTATTTACATCAACCTTGACACCAGGTCCCATCGTTGAGGCAAGTGTTACCTTGCGCACGAATATACCCTTGGCTCCAGTTGGACGCGCTTTGCGCAATGCAGTCATGAGGGCGGCCATATTGACATACAAATCTTCCGCAGAGAAGGAAATCTTGCCCAGCGGAACATGGATGTTGGCGGTTTTATCGAGGCGGAACTCGACACGACCAGCCTTGGCAGCAACAATTGCATGCGCGATGTCGCCGGGCTGCACAACTGTACCGGCTTTGGGGTTCGGCATCAAGTTGCGGGGACCAAGCACACGACCAAGGCGACCAACTTTGCCCATCATGTCGGTGGTACCGACAGCAACGTCAAAGTCAGTGTAACCGCCCTGGATGCGAGCAATGTCGTCATCGGTTTCAGCCACGAAATCCGCGCCAGCGGCACGAGCGGCTGTAGCAGCTTCGCCCTGGGCGAAGACCAACACACGCACGGTCTTGCCAAGCCCCTTGGGCAGCACGACCACGTCGCGAATTTGCTGATCGGCCTGGCGGGGATCCAGGCTGGTTCGAATGTGGACCTCAACGGTCTCATCGAATTTGGCAAATTTCATTTCTTTTACTAATTCCAACGCTTCCTTGGGACTGTAAATCTTATCAGCCTCAAGCTTCTTGAGTGCGTTTTCAAAATTTTTCCCGTGTTTAGACATGCATACTCCTTTGTGGTCCAATCGGGCTTACGAGCCCTCCCACAGTCTATGATTGCTTATTAATTAGTCGCTGATGGTAATGCCCATGTTGCGGGCGGTGCCTTCGAGCTGCTTCATGGCCGCTTCAATATCGTTGGCGTTCATATCTTTGTATTTAGCCGAAGCGATTTCGCGAAGCTGAGAGCGGGTGACCTTGCCAACTTTGGCTGTGTTGGGGGTAGCAGAGCCTTTCTCAATCCCGGCAGCTTTTTTGAGCATCATAGCGGCTGGGGGCGACTTCAGATCGAATTTGAAAGAACCATCCTGGAAGATGGTAATGGCAGCAGGGATGATCTCGCCGACCTGGTTAGCGGTGCGCGCGTTGTAGTCCTTGCAGAATGCCATAATGTTGACGCCATGCGGAGCCAGCGCGTGACCGATGGGGGGTGCAGGATTAGCCTTGCCGGCTTTGATCTGCAGTGTAAGTTGTGCTTTTACTTTCTTTGCCACTTAATTTCTCCTTGGTGGTGCAAACGGGCGTTAGCCCTCCCACAAATATCCGGATTGCTCCGGTTTATGACTTTTCTACCTGCAGGAAGTCAAGTTCCACAGGGGTTTCACGCCCGAAGAAGTTCACCATAACGCGAATCTTCGAACGTTCCATGTTAATTTCGTCCACCGTGCCGCGGAAGTCGTTGAAGGGACCATCCACGATGCGTACGCGGTCGCCAGGTTTGTAGGTAACGCGGTAGGTGGGGGCTTCGTCTTCCATGCGGCGCAGAATAGACTGCACTTCTTCAGGACGCAGCGGAGTGGGTTCATCGCCCATACCCACAAAACCGGTCACGCCCGGGGTGTTGCGGACCACGAACCATGATTCTTCTTCCAGGACCATGTTCACCAGGACGTAACCTGGGAACACGTGGCGCTCAACCGTGCGGCGCTTGCCATCGCGGACTTCGATTTCTTCCTGGGTCGGGATGACCACATCAAAAATCTTGTCCTTCATCGCCATGGTTTCAATGCGTTGCTCAAGGTTCTTGCGCACCTTGTTCTCGTAGCCTGAATAGCAATGGATCACGTACCAGTTACGAGCATCAGCATCAGCAGGTTTGGCAGACTTGCTTAATGAATCACTGGAGGTCTCCTCAACCGGTAAGCCTTCAGTTTCTTCGGGCAGGCTGGGAATCATTTCTTCCATGGATCCATCTTCCTTCTTAGTCATCACAACTTCACTTTCAAACTTACTAAATGTTGACCAGGAGCCCAACCAGGCGTGCAAAAATAAAATCGAGAATACCCAAAATCGCTGACATGATGATCGTCACAATCAGGACGATGCGAGTCAGAGCAATGGCTTCCTCACGAGTGGGCCAGGAAACCTTGCGCAGTTCACCTGCGGTTTCTTTGAACCAGCGTTTGATTCTCTGAAAAATGTTCGGTTTTTCACTGTTTGCCATCAAGGCCTCCTGCTTTACAACTCAACGCCGTAGGACCTACGGCGTCGGTAAATTTCAACAGGTCAGGTAGGAATTGAACCCACAACCCCCGCTTTTGGAGAGCGGTGCTCTGCCAATTGAGCTACTGACCTAAGCAAACTCCCATCGCTGAGAGCTACTTGACCTCACGGTGCAACTTATGAGCACGACAGCGAGGACAGTATTTACTGATTTCCAGACGACCTGGGTCATTCCGACGATTCTTTACTGTGGTGTAATTGCGTTCTTTACACTCAGTGCAAGCCAAGTGAATGACTGGACGAATATCTTTTTTCTTAGATGCCATTTTTAGTTAACATGGCTGCCCCTCGCGGAGGCAGCCATGTATCCTCCATTTATTCTTATCTTAGGCAATGATCTTGGTGATCCTGCCAGCGCCGACGGTCAGACCGCCTTCGCGGATAGCGAATTCGGAACCTTCCTCGATAGCGACTTTCTGGATCAGTTTGACTTTCAAACCGTTCACGTTGTCACCGGGGAGAACCATCTCAACGCCTTCGGGCAGGGTCACATCACCAGTAACATCGGTGGTGTGGATGTAGAACTGCGGTCGGTAGCCAGTGAAGAAAGCACTGTGGCGACCACCCTCTTCGCGCTTGAGGATGTAAACAGAGCACTCAAAATCGGTATGAGGAGTAATGGATTTGGGTTTGGCCAAAACCATACCGCGTTCGACCTGTTCGCGATCGATACCGCGCAGCAGGATACCAGCATTGTCACCAGCCATACCCTGATCGAGCTGTTTGTGGAACATTTCGATACCGGTAGCAACGGTGGGCAGTGGTTTGTCCATCAGACCAACGATTTCAACGGGATCGTTCAGTTTCAAAGTACCGCGTTCGATACGACCGGTCACAACAGTACCACGACCCTTGATCGAGAAGACGTCTTCGATAGGCATCATGAAATCTTTTTGGTAGTCACGAATGGGTTCCTCGAAGAAGGCGTCAACCGCATCCATCAGCTCAACAATCGACTTGTACTCAGGAGCGTCGGGATCGGTGGAGGCAGAGTCGAGGGCGACCTTGGCGGAACCGCGGATGATCGGTACATCATCGCCGGGGAAACCGTTCTTGGTCAGCAGTTCGCGAACTTCCATTTCGACGAGCTCAAGCAGTTCAGGATCGTCCATCTGGTCGGTCTTGTTTAGATATACCAGGATGGCAGGAACTTCCACCTGGTGAGCCAGGAGAACGTGTTCGTTAGTCTGGGGCATTGGGCCGTCAGGAGCACTCACCACGAGGATGGCGCCATCGACCTGGGCAGCACCAGTGATCATGTTCTTGATGTAGTCACGGTGACCGGGCATGTCAACATGAGCATAGTGACGCTTTGCGGTCTCATATTCAACATGGGTAATGTTGATGGTAATACCGCGAGCTTTTTCTTCCGGAGCATTGTCAATTGTGTCATATGCGCGGAATTGACCAAAGCCACGAAAGGCCTGGACTTTGGTAATAGCAGCGGTCAGGGTAGTTTTGCCATGGTCAATATGACCCATCGTTCCGATGTTCATATGTGGCTTTGAGCGGTCAAATTTTTGTTTCGCCATCTTATCTCCTTAAATAATGACTCTATATTTTCTTTTTTTCTATCTTCGGCAAAAGCCCTCAATCGGATTCGGACCGATGACCTCATTCTTACCAAGAATGCGCTCTACCAACTGAGCTATGAGGGCGGCCTTGCCAGCCCGACCTCGCGGTCGGGTTAATGGACAGTGAAGGATTCGAACCTCCGAAGGCGCCAGCCAGCTGATTTACAGTCAGCCCCCGTTGTCCACTTGGGTAACTGTCCAATTTTTCCATAGGGCGCTTGCATTTACCCGCTGGAGATTATGATCGAAAACTTCGACCACAATCGCAAATGAGTAAACTGAGCCGACGATGGGAATCGAACCCATAACCTACCACTTACAAGGCGGTTGCTCTACCATTGAGCTACGCCGGCGCCCCTTGGATATGCTTTTGTTAAACTGCGTCAAGACTAATAAGTATATCAAAACCGCCATGCTTGCGCAAGCCTGATTTTTCAATCAGTCCCGTTTCGCAAGGTGTGAGTCTATCAGATGTGGGGATAAGAGTCAAGATATTTCGGCAACCAAACTATGCGGAGGTCAGGATAATTGAAGTCAGACCCACTCTTCCTTTTCTTTGGAATGTAGATAAACAAAAAGACTGACAATTTCTGCCAGTCTCTTTGAGGTTGTGATTCAAGTGATTACTTTATGGCAATCGGGAGGTAGATAAAGTTTTCGACCACGATGTTGTAGGTCACCCTTACTTTCACCTGCTTGGACTGGTAACCTCCGCCGTCGGAGACGGTCACATAGGCTTCCTGGTAACCGGGAGATAGTTTTTCAGGATCGACGGACACCTTGAAACTCTGGTTGATCAAACCGCTGGCAGGCGTCATCGTAACCCAGTCCTGGTTGGCGCTGGCAGTCCAGGTCTGCCCGGCATCACCCTTGGGCAAAACGCTGGCATACGGCACCGGATCTCCCGGACTGAAGTTGAAGGTCAGCGAGGTTGGCGTCACATTGAAGGTGGAGAGCGAGAAATTGACCGTCACAAGCACCGCCCTTTCATACAACCCCGCGGCATCCGTCAGCAGGATCATGGCACTTTGGTTGCCCAGAACCAACTTCGACTTGTCGATGCTGAGGTCAATCGATCCAGGAACTGAGCCCGCTGTTGGACTGATCAGCACAAAATCGTGATCGACGTTCGCGGTCCAGCTTTGCCCGGAATCACCAGTGATGTTGATCACATCGCTTGGCATGGTCGCGTCGCCCGTTTTGAGGGTATAAGAAAATGAGGAAGGGCTGACAGTAAAAGCAACTGGAGGGGTCACATCGCCAGGTGCGGCAATCACAGCTTGCATTTGATCATAAACGCCATTTGCTTTCGTTCCAGTCGTCTTGTAATCAACGAGCACGATATAGTGCAGGTTGTCATAAACCACGACATTGGAGAGGTTTACCGTGATCATGAAGGTTTCCGAGCGACCGGGACGCAAGTAGGAGATGTCTGTTTTGGCAGAGCCGCGGCCGGCATGGGCGGTTTTGGAGGCCTGGTAATCCTCGTAAACAATCGCCTGGACCGCAGCCTTGTTCTGGACCGAGAGGGTTATAGTGCTCAAATTGGTAACAGTTGCTTTGATGGTGACCGTGTTAACCGTGCGGGAATAGGTGGCGGTGATTGCAACGGTAGGGGTTCTCACAAGCGAACGGTCGATCATGCCTTTGTAGATGTCATGCACGCCATCGTCCAAACCAGTCTCAATTTCATGGGCACTGTCGATCATGGCTTCGGGCACATATTGGCCTCCGCCACTTTCTGTCAGGATATCTTTTCGATTTTGTGGGGTGCCATTCCACCATTCAATAAAGGCAATAGGAAAAGCAGCATATTCCCCGATCAATTGGTCGACTGCCTGACCGGCAGTCGTACAGTAAGGTCAAGTGGGACTGGTCACAATTTCGAAAACCGACATTTTTGGGCCAGGGTCCTGGGCAATAACCGCAGAGGGGGCCGAAGCACCTACCAGACCCGCCAGGATTGCAAGCATGAGCAGAACAGACATTTTCTTGTTTAGTTTCACGAATTCTCCTTCTTAATCAGGGACGTGTCATGATAGGCAGATAGATCCGGTTGATCACTTCGCCTGGGCTTGCCTTGTAAATACTCACGGTAACATCAGCGGTATACGTGTGTGAGCTGTCGGTGATTGTGACAACGGCCGTATTCCACCCGGGATTCATCACGCCTCCATTGGTGGTCAGGAGTATTGAATCGCCGACTAATCCAGAGGTTTCTTCGACCTCCAACCAAACCTGGTTGCTGAGCGCATTCCAGGTCAAACCCGGATTTCCCATGATAGTCGAAGTGAATTCTGGAACGAAAGTTTCGCCTTCATCAAGGAACCAGGCATGGAACTTGGGCTGAGTATAAAGCGCCTGGGTGGCAATGGCAGCCTGCAGCTGTTCGTAGTGAGCCTCAGGAGCAGTCTGATAATCGACCAACACGATCACCTCCACCTTATCCCAATCGGTGGGGTCAATATCGGGCACCTCAATTTCAAACATGTCAGTCGCGCCAGGCGCAAGGTTGGTTATGGCAGTTTTTGCAGCATTGAGACCTGGATGCTCTGTGGTGTGGGTTTCGTATAGCACGCCATTCTCTTTGACGATCCCGTAAACACCGGCATTATTCTCCGCGGAGAGGGTGACCGTGCTGTTATTTGTGACCACCGCTCTGATCTTGATGCTGCTGCCATCCTGCCACCAATGAGCAGTGATTTCAGCGGTCGCCGGTTGAGCCAGCGCGTCATCGATCATCGCAGTGTATGCATTGTAAGCTTCCTCGGTTGTTTCCGCGCCGCGATGATAGAGCCGGCCACTATCAACAACCGTCCAGGTTAGAGCCAAATCTGTACCAGGGGGAACGGATGCTTGGATTACATCCCAACGGGCTTGAGGAGGTTCAAAAAGTGGGGGTTCTTGAAGTATGTCGAGATGGTAATCAACAACTACGACGGGTTGGTTGGCGTACTCTTGAGCTATTTGATTGATCACCGGACCGGAGATCGCGCAATGCCATCAGGCAGTACTTCCAACCGATTCAAAAACAACCAACTTTTCTTCCTGGGTAATTTCCTGACTCCGGGCGGGATTTGCCACCCCGGTCAGACCTGCGAGCAAGATGAGGACGAGCAAAAGAAGCAATTTTTTGCTTGGACGCATACAGTACCTCCTTAGCCAAGGTATGAAAATGACAACGTGCTTTGGTGTAAATCTATTGTAACAGTTAAGCAGCCAGGGGGGTCAAAAATTGCATTGTTTTGCCGTGCAATGGACTAAATAGAGCGATCAGATCAGGGCAGGGTTTTGATGTATCCATCCAGCAGATCCTGCTTGATGCGTTCAAAAAGGATCATACGCCCATCGGAGAACAGGTCGCGGTTGACCTGCTTCAGCTCAATCCCAGCTTTGACCACACCAACGGATTCTCCCAGCAGTAACTGCCCCAGTGCCGGCTCCAGGTCGATCCCCCCGCTGAGGACTCCCAGCAACTTCTGGATGCTTTCAAGATTGGGCTGCCCTTCAACGCCGATCAGGGTAATGTTTTTGCTGTTGAGGTAGGCGATCATTTCGGGTGTGCTGAGTTCAGGCTGTACAAAGATTCCGGTTACGGATTTCGCCAAGAGCGCCTCCACAGCCGCCTGCCAATCGGCAGGGTTAGCAGGGTCGGTTACCTCGGCGGTGAAAGGATAGTATTCCACGGGCGCAAAGCGGGCGTTGCAGAGCCCACAGTGGAAGCGAGCGCCTGTCACAAACGCGTCGCGGGTGGTTTGCCCTTCCGATGTGCCGGCCTGGCTGAGCACGCCTACACGAAAATCGGGTATGCCAAGCGCCAGGGTGTATCCCGCCAGGAAGCTCAGCTGATCGCGGCTGGCTTCGGCCGTGACAACCACGCTCAGGTTTTCAGTGGGAGTCAGACCCGGGGCATTCAACGCCAGGAACTGCACCTGCGGCAGCACCGAAGCCAGCGCTTCAACCTCACCAGGTGTGGCAAGACTAACCACAACCCGCACATCCGGGCTAAGCTGAGCTGCGCTTAGAGAGTTCGTAATGGCAAAGCTGTGCCCGTTGGTGTCCGCGTAGGCTCTCAATTCATCTTCAAGTTGTTCGGTGAGGGCTTGATCCGCGTTTTCCGGCGCCCAAAGCAGGATATCCGCGTCCAACTGAACCACTGGAGTGGCTGTTGGGGGTTCTGTTGGCACGATTTCTGTTGGCACTTCAACGACAGGCGTTTGGGTCACTTCCATTGTCGCGGTAGGTTGAGCCTGATTGTTGCAAGCAAAAAGGAAGATAAATAGCAAGCTCAGGACCAGCGGGAGGAGCGTTTTCTTATTGAACATGTCCCAATTCTACCTCAAGGCGGTAGTGAGGAAAAACCATGTCCAACACTTTCTTGATGAGCAGCCCAACGTGTACTCTGGCCGGGATCCTTCCAGAGATTTCCGCAGAAAAACACCAGCTTAGGCACGGATAGTGCAACTATACAGATGGATAGTTTTTACCACTTCGAACAACCGGATAGCACAATGAGCATACCTACAACCGAAACCAAACCAGATGGGCTCCATTCTCTTCCACCAAGGCAGAGGCGTTCGCTGCGTCAGTACATCGAGACCGCCAGCACCCGCGACAAAAACGACCTGCTCCGTGACATCGCGCGTCACGCTCTGCCGCGCATGCAGTACTATTGGCAGCTTTTGATTTGCTTGCTGCTGCTGGTCATTGGAACTTTGGTCGGTTCAAACCTGGTCTTCCTGGCTGGCATTATTGCTATCCCTATGGCAAAACCACTGCTAAGCCTGGTGTACGCTGGCACCTTGCCTTCAGCCAGGCATTTTTTGCACGCATTATTGGGTTTGGTGATCACGCTGGCAGGCTTTTTCCTGGCTGGTTGGATCGTTCGGGATGTGGCTTCGATCCAGTCAGATCGCCTTCTTTCTGGCATTGACCTCTCTGGGATCACTGAAGGTGGTCTGTTTTGGGTCATTCTGATCGTTGCTTCTGCGTTGACTGCTTACTGGTTCACTTATCACGAAGCTCTTTCCAGACTGTCTTCGATTTTAGTTGGATACCTGATATTGATGCCGTTCATGGCTGCAGGGCAAGCTGCTACAGTGGGTTTTGCTGCCGGCAGTTTACCATTGTTGATCGTTGGTCTGACCAGGCTTGGCCTGGCGATGTTGGTTATGTTTCTGACCACCTGGGTATTGGGATTCCCACCGCGAAATTCGTTCGGAATTTTCATTGCCGTTTTGATCCTAGCTTTGGCAACAGTCAGCCTGATCGAAATCATTCAACGCGAACAGACTGCCATTCAAGCTCAGAATCCAGAACCTACCATGGTTGTAATTCCGACTGCCACACCCATCCCCCCCACACCGACCACGCCGCCTCCAACTGCCACTGCCACGAGCATCCCCACTGCCACCCCGGAACCCACCCCAAGCCCGGAGCCAACTGCAACCGTGCCAAACTACACTTCAGCCCGTGTGACAGCCCCAAATGGCCTGGTCATTCGCGAAGATCCATCGACGACAGCCTACATTCTGGCATATGTAAATTTTGATGAGATTATCTGGCTGACGGGTGTCCAGGAAACAAACCAGGGAATAAACTGGGATCAGGTGGTTGCGCCAACTGGCGTGATCGGCTGGGTTTCCACCCAATACCTTGAAGTAATTACTCCTTAGTGTTCACATCCAAAAGCACGAGATTGGTGACTGGTACGCGAATTTGCTCGTCATCCGCGCGTTTCACAACCGCCACTCTGGCCGTCAGGCCGCTGGCAAAACGCTCCGCACGATCTGGCAGCTCGACAACCCGCCCGGTACTGCCCAGGTAGGGTTCCCCAATCAGCCGCACCATACTGCCCACCTGTAGGCTGATCTCCTCATCAAAAAGAGCTGAAGTTTGCCCACCTTCACCGGGTAATACCAACTCAGCCGGCTGACCTAACCCCTCAGAAAGCAGAAACACTTCCTGATCCTGCATCTTTTGCAGTGAACCAAGACTGGCAGGGTCAATTTCCTGATCTCCAAACCCATTCAGGCTCATTACTGCAACAGGGCTTGCCTTGGCCTCTTCAACTATTGCTGGTACCAGTGAGGGCAAAATTATCCCAGCAGGTTTTTTTGACACGATCAGGCGGAATCGCTCGGGAGTTATGAGCGCTCCGGAGAAAACAATTTTATCCTCCAGATCAGGCAGGAGGCTTCTCTGTTGGGGATCCGTGAAGTCAAATTTTAAGTGGGTGAAATTTCCGCTGGCGTTCAAGCCATTGCTCCAAACTCCCTGTATAAGGCTGCCTGTCAGACCGATGACTGCGCCAAAACCCGGAATCAGTTCCACGATCGTACCCGCAATCGGTGCCACAACCTGCAGCTTTCGCTCTCCCATCGCCAGGGTCACCCGCCCTTCACGCATGGAGACAATCCGCCCATCCTGGGAAGCCCGGAAGATACGGGTGATGAGGCCTGGTTTCTGAGCGATGACATCACCCTTTCTGATGACTTCGCCATTTAGTCTTTTTAGGTGCTGCTCCAACTTGCCCGGTTTGATCCCAAGATGGTTGAGGATATCGAACACCTGGAACTCCTGCGGGATGACCGCCTCAGCCAGCACATCTCCCACTTTCACTTCCTGCCCTGTACGCACCAGGACCGTGCCCGGTTGTGGGAGGCGGACCTGTTTATAAACTGGCTGACCGGATCGGATGATTACTTTGCGCATATCTATCCTCCCAATTCCCAAAGCCAGTTGTGCAGCGTTTCCGCGCGTGCGGTTTCATCCACGGGCAAGCTCAAAGGTCTTCCGCGGGCATCGACGACCACTCCAACCTTGGATTCCAAGACCGTCACCCAGCCCCCCAGTCCTGGTATCCCCATGCCGACATCACTTTCGTCGTGGGGTGCAAGGTAAAGTTCGGTTTTGTTATTCGTAAGGGTCTCAATTCGCTTGAGATCCCCCGTTTGAATCTTATGAAAGAGCCGCGGGTTTTGTTCACCTTCGTTCACTTCTATCTGGAGCACTTTTTGCCCTTCAGAAGCTGGCGCATCCACGTTGATGATGGTCGCCAGGTTGGTAAACACCTCCGCATCCATCACCTGCACAGGCAGCAATGGGTCCTGAGGTGCAAGGCTGCCGAGAGCTGTCAGGAGTTGCTGTTCATCCTGTAAGACGGTGGTTATGCCATGCGGCAAGATGCCATCCAGCGCGACCAACAAGCCCTGGTGAGGCAGAGCCAACTTCATACCAGAGCCCGAGAGGATGATTGGTTCATATGTACGCATCAAGCCCAGGCTTGGGTTGTATCCGAAATCTGGATTCAACTTTTGAAGCGCGCTCAACGCCTCCCGGATACGTACGCGTGCCCAGGCATGTTCAATACTCAGATCTTCCAAGGTGGCAGGAGTGTAATCCGGGAAAAGCGCACGATTGAAAATATAAGTCGCGAAGCTATTTAGATCTGTCAGTTGGCTGGAGAGCCCTTTTGCCGTTTGTAAGGCAGCACTATTCACTTCCAGATGATGGCTGATGCTGTTGAGTTTCTGATCTCGTGCTGCGATCACACTTACGGTGTCCGCCTCAACCCGCAGCATCAGTACGCCTTTGCCATTCTCGCTGCTCCGTTCAAGGAAACGCACCATTCTACCAGCTGAAAAATCGCTGGGGATCACGTGCGTTCGCAAATCACTGACAACTTCTGCCAAGCCAGGGATCTGCTGAAGTCGCAAACGTTCAAAAGCCTTCAGCATAGCCTTCCAAACCAGTGTTGGGTCTTCCTGACCGGGATTGGTCTGGATGTTACTCGACAGGTGCATGTCGAGCCCGGCTTCAATCTCGCTTTGGGCGTATTCTGCCAATTCCTGGTTGCCGCAATAAACAATTTGCGGTCGAACTGCCCGGGGAATCAGATGGTAAACCAGGCGTAAGTTTTCAATTGCCGCTTTGAGTGACTTTTGAGCCCCGCCATTTGCGCCCCCACCAATGACATATAACTCAACATCGCTCGTGAGAAGTCGATCCAGTTGGGCTGTCGCGTTCAGGTTATCCTGGAGATTGACCTCCAGCACCACCTCGCAATTGAACAAACTGACCAGGCGGCGCAACGGCGCGATGGAGTAAGCTTCGGAAAGCCCAATCAGTGCGGTGCGAATGGGCTTGCCGGCTGAAAGGGTTAGACCAACAAAGGCAGGCGCGCCTTGCAGACGCCGGATATTAGTGAACTGACCGTGTTCGTCAAGCAGGCGGATCTCGTGGGATTGCTCTACCTGGCTCAAAAGCGCTTGGATGGCCTTGCGGAACTGGGTGCCATCGCCTTCAATCACGGTTGGGATGCTGGATATGCCCTCCACAGCCCATGTGCCCTCACGTTGTGCAAAGAGACAGGCTTGCGTCTGGCTTTTTCCGATGTCGATGCTGAGAAAGGTCTTTGGCACGTTAACCTCTAAAACCACAGAGTGACAAATTTGATGATCTCAGAGAGGCTGCTGATGAGCGCGATCAAGGCAGAGCTGAAGATCCCAACAAACAGGGCACCAAAGGTGATCCCAATAAATATCTGACCGATGCTTCCGATCCCTTCCAGGAAGACTGGGCGGATGACATTGCCTGCCTTGGACTGCCCGCGATGATGGAAAACGAACAGAACGGAGATCACGCCGAGCAGGACCATCAATGCTTCAATAATTGCCGCCCATTGCGGCTGAGCTTCATGCATCAGTTGACTGGGTTCAAAGCGCCCGAGCATGCTCAGGATCTGCGGCGCAAGCGTGCCGCGCGTGACTCCAATGATTGCCAGGGCTGCCAATGCACCGCCCAGGAATGCCAGTGGGATCGCTCCAGCCTGGGTTCCCCGCCGGAAAAGCATCAAGACCAGCAGGATCGAAAGCGCCAGGGGTACCAGCGCGAGTAAAAAGTCCGGACTGGCAGGATCTGCCAGGGGCATGATCAGGTAGGGCAAAATGACTTTTTGAATGATCACCAGCGCCAGGAAGCCTGCGCTTACCCCAATCAGAATGTGGGTGGCAATGCCAAAGAAAAGGCGGTCTCCGAGGATGTAGCTCAAGACCATCACCGTCAGAGCAACGCCAACGATCAGAGTGAACAGCTCAGATGGGCTCATTCTGCGCGCTCCTCTTCTTTTCGGATAGCGTCTTCCTCGCCTTTTGAGATCATCCCAAGCAGCAGCATCACCAACATGAGCAGCAAGCCAACCCGATAGGCACGGTAGCTGAAGGTGCTTTGCATGCCAATGTTGCCGTCAGCAATGCCCGCAGCGTAACCCTCAAGCTGACCTGAGTCAAAATAGGGTGAAAGTACTGGGGCTTCCATCTGCGTGGTAATGGCAGCAAAGTTCAAACTCTCAATCCAGGGAGCAATCTGCTCCAACCATCCGCGGATATTGTCGGAAGAGTCACTAACCAAAAGAACCAGGCGGAATGGATACAGGTTTTTTGCCCGCAAAAGATCATCCCCAGTGGCCGAAATCGCTGGGTTTACTGCCCAACCGATAAGGTTCAGGTAGCTGCCAGGCAGATATTCCACCAGTGTATTCTCAGGCAACTCAGCCTGCGCCAGCAGCGATTGCGCCAGGAACAGACCGGATGGCTGGGTGGTCAGGAAAGAAAGTTGAACGCCCTGGACATGCAGCTTGTCAAGCATTGGAGCTGCCAGGGCTTCCAGTTCACGGCTGGTTGCTGCCTGGTAGTCCAGCACCACCAAAACCTTGTCATTCTCTGCCAGGGTTTGAATTTGATCACCTAATGCCAATGCAGGCATGCTCTTGAGAGCATCGGTCGGCATGGGGGAAGGACCAATGAGCATCGAGACAATTAAGCCGATCAGCAGCAGCAAAGCCAATGCCAGGCGCCCGGCCTTGCCGGAAGGCTTTCGAACTGCCTGCTTGCCGGCTGTAACACGCCCTTCCTGCTCGATCAGGGAGGCAAGTAAACTGGCACGGTCCTGCTGGTCGCGCAGGAGCAGCAGGTCGGGGGGTACAGCGGCACTATCTGTTGGCTGCTCCTCCTCAGGCTCTTCTTCCTGTTCCTCAACCCCCGTTTTGGTTTCATCTTCAACTTCAACCGGAACAGATTCAAGTTCTGTTTGTTCGGGGTTCTCACTTGCTTCCGGTTCAACTATGGCTTCTTCAGGCACAACCTCTTCAGTTTGGATCTCTGCCAGCTCTGGAGTATCCTGCCCTGGTTCTTGCTCCGGTGATTCAATTTCTCCGGTCGCCGGCTCTTCCTGCGTCCCCCCAACCACAGAATCTTCTTCCACCTCAGTGAATTGGTTCAGATCTTCAACAGGGACAGGTACAAAGTAGGCATCCTCATCCTCCGGGATGTTGTGGAAGTCCTCTTCGATGGACCCAGATTCTTCCTGAACTGGTTCGCTCGCTGCTTCCAATTCGGGTTCAACAGGCGTTTCTTCGTCTTCTGTGGAAGCGCTTGCTGAAAGAAGTGGTTCAGTTTCCTGCTCTTGATCTTCCGACAGAGCCTGCCGGCGCAGTTCCTGCAAGGCTTCGTCTGTCCACTCTCGCGGCAGATCGTCAGCGTAGGTGGGGCCGGTTTTGACTTCATGCGTGATGTCTTCTTCAGGGCGCGGGCGCAGAGCGCGGATGCGCTGCAGCCACTCCGGCACCTGGTCAGGTTCCTCGTTTTCGCTTGGCAGCTGTCGAGCCCGAACGCTGTTTTCCTGTTGGCTTTTCTCGCGAATGCGGTTGATCCAGGCGTTGAATTCCCCTTCCACGCCGGCAGAAGCTTCCTCGTTGCGAGCGGCATCCATGGCCATGGTACCGCTTGCCAAATCGCCAATGGCATCCTCTTCTCCCTGGGCACGCTCGCGTACTTTAGCCAACCAGTCGGGCAACTGCTCCGAATCGAGAATAGATTCATCAATTCGATTGGCAGGCACAAGCTCCGGGCTTGGCGGCTCTTCGGATGGGGTTTGCAGGGATGGATCGTTGCGGATTTCTTCAATGATGTCTGGTAAAGATTCTTCCGCTTCCTCTTCAGGTATTTGCGGCTGCCCGAAAATGGTGAAAAGGGCTTCCATATCCGATCCGCAGTGCACGCAGCGCGTCGCCATTGGCAGGTTTTCTTTGCTGCAGTTTGGGCACAGGTTGAGTTCAGAATGGTCTTCAGTCATTTCCGGACCCTTCCATTCCAAACAACACTCTAAATGCCATCATGAGCAACCCGATCCCAATGCCGATCAGCAAGCCGCGTGCGCCGATCATCGGCAAGGTTTCCACTAAGCGAATGACCTCGGTCAGCACAGGGATGTTCAGGTTCTGCAGGAAGCCAAGCCCAAGAATCAGGAAGATCACCGCGCTGACGCCAAAAGAAACCGTCAGAGCCGACCAACCTCTCTCGCGGAAGATCTTCATCGCGGCACTCATCATGATCAGAGCCACCAACCCCAGCAAGGCGGTCTCGATTGGGCGGATAACCGCCCCAACCCACTTGAGAAAGACCGGGTCATCCACGCCGCGGATCAAACCGAACATCAGCGTGGCGAGAAAACTGATCACGAGCACCAAGCTGAGCAGAAAGCCCTTCTTGCCTCTGGCGATGAAACGCAGATGGGTAAGCACCAGGCTGGCAATCGCCACCAAAAGCGCCACTCCCGCAACGATAATCACCCAATTCAACACCATCGCCAGGATGCCGCCGCTCTGAGGGACGAAGAACATGGCAGCCAACACAACCAGGCCGCTCAGAATACCAGCAATCAGGGGCAGTGCGCGCTTCATGGCAGCACACCTCCCATCTTCAGGATCGCGCCCAGCAGCAAACCGATGCTGATGGCAACGCGCAGCCAGTCCTGAGCGCTCAGGCTCGCCAGCGATGACTTGTGCTGATCCAGCCTGCCCGCTGCATTAAAAACATCTTCGCCCATCAGGTTAACAGAATTTCCAATAAAGCCTGCGGCCTGCCCGCTCAACGATGTAATCGCGCTGATTGAAGGAATTGAGCACCGGTCAGCCTGGTCGAGCGCCAGCAGCACCACCGGGCTCATCTGCCCCGCCAGCAGCAAGCCGGCATTGGCTGCGTCAGGAATGTGGTTGGTAAGGCTGGCGGTGTATGCCAGGGGGCTCGTGCCGCTCAACTGGCTGAGGGAACCACTGAAAAGTTCGCTTGCCAGTGCGCCGCGATAAGCCCCATGCACCACCATGCGGCTCAGGCAAGCCAAAACCCCATCGCCGCTGTAAGATTGGAGCGGGTGATCGTTGAAGAGCGAGCGCTTCAGCAGAGCCCGCTGCAAGCTCAAGCCGGAGGCTCCAGCCAGGTCGAAGCTGGCGTTGGTAAGAGCATGTCCCAAGCCGACCACCAGGCGCTTGCCCTCCTCAGAGGAGACATGCAGCAGGTGCTCAACCGCTTGTTTGGTGGATTCCGGTATGTGTTTCGGCTGATTTTTTTTGAGAAGTAGCAGGTTGATCAGCAGGAAGAGCAAGCCAAGGATGCCCAGGGCAAGGGCAAGCTGGTCGTTGATAGTTAGGGCGGAGAGCATGCTTTCGCCTTAGACCCTTCCTTGAAAACGGGTTTTCTTTAATGCACAACAAAGACAACCAGCCGCTGATTTCATGGATAAAGTATAGCATAATCATGAGTCAGGGATGGAAAAAAATGACTCCAAGACGAACAGCAAAATCACCCGCTTGACGGAAACAGAACTATGTAGGGCGGGCTTGAGGGCACTGTGAACGATGTGATGGACAAATGCATTGTGCCCTCAATCCGCCGTTAAAGGTGATCCTGGTCTCTCGTAAGTCGGACGAAGTACCGGCGCAACTGTGTAATGAGGGTTCTGTTCCCTCACTCCGACATTAATATTCCGAGTTAATTGGAGACCTTTCCACACGCACTTCGTGCTGGGATCTTCGACGGTAAGGTGCCATGCTCGGTCCGGAGACTGGCACGATCAGATTAGTAAAAGCCCTCCCCAGTGAGCGAAGCGAACGAAGGGGGAGGGTCCGCAAAGCGGGGGTGAGGGTCTTTAGAATTTAGAATGAATCTATCTGAGAGCAATGTTGAGATCACTGGCAGGGGCGAAGCATTCTGCACGGATAGCTGTGAAATCGGATTGCATTCTTGTTGAAATGCTTCGCCCCTACGTCTGAATTCATCGATATTCCCCTGTAATTGTCAGGATTCGCACTTATAAAAAAAACCCGATCGTAACGGCATCCCTGCCGATTACGAGGTTTAGCCGAAGGCTTCATGCTTTTGTGGGTTTGGGAGACCTTTCCACACGCACTTCGTGCTGGGATCTTCGACGGTCGGGTGCAGTACTCGGTCCGGAGACTGGCACGATCAGATTAGTAAAAGCCCTCCCTAGTGAGCAAAGCGAACGAAGGGGGAGGGTCCGCGACTTGTACCCGCAGTGAAACGGAGGGTAAGCGGGGGTGAGGGTGAATGGTTTACACCAAAAACCATTCTGAAAGATGGTGGCATTCATTTTTTGGAACTCAAAGAGATGAAAGGCAGATTGCCACGCCGCTTCGCTCCTCGCGGAGACGGATAACAAAAAACGGGATGAGGTTTTTTACCTCATCCCGACTTGTGAGTCTAACCTGAATTAACTGTGAATCGCGCCGCCGAGCGCGTCCTCAGCTGCTTCCAACACAACTTCTGCCAGCGTGGGATGAGCGTGGACGGAATGGGCGATTTCCTCTATCGTGAGCTCATTCGCCTGGGCCAATACCAGCTCGGGCAGCAGCTCAGACGCGTCAGGTCCAACAATCGTGGCACCCAAAATTTCGCCGTACTTCTCATCGGTGATGATCTTCACCCAGCCCTGATACTCTCCCAAGCCGAGCGCTTTACCATTGGGCTGGAAGTTGAACTTGCCAACCTTGACCGCAAAGCCCGCCTCTTTCGCCTGCGCTTCGGTGTAACCAAACGACGCCACCTGCGGAGA
Source organism: Anaerolineaceae bacterium (assembly GCA_035388405.1). GTDB lineage: Bacteria > Chloroflexota > Anaerolineae > Anaerolineales > Anaerolineaceae > Mesolinea. Next base: position 61,854 of record DAOOPV010000001.1, read on the forward strand.
GGAATACACTGCCCGCGGGATCATGCGGTAATCCAACGACCGCTGTTCTTTACCAGCGATATTTTCGGCGCAAATGATGCCCATCGTTGAAGCCGTATGGGCAAGCAGCAGCTTTCCGGTCACATCGCCGATCGCCCAGATGCCGGACACGTTGGTTTGCATGCGGTCATCCACCACCACGAACCCGCGCTTGTCAGTCTCGACGCCAACCTCTTCAAGCCCAATCCCTTTGGAGTTGGGTTTGAAGCCCACCGCCACGAGGGTTACTTCCGCTTCAAGGGTTTCTTCACCCTTTTCGCTCTCGATCAGCACCTTGGTGCCTGTGTTGGTCGCCTCAACGCTCCTTACCTTCGTGCCGGCATGCACTTTTACGCCGCGTTTTTTCAGGGCTTTGGCAAGCTCAGCAGCGGCTTCTTCATCTTCATTCGGCAGGATATGCGGGAGCATTTCCACCACGCTCACCTCAACGCCGTAACCGCTCCAGACCGTGGCAAACTCAATCCCAATCGCCCCACCGCCAATGATCACGGCAGATTTCGGCAGGCTCTCGGTTAAGATCGCGTGCTTGTAATCCCAGATTTTGGCGCCATCCGGCTCCATGCCCGGGATCACGGTGGGTTGCGCGCCTGTCGCCAGGATGACGTCCTGCGCCTGCACTTCCTCTTCGCCGCCACCCTCAAGCGCCACCAGGAGCTTGCCCGGAGCCGTTAATTTGCCCGCGCCAGTGAGGACTTCGATGTTGTTCTTTTTCATCAGGAAGCCAACGCCCTTGGTCAGGCGCTGGCTCACCTGCCGGCTGCGCTTGTAGGCAGCTGAATAGTCAAGCTGGAGGTTGTCGAAGCTGATGCCAAATTCCTTGGCGTTGGTGCGCATAAGATGCGCCAGTTCGGCATTCCGCAAAAGCGCCTTGGAGGGGATGCAGCCCACGTTCAGGCACACTCCGCCCAGGTATTCCTTCTCGATGATGCCCACTTTCTTGCCAAGTTGGGCGGCTTTGATCGCGGCAACATAACCGCCAGGCCCTGCCCCTAAAACCACAACATCAAATTGCTTCATGGTCACTCCTTATTACTTGATAAATGTTCCAGCTCTGAGTTCGTCGAAAGCCAGCTGTAATTCTTCACGTGTGTTCATCACGATCGGTCCACCCCAGGCAACCGGCTCGTGCAGCGGCGGCGCTGAAGCCAGGATGAAGCGCACAACCTCACCCGGCAAAGCACATACTTCCACCAACTCGCCCTCTCCCAGCAGCAAAGCGGTTTTCTCTTCAAAAATTTCACCGTTGAGCATGCCTGCGCCTTCGATCAAAAAGACAAAAACGGTCTCGTCTTCCTTCACAGGGATTTCGATGCTTTGCCCTTCGTCGAGCTTGACGTCCAGCAGGGTCGCCTGGATGTGGTGCGGCGTCACGCCTTTGATGCCCTTATACTCGCCAGAAATGACCTTCACGAATCCACCATTTTCTTCCACGAGGCCTACATCCTGCGGCTCGATGTCGAAATACTTTGGATTGGTCATTTTTTCGGCAGCGGGCAGGTTTAGCCAGAGCTGCAAGCCCAAAAGACGTTCAGCTTCCTGCGGCATTTCCTGGTGGAGGATGCCGCTGCCGGCGGTCATCCACTGGCAAGCGCCGGAAGTGATCAGACCCTTGTTGCCCAGGCTGTCCTGGTGCGCGATCTCACCCTTGATCAGGTAGGTGATGGTCTCAATCCCACGATGGGGATGCGTTGGGAAACCTCTGATGTAATCATCCGGGTTGCGCGAGTCAAAGGAATCCAACATCAGAAAAGGATCAAAATCCTCAATAGTACTGCCCCCCAAAACCCGGTTGAGGCGAACTCCAGCACCATCAACAGCTGGTTTGCCCTGAACAACGCGAGTTACCTCTCTAATCTTCATTCTTAAGTCCTCTCAAATTCAGTAGCCCATCGTTCCGTTCAAGGATTCGTCGTTTTCGATCCAATCCTGAACCGCGATCCGGCGGTAGTTTTCTTTGTCATCCCGGATAAAGACCTGCTCAATCCCCGCATTGATGATCATGCGTTTGCACATCGAGCACGGGTTGGCGTTTTTTACGTAGCTGCCATTATCTTTCAGGTCGATGCCGGAAAGATAGAGCGAGCTGTTGAGCATGCGTTCGCGTGAGGCGCTGATGATGGCATTGGCTTCGGCATGCACACTGCGGCAGAGCTCGTAGCGTTCCCCACGTGGGATCTGCATCTTCTCTCGGATGCAGTAGCCAAGGTCGATGCAGTTGGCTCTTCCTCGCGGCGCGCCGACATACCCGGTCGAAACAACCTCATCGTTTTTGACAATCACCGCGCCATATTGCTTGCGCAGGCAGGTGCCGCGCTGGCTGACCATCTCAGCGAGATCGAGATAATAGTTTATTTTGTCACGTCTGATCACTGACAACCTCTTTATTTTTGCAAGTTACCAAATTGTACCCGAGGGGTGCAGAATTGCTTCCGCATTTACTGCACGTAAAACCTCTCATAATTGCCCACAATCGTACCAAAACTGGGCGTCTGGTGGGGCAGCCCGGGTGTACAAACCGAACAGGCTTCCGCTACAGACCCTCGTCTTCCACAAATTGATAAAAAGCTTTTTCGGACTTCTGATCCGCAGGCGAAATGGTGCCGACCGGGAATGCGTAAACAGTGAACTCTTCCTCGCCATCCAGACCGAACAGGGAGTCGCAAATTGCCACGTCGAAAGCGGCGATGGCACAGGTGCCAAGCCCGAGGGCGGTGGAGGAAAGGTACAGGTTCTGACCGACGTGACCGGCATCGATCAGGGCTGGTCCGTGCGCCGTGATGCCGTAGCGCCACTCGCAGCGGTAGGGCACGAAACTCCAATAAAAGACCACGCTGGCTTTGGACGCCCAATTTTGCCCTTCAAGGGAGACGGAAATTACTGATGGCAGGTCTTCCACCGGATGGAGGAATTCGAGCTGGTGCCCCATGGGCAGGTAGTGGTACGCGCCGGGCTGCAAACCATCCACGTGTTGCACGATCAGGTAGGTCTCAAAAGGATGTCGCGCTCCGCCAGACGGGACTGTGCGCAAAGTAGCGTAGGACTTGCCGCGGATGGCTTTGATCCCCTGGGTCGCCCAGAGCAAAAAGGAAAGTTGCAGCAGGCTGATAGGCTGCTGGGTGTAAACCCGAGAACTTCTGCGCTCTGTCAGCAGGGTGATAAAGTCATTTTTCAGGTCGAGATCCTGGAAATTCCGTGGAAGCGGCATGGCTTGCGCGGTCATGGGCGCCTTTACCAGCGGAGGTTGCGGTAATTTGAGATCCTGATCGGATTTAAAGTCAGGATAAGAATCGGTGGAGTAGCTCTTCATGAAACTCCGACCGTCGGAGATCAATTTTTTTTGCATGTCAGGGTCGAACATAGGATGTCCTTTTTCATATTGGGCTGGATGAATTATAGACGGAATGACGGAAAATCTTCTTTGTTAAACTCTGAATTGCGATAATGCCTACTTGTTACTTGAAGAGGTCAATCCGGCTTAGCAAAGGCGGTGGGAGCAAGGCTTACTCGCTTTGTTCCCTGCATCATGTCCCCCACCGTATGATGTAGGTAGGGGTCACCCCCTGTGGTGACCCTGGGCAGGCACAGGGGCCAGCCCCTACCCAGATATCTTTACCTGCATATGGCGGATGGGAATCAGCGCATAGGTCAGATTCTTCTGCCTGCCCTTGAGCAAAGAGAATGGGGTTGAACCTGACCTCACGAATGGTGGAAAATCTAATCCTCAACAAAACTAGTTCCGGCGTCAGGTTGAACTACACAACCTGACCTACGACTTCTACCACATCATTCCCCAACCATATCAAAAACGCGGGACCATCATGGTCCCGCGTTATCTTTGCTTTCCTATACCTATCGGCTCTACTTGCCCGAGATGGTGACGCCCTTTACCCTGATCCAGGGTAAAAGCCAATAACCCGAATTCTCGCGCTCCTGGCTGACCGCGACGGTGTCGCGCAGCATATCTGCCAGATTGCCTGAAATCATCACCTCGCTCAGGGGTTTGGTGATCCGACCGTTTTCGATCAAGAAGCTATTTTTAGCCACGCCGCTCAGATCACCGGAAGGGCCAGGTTGTCCGCCTGAGAACCGCCCCATCACGATGCCCCTTTCCACCCCAGAGATGACCTCTTCCAGCGGTGTGTCGCCATTGCCAAGCACGTAGGTGCCTCCGCTGTTCTTCGACCGCGGCAAACCTGTTCTGGCGGCACCATACCGGCTGAGGCTGAAGTTCTTGAGCACACCCTGTTCGATCAGGGGCATATTCTCAGCCACAAAGCCATCGCCGCTCAGCGGACTTGCACCAGGCAATTCGGGATACTCCGCGACCAGTTCAAAATTGATCAACGGGCTGGCAACCTGTTCGCCAATCTTGTCTTTCCAGGGACTGGTTCCAGAGATCAATGCGCCATCCTCAAGATAGGTATCCGCCACATAATACAGGATGTCAGTTAGGCAGCCGGGAGTGATCACCACGTCCCCTTCAAAACTGCCCGCGAACTGTTCCGTCACGATCTGCCGCTGGCTTTCATCCAACAAGCGCCGCACCCGGTTTTCCTCGCAAATCCGATCGGCAGGGTTTTCGTAGACCGTGGCGAAGTAGTTGAACGAAGAGGTTTTGCCCTCCTCCTTCGCCATGAACATGTTGCTCAATTGATAGTAACCCCGACGGTCAGACAGCCTGACGCCATTGGTGTTGGCATACAGTTTCTCTCCGAAATTGTGCTCAATGCCGATCGAATCAAAGCTGATCTTCGGAAAATCCTGCCTGACGTCCTTCAGCAGTTGATCCAACTGCCCATACATGGCGTTTAGGTCAGGCAGTTCATCCCCAGCAGAGAAGCTGAGGTTCTCCTGGAGCTCGGCGATCCCTTCCGCCTCGTCTGGGGCAGCCGACTGCGCCGCCTGCCAGGCTTCCTGCACCGCCAGGCGAATATCTTCAGGGGCGAAGCTGTTGAGGGTGGTGCTGCCTTTGCGCTTGTCTTTCAGCAGCTTCAGGCTGACTTTGTCCGTGAAAACCGTGCGTACCATACTGACTTTGGCGAGCTCGTAATAAACCTCGGTCAGCGCGCTGCGGCTCACCCAGGTTTCGCCATCATCCGCCCCGATCGCCTTGACCTCGGCCAGGATCAACTCAGCTGCCTCGAGCAGCGCTTTATCTTTTACTTCAAATACCTGCTTCATGACCGACCTCCCACATTGATCTGTACCTTGATTGCCGGTCCGCCCATGCCCACCGGAATGCTCTGCTTCTTGCCGCACATGCCCGAGTTGGTCCAGGTGACGGTATCGCTGACCATGTCGGCAGTTTTGAGCACCTCGAACGCCACACCCGAAACAGTGGTGTCCTTGACTGCCCGCCCAAGTTTGCCATTCTTGATCTCGAAGCCCATCGGCACACCAAACATGAACTCGCCGGTCGAATCCGCCTGGCCGTTGTTCATGTCGGTGAAGTAGTAGCCGTCTTCCACGGAAGCGATCATATCCTCCAGTTTGTCGGTGCCGGGCAGGATGCAGGTGTTGCGCATGCGGATCAGGGGTTCGTCGGAGAAATCATAAGCGCGGGCGTTGCCATTTGGCATGTGCCCGTATTTCAGGGCTGATTCTTTGTTGTGCATGTAGCCGGTGAGGATGCCGTTTTCAATTAACATCTGGTCCTGTGCCAGCGTGCCTTCGTCATCGACGAACACCGGTACAGGCGCAAGTTTACCGAAAGCATTGTGGGCAATATCCACCAGGCTGACCTTTTCGCTGGCGACCTGCTTGCCAAACATCGGACCGCCAACCGAGCCAGTTTCCACGAAATCCGCTTCCACGGTATGCCCGACAGCCTCATGCGCCAGGATACCTGCCAGGTCTGAATCCAGGATGACGGTTTGGATGCCGGGCTTGGCATACACACCCTCAGCCTTCAAGATCACCTGCTCGTATTGCTTTTCGAGCTTGCCAAACAGGTCCTGTGCATTTGGGAAATTATTCAGAAAGTTGCCATACCCGCCCATCACATCATAGAGCTCCACGGGCTGACCGTCTTTATCCTGGGTGGTCATGAAAACGTAAACGTTCGAGCGCGGCACGTACGAGTGCGAAACTACGCCGTCGCTGGTGTAGAGCAGCTTTTCCATGTCGAGCACGCGGGCGAAGATCCGCCGGCTGAGGAGCTTGGGAAAGCGCTCGGCTATGTAGCTATCGAGTTCGTCGACGATGCCCAGCAGGTAACTCTGCTCCACGGGCACGTCATGTTCGAACCCATCCTTGCGGCTGAAAGCTGCAATGGCGGGGAATTCCGGCTTGCCGCGTTGCACACGGCTGTCCAGAAATGCGGCGTGGCTGCTGGCGGTCTGGACCACTTTTGCGATCGCCTCCAGGTCGTCCCCGTAGCCGGTGCCCGAGGCGAAACCGTAAGCACCGCCCTTGACCACCCGCGCCGAAAGACCGCGGCTGGTGCCGCTGTTATTGGCAGTCAGGCTGCCGTTGAGCATCATCACACCGCGGTTGCGGTTCTGTTGGGCACGCAGTTCGGTGTAACCCGAAAACCCATATTTGTTGACATACGCTTGAAGAAAATCCTGAAGCATGTACTACCTCCGTTCTTGAGTACTTCAAATCATATCATCCTACAATAAATTATTAATGATTATCCTTGTATTGGGCTTATGTGTCGCGTCTGAACCTCGGGCTTCGCTGTCGCAGCGAAGAATTCGGGGTTCTCAAAAGTAATGAAAAGGGAATGACAACCGCTCTTTGAAAGAGCTGTCTCATTCCCTCGTTTAGATTTTTGGGAGGCACTAAGGTCTGGGGATCACCGGGGCGATAAAGTAATAACTCTTGGCGTAATCGCTCTCTCGCGTCCAGCCTTCTATGCCGGAATCTTCGGAGCGCACATACCACCAAACGCCTGTTTTCCCACTCCCGCATGAGGGACCTTTCAAAATAACCATATAGCTACTGGGCTTCATTCGATAAAGCAGTTTTGAGGAATCGATTGCAGGTTCAGGATAGATGCGATTGTAATCATTTGGCTTTGGTTCCACAAAAGCCCTGTCTCCGACGCGTAATCGTGTAGGTTTTGCTCCTGTACAGACATCATAAGTCGCTATCGGTACAACCCAAAACTCGCTTCCATCGCCTTCAGGGATCCAACCGGTCTCACTGTAGACAGTGCGTACTTTCCAAAAAACCCACCCCAAATCACACACCGGCCCATCAATGACGTGGACGATCTCGCCTTCCTCCAACTTGCGAACAAGTGTGTCGCCAATCTTAGCCACTGGTTTGGAACGCATACCAACCCGTCCTGTCTCAAAATTTATGAAAGCTGAATCTCCCACATGAAGTCTTGAAGCAGCACATTCAGAGAGTGGCGAGTAAACTCGCGGGGTAGGGGTGAAATTTGCAACGGTGGTGGCGGTGGGTTGTTGAACCACAACAGGAACATCAGTATTTGTTGGTCTTGGAGTCGGTTCAGGCACATCAGTATCGTTTACTTGCGGCTGGATGGCAGTGGGCGCTGAGTCTGTTTCTTCGGGATCAGACCAAACAAGCGTTTCTACCTCTTCTTCCTCCGGGGCTGCTTCCACACGTCTGTAATAATTCCTGCCGTCATCAAACTTGATCGTTAGAACATCTTCTTCGACGGAAAAATCAGCCACGAAAGCGGCTTCCTCTGTCGTTATTTTCATCTTTCCTGGCGCAATAACTGCGTAGCGAAGACTCTGCTGGTTTTCCTCGTATGACCCAGAGAGGGTGAGCTTCTTTCCTTCACCAAAATTCAGATCACCAAATAAATATTCGCTGCTGCTTGAAAGCCAATCCAACGCCCAATCCCCCTCCAGCTCGTTCTCAGGACCAGAGCTGCAAGCGGTCAGAGTAGTGAGGATCACTGATATCACAGCAAAGAAGACGATAATTGTTTTTAAGTTCCGAAAATTTCTCATAGCTAAGATCCTTAATCTTCACTCCATACTTCGATCCATTTTGGATAAGCGATAGCCAACTGCCTTGTTCCAGGTAAAAATGCAATATCCTCGACATAATAATCGCTTTGCCTAATTTCAAAGACCAGTGATGCCCGTTCCACATCCCAGATGTAAACATTATATGAATCGCTGGCTGCAACCAAACGTCCATCACCCGAAAAAGAGGTGCGATAAAATGATCCGGACGAAGAAATGGGCTGTAATTCGATACTTTCTTTGGTCATAAAGTTGTAAAGCAGAATTCCGCCTGTCTCATTGTGGCTAAAGGCGATTACATCATCAGTTGGTGAAACTGATGAAGAGTAATACCTGTAAGGAACACCTAGCTGATGACTGGAAAGTTTTTCTAATGTCTGATAATCCCAGACTTGAATTGACTGCCCTTCCGAAAAGCAGACAATGCTTCTTCCATCGCTTGAAAAAACAGCCCAGTAGCAAGCAGGAATGGAGTCAATTTCATCCCCATTCAGCAGATCATGGATTACAACCTTGCCCCCACCCGTGCTCGTCAGAACAACATATTCAGTTGGATGCACATCATTCAAGGTTGTGCACATTTCACCCTCAATTGAGCCTGAAGATTCCAATGTTTGAGATTTCAAAGCTGCGATCTGACAATAAGATGTTTCAACAAAGACATATTCTCCGTCTGGACTAACCTTCGTGTTGATACATCTCGCGTCACCCCTGTCTGCGATCACTGAACGACTCGCAAGATCCCAGGTCATGATCCCCGCGTCGCCTGCTGATGCAATCAACAGCTTTCCATCACGGGTGAATTCCAGATCCGTCAAGGTTGGATCTTGCTTAACCATATCCGCTGAGCCAAGAGTGCCGTCGACTAATTGCATCCGGTAATCGGCGTTTTTCTCTAACGTATCGTTAGCATCCAATATGTATGAGAGGGAAAAAACTACTTCTTCATTTTCCTGGATATCTACGGGTTCATTTTCAGGCTGTGTTGCGGTTGGAGGAATTTGAGTCGGCTGGTCTTGTTGAATGACATTTTGCTCAGTGTCGGTTGGTGGATCCAGTCGAGCCAAATTCCCCTCGATCTCGTCAGCGTAATAATAATCCAGGCTGTAATCGTCAAACTTCAACTCTAATTTTCCGTCAGAAAGGGTGTAACCGACGACAAGGTTTTCCTCACCTACTGATAATTTCATTCTCCCCGGAGAAATGACCACAAATTCCCCCTCATCACCAGTTTTCAGGAACAATAGTTTTCCTTCTTTCCGAAACTCCAGATCCTGGCAGTAAATATCACCCGAACAATACCCGCCATCCAATTGAGCAATTCCTTCCAACTCCCGGTCTGGTGAGTTCGCGCTGTTGGTACAAGCAGGCATTATTAAGAGGAGCAGCATAAACAGGAACAGTAATGCAGCTATTCTTTTCCGAATAGAACTTGTGTTCATTTTCCTACTTGACCTTGTCAAAACGAAAGAAGAAAGGCCCGTAGCCAGGAGTATTGATGATTGCCTCCCCGACCCGCATATTGGCGATATCCCAATCTTCCACGACGTTGGCTTCTCTGATCTGCTCAACGATCCCACGCGACGAAACCGAGGACATAAAGACTTCTTTCTTTCGGTTCTTCCCCACTAATTCCTGGATAAACTTCCGGGTGGCAGCATCGTTGACCCTGAAAGCCACTGTTGTCAGCAAACCCGAAAGGATTGAATGTGCCTGTGCTTCGCCATAAGCATGAAAAACCTGCTCGATGTTTTGAACGCCAATGATGAATTTTGCGCCCATACTCCTGCCAAAGTTGATCCCATCATCAATGTGCTGCAAATTCGGGATCAGGCGGAACTCATCAATGATGAACCAAACATTCCCATCGCTTTTCTTACGGCTCAGGGCTTCCTTGATAGCCATATCCAACATCAACTGATAAATGGGGGTCAACATACCGCCTATCCCCAGGTCATATTCCACAAACACCAATCGCCCTTGTTTTGCGCGGATCGCCTGCCGGATGGAAAGGTTGCCTTCCTTCCTGAAATTCCCAATAAAGATCTCTCGCAGATGCTGCTGTAATTCTGATATGACGCCCTGTGTTTGTGGGGAACGATCATCCGAAATGTAGGATGTCATCGCTTTTAGATCCTGGTGCTGCTGAAGGATTGCCCGAATTTCCGCAGAGGGTGTCTGGTCCAAAAAGTTGCGCAAAACCGCATTGTTCTTTACGCCACCCATCCTATGAAAATGCAGCATGATCCCGGAAAAAAGATCTCGGGCAGCATTTGGAAAGAAAGGTTGACTCGACTTGTTACTTCGCTCAAAAAACAATGCGCGCGCAATCTCAACGATCTCTTCTTCAGTATTGATGCCGGCATTGATCTCTTCAAAGATATTCCAATAATCTCTGCCCCGTGGACCGGTGGCTTTATCGTCATTGCTGATAACAATATCGCCCTGTCTGTAAAAAGAATCGTAAAAATCACCCTTGGTGTCAAAAACCACCATGACATCATCGCTGGTCATGTTATTGCGCAGCTGGGAAAGTATTTGAAAAATGCCATTGGTTTTCCCCATCCCGATGCCACCTATGAACAAGAGATGTTTGCTCAAAAGATCATCACTGAAGGGAAAACTGGCAGGTTTTCCACTCGCATCCTGCCCACGGATGGCACAGCGAGCCTGTGGAGAGTTGTTTACAGGCACAGTTTGGCTGAGTTCATTCCCTTCAAACACCATCGTTTTTGTCATTGGATTCATTGGTTGCATGCAGTCTCCTGTGGGTTAATATCCGTACCGATATGGATATTCTTCTTCCTGGTCCTTCTCCTCTGGCTGTTCTTTGCTCATCTCTGTGTTTGTTTGGAGTTTGGACTCCTGTTGTTGAAGCTGTTCTCTAACCAGAGCAGGAGTATCCGCAGCATTCAAACCAGTGCCCTGGATCCGACTGGAAAGTTTTTGCAGATCTTCTTCACCAGGTTGCTCAGGCAGGCCGTATGTTTCGGGGAATTCACGGGCATGGTCGATCAGGTTTTTTCGGACCATCTCCACATGATCTTCCGGGATCCCGAGTTTGGAGTTATTCCTGAGAAAATCAGCTGCCTCCTGAGGACTTCCCTCCCGAAGGACTTTTGGCATGGCAGTGCCTTCCGGTAAGCGTTCCCGTAAAGCCTTCGCATCCATTTCTACAGCATCGACCGACCTGTTCCAGCCAAGCATATGTTCGAAGTTGGCTTGATAGGCTAGTTTGGCGCTCTCAGTCAATTCCCCTTCCCCGCCCATGTGCGACTTTACGCTCCAAACCCCTTCAGATGAAATCAGGTCGTAAGTTCTGAAGTTGTCTTCTGCCAGGTCGTTAATGTTCTGAACATCACCTCCTAGTCGGGATTTTAACGAGTCCTCGTGGAGTCGCCCTTGAATTTCGACATAATTGCGGGTTCTTGCGTAGTAACTCATCGCCTTTCCCTACATACCGTATCCGTAGTTGTAGTCTTCTTCCTCAGATTTTTTTTCTTCGCCTTTATTCTCAATGAGGTTCTGCGGGGTTTCCTGGGCTGTGCTTTCTTCTTTGGTCGTTTGAGCGGCAGTTTCAGCAGCCTGGAGTTCGCTTAATGCCTCATTTTTTTGTTTTAGAAGGTCGCCAAGGATTTCGTTTGCTTCTCCCATATTCTTTTTTGCCAGGTCAATTCCCGCCGAGTTGTTAACTTCAGTGGCTTTGCTTAACTGCTCTGCATTCTCTTCGAAAGATTTCTCGAAATATCTCTGCTCCCTGTCAAAACTTTCAATTATTCTTTGGCGTTTTTGTTCGGTCGATTCGTCAGTCATTTCCCCCACCTAATCACTCGAATCAGATATCGTTGATGGACGTTGAGACCATTTTTCAATTGCCAGATCGCCAGATTGCTGCAGGTCCATCACCAGAGCTCCCAGTTCTCTTGCAACCGTGTAGGAATCAGCCGTGGGAATAATTTGTCCTGGTTTGGAAGGTGACTTTTTACCAAACAAAGCCTGAAAGTTATCCGATTTTATGGTCAGTCCGGATCCTGAAGCAGACCGTGCCGAAACAAAAAGGCCAAATTCATTGGTAGAACCGACAAAAGACAGATAAATCAGAGTAAACACAAACAAGGGAATTATGAACGCCAGGTACCCCAAAGAACCGCTGAGATTATTCACAACGCTGGAAACAAACAGTACTAACCCAGCAATAAAGATTGCTTTTAAAACCTTGCGTAAGGTTTCGCCTGGTTTCCCTATGGTTCTTTGACTCTCTTTGCCATACTCAAGGTTTTTCAGAATTTGATCGAAAAGCTCCTGGTTTAGGATATTTTTGTCCATCAGCCAGATAACAATGAACGGTAACATCAGGAAAAAGCCGAACAGCCAGTGGGTCATAAATTCCGGTAAAGCACTGGCAAACTGCGTCGATGCTAAAGTAGAAATGATTACAAATGGCAGCAACCATGCGCCATTCATCGATCTACCAACGAATGATGTGATCGATCCCACATCCTCCAGCGGCACTTCTGAAACCATCAGGCTGCTGGTTCCGCCAGAGCTAGCACTGTTTGCATAAATCACGCGTTTATTCGTGACCTGAAGATAACCGTCACTGGCTTTTGAAAAAGCAGATTTCTGAACCAGGCATTGATAGCTTCGGACAATGAATTCACCCTCCGAAAATTCAACAACATTTCGTTCCATGGCATGCTCCAGGGTCAATTCTGCTTCCACTTGGCGATACCATAATCACCAAGTGTCTGAATGTCAGTGATCAGTGCTCCGATTTCGTGCAGCATCTTTTCGGCATCTCTGCCTGGCAGGGCATTGGGAGTGTTGAGAGCTGACATATTCAAAAAACCTCCAGCATTGGAGATGCGGATAGGCGTGCTCGAGCCACCGCTGGAATTGATCTCCAGGGAGAATGTCGGCCTTCTTGCATACCAGGCTGCACACATAAACATATAGATTAGGGCGACAAGGATTGGTATCAAAATCCAAAATCCGCCCCTGCCTCCTCCGAAAAGTGCCGACACAACATCCATTATTTCAATGCCGGCCAAACTTAGGAGCGCACCAGCCGAGACGCCAACCACAGCAGTTCGCCAAACGGCTTTGACCGAAAGGAAAAACGAACCAATGAAGGCACCAATTGCTAACAACCAACCAATGATCTTAAAAAAGGTATACGACTCAAGCACATAACTCAAGGCACCAAGTAAAACGGGGATAATGGACATAACCAGCAAAGCCAGAAGAACTGCACCTAAAAAGCTAAAAAAGTTGAAGTATGTCCCTTTGAAACTATTGATGCCCGATACATCTGCGATTGGAACTTCACTTTGGATCAACGAACGACCTGAGGGGGTATCTCCAGCTGCCTGGAAAATTACCCTCTTGTTCGTGATCCCAAGAAAGCCTCCTGATTTCAATCCTAACGATTTTTCGCGATAATAAGTGCAGTGATAAGTACGGACCGTTGATTCTCCCTCTGCGGGAACAACATTACCTGCTAGTAAATCCATTTCCACCTCCTGTATGGACTATCAATGTAGCGTAATTATATGCTCTTCTTGAAAAAAATTGGTCACGAATGGTCGAAACTGATATTTGCATTCAGTTATGTTCACTTGTGAGAATTTGGGAAAGACCCTTAACAATTCCTGTTCATGTTGTGATTTGTAATTGCCCGTGATGGCTTTGGATGAATTCCTCTGCCTTGAATTAATTACGGTTCTGTTACCCAGTTGGGTCTTTCCTGATAACCAAACTTGTTGATACATGTTTGAAGATAGTCTTGATGCACTCAATCCCACCCAATTCGCTTGGTGTATATGGACGCAGACCTAATGGGCGGTGAATCTACGCTTGAACACCGGGCATGGAGCATCCCTCCGGCTCCTGATAATACTTGCCTCTTAAGCGCGCGGATGCTACACTTAAGCGAGGTGAAAGGCGGTTCATGGCAACTCCGGAACAGCAGATCGACTATCAAAGCGTGCTAAACAAATACCGACCGCGCTACCCTGAAGGGGTGCTCGGGGTGTTGGTGTTTGATGGTTCCAGGCTCGAGGCTTCGAGTGGCTCGCTTTTGCCTGCATCCATGGAGGGTTTTCCGCCAAGCCCCACCCCAAACAAGATCAACGCCCGCAGGGTGAACGAACAGCCCTGCCTGGTCTACAGCGATTTCCTGCCAGACAAAAAGCAAGTCTGCCTGATCTTCCCCATCGACGTACGCCTTTCTTCCCTGCGAAGCCAGGCTGCCAAAGCGATGGAGGAGCTCAAAACCTTGAGTGTGCCAAAAACCGGCGGTCTGAACAGCCGCGAAGAGGCCGTCCTGGCGGAATTCATCGAGGCTGCCGCCAGATCAAAATATGCCCACGATTCGGAAAACCACACACAACCTGTGCGCGTCAGCGGAACGCAAACTACTCCAAAATCAGCCCAATCTGCCACCCAGGCGCTTTACTGGCCTTATTGGTATCAAATCTTCTAAAGAGGTGCTCATGCCCAAAATCCTTTACCTGCTCGATGGTCACGCCATTGCGTATCGCGCATATTTCGCCCTGACTTCCGGGGGATCCACCCGCTGGGCAACCAGTTCCGGTGAGCCGACGGCCGGCGTGTACGGGTTTGCCAGCATGCTGCTGAAACTGCTCGAGCAGGAGGAGCCGGATTACCTGGCTGTTTCTTTCGATACCGGGAAAACTTTCCGGCACGAGATGTACCCTGAATATAAGGGCACGCGCGCCAAAATGCCGGATGACCTGCGCTCGCAAATTGAACGCATCCGCGAGATGGTGGACGCCTTTAACATTCCGCGTATCGAGGTGGAGAATTACGAAGCGGATGACGTCATCGGCAGCCTTGCCACCTGGGCAACCACCAGGGAAGGATTGGGCGTCAAGATCATCACGGGCGATCGCGACCTGCTGCAGCTGGTGAACAATCGTATCGTGGTTGCTCTGCCGAATAAAAGCGGCTCAAATGACGATTACTTTGCCGAGGATGTCCAAAACAGGCTGGGTGTGCTGCCGGAACAGGTGGTGGATTACAAGGCGCTGCTCGGCGACACTTCGGATAACATCCCCGGCGTGCGCGGTGTCGGCGAGAAAACTGCTGTCAAGCTGATCAGCGAGTACGGCAGCCTGGATAACATCTATGCCCACTTGGAAGAGATCCCTGGAAAAGCCGGGAAAGACCTGACCGCAGGCAAGGACTCCGCTTACCTCAGCCAGGACCTGGCACGCATCCGCACCGACCTGCCCGTCACGCTCGACCTCGACCAGGCCAAGCCAAGCCGCTTTGATCCGTTGGCGGTGGAGAAAATCTTCCACCAACTCGAGTTCCGCACGCTCACCCAGCGTTTGAAGAAACTCAACCAGCGGCTTAAACCTTCTCTAAGCCCCCAACCGGAACAGGTGAGCCTGTTTGCCAGTGAGCCCGCTCCAGCAGCAGCCAAACCAACCGAGCCGCTCAATGCTGATTACGAAACTGTCGTCGTCGACAGCCCTGAAAAGCTGAACGCCTGCGTGGCTGACCTAAAAAAGGCGGCAATGATAGCCATTGACACTGAAACCACCGGGATCAATCCGCTTCAGGACCAACTGGTTGGTATTTCGCTGGCGGGCAGCCCGGATAAGGGCTACTACCTGCCGATCGGGCACGATATAGGGCAGCAGCTGCCGCTGGAGGACGTGCTCTCCGCCTTGAAACCGCTTCTGACCGACCCAAAAATTGCTAAAGTAGCACACAATGCCAAGTACGATCTGCTGGCGCTGCGCCAGGTGGGGATCGAGGTCAGCCCGATCACCTTCGACACGATGCTGGCGGAGTGGCTGATCTCGCCGGATTCGCGCCACCTGGGGCTGAAAGCCTTGGCGTGGGTGCGGTTGGGGGTGGAGATGACCCTGATCGAGAACTTGATTGGCAAGGGCAAGAGCCAGATCACCATGGCGCAGGTGCCCATCGCCGATGCCGCCCCTTATGCCGCTGCCGACGCCGTCATGACCCTGCGGCTGGTGCCGCTCTTGGAAGCCGACCTGCAAACGCACGGCGCGGAGAAACTCAACCGGGAGATCGAGGTCAAACTCATCCCCATCCTGGCAGACATGGAAGAGGCTGGCATCTTGTTGGATTTGCCGCTCTTTGACCAATTCTCGCACGAACTTGAACAGGAGATCCGCAAGCTTGAAATGGCAATCTACCAGCAGGCAGGCGAGGAATTTAACATCAATTCCACCCAAAAACTCTCAGACGTGCTCTTCAAGAAGCTGGCGCTCGACCCACCGGATGTGACCAAAAAGACCAGCAGCGGCAAGTTTTCCACTGCCGCCGGCGTGCTGGAGGAGATGAAGGGCATCCATCCGATCATTGAGCTGGTTTTGAACTACCGCGAGCTGACCAAATTGCAATCCACCTACGTGGACGCGCTACCGCAGCAGGTGAACCCCAACACCGGTCGTGTGCACACCACCTTCAACCAAACCGGCACCGTCACGGGGCGTATCGCCTCACAAAACCCAAACCTGCAGAACATTCCCACCCGCACTGATCTTGGGCGGCGTGTTCGCCAGGGCTTCGTCGCCGCACCTGGCACAAAGCTGCTGGCGGTGGATTACTCCCAGATCGAGCTGCGAATCGTGGCGCACATTGCCCAGGACAAAGCCATGATGGAAGCTTTCCACAAAGGGCTGGATATCCACGCTGCCACCGCCGCCGCCATCGAGGATGTGCCAATCGAGCAGGTCAGCAAGCAGCAGCGCCGCCATGCCAAAGCTATCAATTTTGGCTTGATCTACGGTATGAGCCCGTTCGGCTTGACCCGCACCACCGACCTGACCCTGGCGGAAGCCGAAAACTTCGTCAAGGAATACTTCAAGGAATTCCCGGGGGTCAAAGCCTGGCTGGATAAGACCCGCGTTGAAGCTGCCCAAACCGGAAGCGTTGAGACGCTGTTGGGGCGCAAACGCTATTTCCCGAACCTGAAGGCTGGCACGAATTACGTCATGCGCCAAAGAGAAGAGCGCGAAGCGATCAACGCTCCGGTCCAGGGAACCGCTGCCGATATCATCAAAATTGCCATGGTGCGCTTGCCGGAGGCACTGCGCAAGGCAGGGCTCAAAACGCAAATGCTGCTGCAGGTGCACGATGAGTTGATCTTTGAAGTCCCCGACGCCGAGGTTGAAAAAGCGATGAAAGTCGTCAAGGAAGTGATGGAACACGCCCTGGAGATCTCCGTCCCGCTGGTGACGGAAGCGAGGCTTGGCAGCAATTGGGGCGAGCTGGAGAAGGTGGACGAAGAACCAGTGGTGCTGGATTTGGAAGAATAACTAATTGGCTCTGTAAGCGAAGTTTTTCTATCTTTCATTGCGAACATCTTTTGTGAAGCGCGTAGGTCAGGTTCTTCATTTGAACCTGACGTCACAAATGTTGGCAATTAAAGACTCAATATATCTAGGCTTCCGATGTCAGGTTGAACTGCGCAACCTGACCTACGATTAAGATTACTAGATCTCGTAATCGGCAGGGATGCCGTGACGATCAAGTACCCCTATTTCTGCCGCCAGTGCCCACCGTGAAACGGATGGATAGTATCCTTGCTGAGCACAGGAGAATCTTGATTGTTCCGGTGTCCTCACCGAGCACAGGATTTGACTGCAGGACTCCACAAACATGTAATAAGATGAAGCCTTCGGCTAGATCTCGTAATCGGCAGGGATGCCGTTACGATCGATATCCATTATTTATGGTCACAGATTCTGGCAATGCCTTTATTCAGGCGTAGGGGCAAAGCATTCCGGCATAAATCGTAAGCTGGTTCTAAACCAATCGTAGAGAATGCTTCGCCCTTACCAGCGATCTTATCAATGGTGATGGAAGAAAGAGAATCACACTCAATTCGGCAGTTGTTGTGAATTACCAGTAGCCCTCAAGATTGAGAGTTTAGATCGCTTCGTTCCTCGCGATGACAGATTGAATATAGCCGTAATAAGCAAAATCATACTCAATTCAGCAGTTGTTGTGAATTACCAGCAACCCTCAAGATTGAGAGTTTAGATCGCTTCGTTCCTCGCGATGACAGGATCTATGCCGGCAAGTAGTGGCTGTTGAGTTTCTCACGCAGCTGCATCACCTGGCGGCGCATGCGGTCGTCGCTTTCCATCATGTCCGCCA
>DAOOPV010000001.1:80108-93964 GCA_035388405.1 Anaerolineaceae bacterium
CGCAGCTGCATCACCTGGCGGCGCATGCGGTCGTCGCTTTCCATCATGTCCGCCACTCGATCGCAGGCGTACATCACGGTGGTATGATCGCGCCCACCGAGTTCCTGGCCGATACGCGGCAACGACACTCCCCCATCCTCACGCAGCAAATACATAGCCACCTGCCGGGGCAGCGCCACATCCCGCGAGCGATTCTTGCCAGTGAGGTTCTCCTTGGTGGTACCAAAGAAATCCGCCACAACATCCACCACGTATGCCGGGGTAAGGCTGGATTTTTGGGGCAGGTAGTCCACAAGGGCGCGCTTTGCCAGGTCCAGGGTCAATTTTTGTCCGCTCAAGTCCGCATACGCGTTCACGCGGTTCCAGGCTCCCTCGAGTTCACGCACGTTCGTGGGGATAGCGCGGGCGATCGTCTCCATCACATCCTGGGGAATGTCCCTGCCGGCTTTCTCGGCCTTACTGCGCAGGATGGCGAGGCGCGTTTCGTAATCCGGCGCCTGCATATCCACCGTGAGCCCCCACTCAAACCTTGAACGCAGGCGTTCTTCGAGGGTGGCCATCGCCTTGGGCGAGCGGTCAGATGTGATCACGATCTGTTTATTCTGTCCATGCAGGGCATTGAAAGTGTGAAAGAATTCTTCCTGGGTGGTGTCTTTACCGGCGATGAACTGAATATCATCGATCAGAAGCACGTCCACCTGGCGATATTTTTCACGGAATGCTGGGGTGGTCTTGTGGCGGATGGCGTCGATCAGGTCGTTGGTAAATTCCTCCGAGGAGACGTACAGCACAACTTTTCCCTGTTTGATGACTTCATTGCCAATGGCGTGCAGGATGTGGGTTTTGCCGAGCCCGACGCCGCTATAGATGAAGAGCGGGTTATAAGCGCGGGCTGGATTCTCGGCAACCGCCATACTGGCAGCCTGCGCCAGGCGATTGGCAGCACCCACCACGAAGTTGTCGAAGCGGTAGCGCGGATTGAGATGCGTGTCGAAGGTAGTGGGCTCCATTACTTCCACCCTTTTGGGAGCCCGAACACTAACCTCTTCAACCACCGGTGCCGGCGCGGACCAGACTTTGAACTCAACGTTCACCTGGCGCGCCATCATCCCGGACAGTTTATTGATAATAATGCTCTTCAAGCGGCTTTCAAGCCAATCACAAGCATAGGCATTGCTGGCACCAAGGGCAAAAGTCGCTGATTCTTCCTCGTAGGAGATTAGCTGGGTATTCCGGACCCAGGTATCGAAAGTAGCTTTCGACAGGTCCATCTGCAATTGTCCGATTGTTGCCTGCCACGCTTGTTGAGCATTCATTGGGCATTCTCCCTCCCCGTTTTTGGCGGGGGTTCTGTGATTTATCGACGTTTAAATGAGCGATCCGACTTCCTCTAAATTCGCATCACTTGTGAGCTTACCTAATTTGTCTTGCTCAGTGAGTAACCAGATTCTAACACCCAAAACCAGGGATTCAGCGTTATGTGTCTTAAAAAATTACAATTCTTTAAGATTGAGAATCCGCTTGCGTTTTTTCGAATCCAATCCAATGTGCCACTGGTGTTAATCAAATATTTCCTGCCACCAATTAGCAGGAATAACGCCCTTTCAGGACCACCATATATGGGTTTTGCCTGTCATTTTTGCACTATTTTTCCTACTGATGGGCTCTGGAATTCGGTTGTAAAAGTCCTTAAAAAATGCAAATAGAATCGGATAGTGATTCCCATTTTGGAATCAGGACTTTAAGATTTGGAAGACTACACGCCACCCGCTCTTTTTCATGGGAGCATCAATTTGGCCGCTCTGCGACCAATTTCCACCGCAAAGTTCGTGCCGCGATCCCAGGGGTACACCTGGCTCATGCTGGCAAAATACAATCCGGGTATGGGCGTCTCGATCGCCGGGATGTTAGCGGAATGATTCGGCAGAGGTATGGGCTGAGCATAAGGCGTCTTGGAAACCCAGATCTTGTTGACCCACTCCCGATTAAAGTCAGGGTTGATCTTCTTCAGGTGAGGCAGGAATTCATCCGCCAATTCCTCATCGCTCTTGTTGAAATTGGGGTGGTCCGTTTCGAGATAATCGCCAATATAGAGAATATGATCGCCGCCAAAGTACTCCGGCTTGAGGAAGTTGGTATGTTCCACCAGTGAAAGGAAGGGATAGCCGGCTTGCTTGGGGATGTTGTACCAGTAATACCCATCCGGAGAAAGCGGGTGCTTGATGGAGACAGTCATCACCACCGCGCCCATGCTTTTTAGTTTGAGTAAGCCCGCAAGATATTCAGAGGGCAGATCCGGTGCCATTTTCGCCATCATGCCGGGCGAAAGCGTTACCAAGGCCTGGTCAAAGCTTTCAGGGTCACCATCCACGAGGTTAACGGCTATTTGTCCGTTTTCCTGGCGCTTGAGGGAACTGACACGGGTACTATAACGGATGGTCACGCCCGCTTCTTCGAGTTTGGCTGCAAACTTGTTGGCAAAGACCTGGAAACCACCTTTGAATGTCCCCAGGCGCGTGGTGCGGACGTGCAAGCGTGCCCACATCCAGGCCATGCTGACCTTGTCGTGCCAATTTTCGCCAAACTTGCCGATCATCATCGGCTGCCACATACTTTCGTAGACCTGGTTGCCGGCATATTTGCGCATCCAGGCGTCGGTGGTGGTCTTTTCAAGCGCGCGCCAGTTCTTGGTCAGTTTAAGATAAACGCCAACCAAACCAAAGCGGATCTTGTTGATGCCAAATCCCAACCCAGGGTATGCCAGGGCAGCTGGAATGGAATCAAAGGGGTAAAACTTGCCCTTGTGATACATGACGCTGACTGGCCTGGGGAAGAGCACCTGGTCAGACCAACCCAATTCCTCGATCAAACTCAACAAGTGGGAATCGGTTTGAAACCAATGGTGATAAAAACGCTCAACCGACCAATCCCAATGGGGTTCCTTAAAACCGGAAGCCAAACCTCCCGGTTCGGCTGAAGCCTCAAAGATGCTCACCTTATGCCCGGCTTTTGCCAGGTCCCAGGCGGCGCTTAGGCCGGCAAAACCTGCCCCGATGATGGCGATGTGGCGTTGGTTATTAGTCATGTCACGTCCTTTTAGTTTGTTTTTCCGTTTATTTCATCAGAACGATAGTCTGTTTGCATTTGCTGCAAGTTGGTGCTAAGGCTGAAGCCTTCTTTGATGAATAAGATCGCGCCAAGAGCGGTGATAGGGATCCACAGCGCTACGCGCAGGATCAGCGCGTAACCCAATGCCTGTTCCGCCGGGATGCCAAACAGCGAAAGCATGAATTTAGCGGCAGCATCGAACGTGCCCAGTCCGCCAGGGGCTGCAGGAATCAGCAGCACCAGGTTGACCACGCCCTCGATCAGCAGCAGGCTCATGAAGCTCAGGTCAAGCCCGAGCGCTTTCATCACTCCCCAATACAAGCCGCCCTCGAAGATCCAGACCAGCATGGAAAGCGCCAAAACCAACAGGGACTGCCCGGGAGAGCGTAGTACGCGCAAACCATCGATGAATTTATCCAGAATCCTGCTTACTTTAGGGCGCAGTTTCTGCGGCAGCAACTTATTGATGAACCAGCCGCTCACAGCTTGGGTTTGCTTCGGCAGGAAAAGCATCGCCAGGAATATCAGCAGGATCAGCGCGAAGATTGCGCCTACCAGGATTGAACCGGTTTGGATACGGCGCATCCACTCAGCATTTGGTGCAATTTGCACCAGCTGGCGGAAGTTCAAGAGCACCAAAGCCAGGATGGTGATGCCGTCGAACAGGCGTTCCACCACGATCGTCGCCAGGGAGCCTGAAATAGGAATGTCGTCTGTTTGCTTCAGCAGGACCGACCGCAACACTTCACCAGCGCGGGCAGGATAGACGTTGTTGCCCATGTAGCCGATGCAGACCACCGGGAAGAGCTGCCGCTGCGGGATGCGCTTTAGCGGGTTGAGCAGCACTTGCCAGCGCCAAGTGCGCACCCAGACACCCATGAAATAAAAAACCAACCCCAGCAGCACCCATGCCCACTTCGCGGAGCGCAGATATTGCCAGAGCTGATCAAATTCAATTTTGCGAAATGCCAAGTAGAGAAAAACCGCGCTGATCAGAATTCCCAATGCGATGTGCCAACGCTTAATTTTCATAAGGCGATTGTACCATCAGGCCGCGTCACGAGGATTATCCAGCGAGAATATGCGTTACTGCGGCAGAACCTGTGCCAGCCAGGGACTGGATCATGCCGTAGCAGGCATGGGAGATCTGGTTGGCACCCGCCTCCCCACGCAGCTGCAAGCAGGCTTCGACCGCCTGGTAAACGCCCGAAGCTCCCAGCGGGAAGCCCCGCCCCATGTGCCC
Source organism: Anaerolineaceae bacterium (assembly GCA_035388405.1). Lineage (GTDB taxonomy): Bacteria > Chloroflexota > Anaerolineae > Anaerolineales > Anaerolineaceae > Mesolinea. The sequence continues at coordinate 84,460 of DAOOPV010000001.1, forward strand.
ACCCAATGTCGCTACCGGCAATGAGCCTTCCAGCGTCAGCGAGCCGTCCATGGCAAGTTTCCAGGCTTGCCCGCGTGGGGCAAAGCCAGCTGCCTCGAGCGAAAGCAGCGCGTGCAAAGTGGTGTTGTCGGAATACTCAAAGAAGTCTATGTTTGCTAGCGGAATGTTCGCCTTGAGGCAAGCCTGCCTAACTGAGACCGCGGCGGCTTCAAAGAAAAGTGGATCCTGGCGGTCGTGCACGGCCAACCGACCCGCGATCAGGCTGGAACTCAGCAGTTTGATTGGTTTGTGACCCAAATCCTTGGGAACCAGGTCAGCCCGGGTCAGGATCAAGGCTGCGGCCCCATCCGCATGCGCTGCCAGGTCAAAAGCGTTCAGCGGTGCAGCCGCTGTGGCAGCCTTGTTATAAGCTTTGCTTGTCAACGCTCGCCGGAACATGGCATTCGGGTTGTTGACCGCGTTGTTATGGGCTATCATCGGAAATCCCTGCAGCACTTCGCGCGGAAACTGGTTTTCGTACAGATAGCGCTGCAGCAGCAAAGCCGCCTGCCCGGCTGGGGTGAGCCCCTCAGAGGCTTCATAATCCGCGTCAAGGCTTGCGCCAAGCAAGCCCAGCTCCTGACCGGAGCCGACCACGTCGGTCACTTTTTCCACACCCACCACTGCCGCCACATCCACCATGCCCGAGCGAACAGCCTGCCAGGCAAGGTTCAGCGCGGCTGCGCCAGAGGCTTCAGCTGCTTCAGCCGTGACGCCTTCTGCCTGCCCTGCCAACCCCGCCACTTCACAGATCAGAGCGCCCAGGTTGGCTTGGTGTGAGGCGCTGGCAGCCAACATGCTGCCGGCATAAATCGCCTGGGGCACGAGATCAGCGGCATCTTTCCGTGCGGCTCTCAGCGCTCGTCCTGCTAATTCCCGTAAGGAGACATCCCAGTGCTCACCCACCGGCACCTGGCCAATCCCGACGATTGCAACTTCAGGATAAGGTGTCATCTCAGCCAGTCACGATCTCCCCGCGGTAACGGAGGTAAGTTGCGTAGTCAATTCCCACACGATTGGCGATGTAGTCCTGGGTGCTCTTGGCTTTGCCTCGGCGTTCCTTTAGCGCGCAGCGGACTTTGAGCACGAACGCGTCCGAGCCTGCGCCACTACCATAAGAGGTCATCAGGATCAGGTCGCCAGTTTTTGCCTCGTCCAGAATGGCGGTCAGCCCAATAATTGCGGCGCCGCTGTAGGTGTTGCCGATCGTCGGAGAAAGTAAGCCGGTTTCGATTTGCTCGTCTTTGAAGCCGAGCATTTTCGCAACTCTGCGGGGGAACTTTTCGTTAGGCTGGTGGAAGACGGCGTAGGCAAAATCGGTTGGCTTGAGGCCGGTTTCGCTCATGATGGTTGTCGCGGCGGTCGAGACGTGGTTGAAGTAAGCCGGTTCGCCAGTGAAGCGCTGACCATGCTCAGGATAGATGGCATGCTGCCGCCGCCAGAAATCGGGCGTGTCGGTGACAAAAGAGTAAACCGCTTCGATGCTGACAAGCGAGCCCTGCTGGGGACCAATGATGTAGGCCGCGCCGCCAGAGGCTGCGGTGTATTCCAGCGCGTCGCCGGGCTTGCCCTGGGCGGTATCCATGCCGATCGCCATGGCGTAATCCGCCATGCCAGAACCCACCATGCCGATTGCTGCCACCATGGCTTCGGTGCCAGCCTTGCAGGCGAACTCCCAGTCGCCCGCGCTAACGCTGCCCGAAGCGCCAATAGCCTCCGCCACCACCGTGCCGCTGGGTTTGACCGCGTACGGGTGCGACTCAGAGCCTACCCAAACTGCTCTTAGCTGATCCGGTGATATTTCGGCGCGCTTCAGCGCGTTGCGGGCGGCCTCGATGGACATGGTGATCACGTCCTCATCCAGACCCGCCACCGCTTTTTCAGTCACAGGCAGGCCGTCCTCGTTCCCGCCCCAGATGCGGGCGATCTCCACACCGGGCAGGCGGTAACGCGGGACGTAAGCGCCGTAACCGGTGATGCCAACTTTGCGGTTGGGGATTAAAAGCTTGCCGCTTACGGCGTCAGGATTTTGAGTTTTTTCCATGGTCAGTTCCATTCCATTGTTCAAGAATACGTGTGGCTTGGCTTGTTGTGATCTTTCCAGACTCGATCAGCGCCTGTGCCAACAGCTCAACCTGGTCATCTTTCGCGCCAGCTGCCAGTGCCACCTGGCGGGCGTGCAGGCTCATGTGCCCCTTTTGAATGCCCTCGGTGGCAAGCGCCCGCAGCGCGGCCAGATTTTGCGCCAGGCCTACGGCGGCGATGATCTCGCCCAGGTCCTTGGCATGCTCGACGCCCATCAACTGGAGGTTTGTTTTCGCGCCCGGGTGCACGCGCGTGGCACCGCCAACGATGCCGATTGCCAGCGGCAAAGTCAGGCTGCCCTTCAGGCTGCCGTCATCGGTCTTGCTCCAGGTGCTCAGGCTTGTGTAGCGCCCACCGCGGGCGGCAAAAGCATGAGCGCCGGCTTCCACCGCGCGCCAGTCGTTCCCGGTTGCCAGCAGAACAGCGTCCACGCCGTTCATGATGCCCTTGTTGTGAGTGGCGGCGCGATAGGGGTCTGCCTCAGCAAAAGCCCAGGCTTCAATCACGCCATCGCGCACTTGCTCACCGCTGAACTCCTCAAAAGCCAGCACTTCAACCGGTAGGGTAACCTCGGCGGTTGCCAGGCGACGGTCGGAAAGGTTGCTGAGAATGCGCAAGTGCGCCCTGCCGCCGGTCAGTTCTTCGAGCCAGGGCGCCAGGCTCTCAACCGCGGTGTTGACCATATTGGCGCCCATCGCGTCTGCCACGTCCAGGATCAGGTGCACCACCAGGAATGAGCCGATCTGAGATTCACTGATTCGCCTTACTTCCAGCTCGCGGATGCCGCCGCCGTGGCGCGTTAGTCCCGGGTTGAGGGCGCTTGCCTGCTGGAGCAAATCGAGCTTGTGGGTTTCGATCAAATTCTGAGCCGCGTCGACATCCGCCAGGTCGAGCAACTGCACCTGGCCGATCATCTCCTGGGAGCTCATCCAGGCTTTGAAGCCGCCGCCGGATTGTGCCAGCTTTGCCATATAGGAAACAGCAGCCACCACGGATGGTTCTTCCACCACCATCGGAACCAAGACCGACCTGCCGTTTACAACAAAATTCTGGGCGATGCCCAGCGGCAAGCTGAAGACACCTACCGCATTTTCGATCATGTGGTCGGCTGTCTCAAGGGTCAGACCTGAGGCAGGCAGCCAGGCTTTCAGGTCATCCTCAGTCAGACTGCTGTTTTGCAGGAGGAACTCACGGCGCTCAGACAGGGTCATTTTGTAGAATTTTTTTGTCATAACAATCTCATTGTACTGAAATCTGATCAAATATAGTAGCCAAAGCCTCTAAAAAACTCTCAAATATCCACATTCATAGAGAGACGCCGATGCGGTGATAGTCCTTACAGTCATTGGAGAATACCTTCGATGGTCGTTATACTAAGGGGGACATCGAAAAGAAGGTGAAGTATGGAAGCGTCTGACTCATTGCTTTTTGACATTCTCATCATCGGCGGCGGACCTGCTGGGGCAACCGCAGGCATCTATGCCGCGCGGGCTGGACTGAAAGTGGGCATCCTGGATAAGGGTCTCACTACGGGAGCGCTTGGCACTACCAGCAAAATCGCGAACTATCCCGGGGTGGATGGCGAGATTGGCGGCTCGGAGCTGCTCCAGGTGATGCGCAAACAAGCCTTGAGCTTTGGCGCGGAATTCATCAATGATAAAGCCATTGGTACCGATCTTTCCAGCGCCCCAAAGGCCGTCTTTGGCAACTTAGGGGTTTATCCCGCCCGCGCGATCATCATTGCCACCGGCTCGATGGGACGCACCAACCTGATCAAAGGAGAGGCAGAACTTCTGGGTCGGGGTGTGTCCTACTGCGCGGTGTGCGACGCGGCTTTTTTCAAGGGCAAGGATGTGGCAGTCATCGGTAAAAGTGACGAAGCGATCGAAGAAGCCCTTTACCTGACCCGCTTTGTCAGGACTTTGCACTTCTTCTCACCTACCGAACAAGTCAACGTGCCCCCCGAGACCCTGGCGGAATTGACTGAAAAAGGAAACGTTGTGATGCGTCCGGGCAGCGTGGTACGCGAGATCTGCGGTGAGCAGAAAGTGGAATGCCTCAAGTTTTCCGCTCGAGGCAGCAAGGAAGAAGAGAGCTTGCCTGTGGAAGGGGTGTTTGTCTACCTGCAGGGCGGCAAACCAATCACTGATTTTGTGTCAGGTCAGCTTGAGATCAGCGATGAAGGCTGTTTGCAGGTGGATCGCGAGAACCAGACGGCGATCCCAGGCGTTTACGCGGTGGGTGACGTTTTATGTTCACATGTGAAACAGGCAGTCATCGCCTCCTCCGATGGAGCCATAGCGGCAATTTCTGCAGAAAAGTGGCTGCGAGGGAAAACCCGACCTCGCGTGGACTGGGGCAATTAGCCGTAGCAAGACATTCAGCCGCAGGTCGGGTCATCGTTTACAGTTTTTTGGGCAGACACGGGGGTCTACCCCTACCGTGTAATAACTCTTGTAGGGGTCACCCCCCGTGGTGACCCGCCACAATGGCAAAACCGAGGTTGCTTTTACGATCCGAGAAGATATGTTTGATTTGATAGATAAATGTGTAAATAATCACCCTAAACAATATGTAAACCATAACAGTCTTAACACGCCATCCCACCCATCAATTTTTTCCCAACTCTTCCTGCAAATTAATCCTCCATCCGGTACAATTCGGAGAGGAATGCCCACGCTAATAGAAGATAACCAACCACCAAACTCTGTGACTTCTTTGCGGCCACATCATGCCTTATGTGCCTTGTTCTTTGAAGGGAAAGGTTACAGCCAGGCATTTTTAGAGAGTATGACGGCTTTTCTGGCTCAACCCAACCAATTGGTCCAACTCACAACCGGTTGCGACACACTTTGCCAGGCTTGCCCTCATAACCGGGATGAAATTTGCGACGATGAAGCTAAGGTTTCGCTTTTTGATCAGCGAGTTTTGTTTCTCAGTCGTGAAGCTTTCCACTCTGAACAAGCGAAATCCCTTTCCGAGCTCTGCCAGCGTGCCTGCGTCGCCATCCTGCAGCAAGGGCTTCTGGCTGAAGTTTGCGGCGAATGCGAATGGGCAGCACTCTGCCAGGAAAAGTGGCAGCAGGGTGATTTCAACCGCCAGCTGCTCCCATCCAATTCCGCGGACAGCCATTCCTTCTGACGGCTGCTGCTCAGAACCGCTATAATGAACCTTACTATGCTTTTGGAGGCACCATGACCAACTCTAACCCTGGCGTTCAAACGCCTCAAAATGAGACTCTCGAGCAGAAAAAACGCGCTCAACTAGAACAAAATGCGAGGAATGGCTCCAACTATTTTTTCTGGATTGCCTTCTTCTCAATCTTTAACCAGGTGATGGATATGCTCAGCGCCAAACGGTCGCTTTGTTTTTGGGCTGGGTGCACCCCAAACCATTGAGCGCTCGCTGGCTGCACCCAACCCTGCTCTGATTTGGGGCATCATTATCGTGTTTGCCGGCATTTTTGTGCTTTTTGGCATCTTCGCTCGGCGCAGGAACATTCCGGTCTATATTATTGGCATCCTTGTCTACCTGGCCGACCTGGTCTTGTCGATCCTCGCCGGCGACATGGTTGGCGCTGTTGTGCACGTGGTCTTCACGGTTCTGTTAGTGATGGGGCTGATTGCAATTAGAAAACTGAAGGATCTGCCATCCGCCTGACCAAAGTCATCAAAAATGAGAGTGTGAATCACAATTCTCAAAAGGGGTTATGTTCTACATTTTCCCCGTGCGGTTAACTGTTTATTAACATTTATAGTAAAATAAAACTCTTCAAAAAGTATTGAGTGAGTTCGCGATGACAGAGATACCCTGGTACGAAATCTTCTTGCGTTTAGCAGTTGCCCTGATTGCTGGCGGCGCCATCGGCTTTGAACGCGAACGTGACAGCCAACCGGCTGGCTTGCGCACGCATATGATCCTCGCCCTGGGTGCTGCCCTGGTGATGATCCTCTCCATCAATATCGCCGTCGAATTCGGGTCTGACCCCGCCCGCCTGGCAGCACAGGTCGTTTCAGGCATCGGTTTCCTTGGCGCTGGCGCAATCTTGCGCTTTGGTTTCAATGTCAAAGGCCTCACAACCGCCTCCACGCTCTGGACCACCGCTATGGTCGGCATGGCAATTGGCTATGGCTATTACCTGGTTGCGCTTTTTGCGGTCGTCATCATGCTCATCGTACTGACGCTGGTGGAGCGCTTTGAAAAGAAATTTGTGCGTGTGAATATCATGCGCACTGTCGTGATAGATGTCCATGACCGAGAAGGCATCCTGCGCGAAGTGCGTAAGACCATGACAAAGCTTGCGGATTCCATCATTGCGTTCAACGTGCAAAAGAGCGTTAAGAACAAAAACATGCGCCTTGAGATCATCGCGCGTTTCAACCGCAGTGAGAAGCTTGAGGACATGATGGAAGTCATTTCCTCCATCGAAGGCGTACGGGGCATCAAAATCGAATAGACACCAACGCAATCCAGGGGGCGATTGATGTATACTTTTTATCACCATGCCGGATCTGAAGACCCTCTTAGCAAGTTACGACCTTGCCTTTTTGCGCGAAATCGCTGAGCTCTGGGGAATTGAGCTCCAGGCGGCTGAACGGCGCACCGTTTTGGTTGAACTTGCCAAAATCATGGCATCCAGTGAGCTTTTTAATGAGGTGTTCGGGTCTCTACCCCCTGCTGCTGCTGGTGCGCTTTCAGACATCGGTTGGCGTGGTGGCACAATGGCATGGCAAGCTTTCGAACGTGCCTATGGCGAGCTGCGCCCGATGGGTCCAGCCCGCAGAAAGCGCGAAAAACCCCACCGTTTCCCCCAAAACACGGCTGAGAGGCTTTGGTATTTGGGGCTTGTTGGCAGAGCGGCTTTGCGCGTGGACCAAAACCTGAGCGAGTTTGCCTTTATTCCCGATGAGTTCCTTTCCTGGCTGCCTGAGTCCAGTCAAGCCTTGGGTGAGGGTGCGACCTTTCGACAACTCCCGGCCTGGTCCAGCTCCAGGGTGACTGCGAACCCGCCACGGGGAGACCAGGTTTTGGATGATCTGTGCACGCTTTTCGCAGCTCTGCGCATGGGCCTTTTGAAGCAGCTGTCGCACCTTAGCGCGAAAGAAGCAAGCTACTGGCAACTACTCCTGACCCTGGCAAAAACCCTTAATTTGCTCGATGAAATGGCGCAGCCAAACGAAAACGCGCGAGTTTTCCTCGATAAACCACGGGCAGAGGCATTAAGTTGGCTGGCACAAAGCTGGGAGCAGTCACCGGTTTTTGATGAGTTGCGCCTGGTGCCCCAGTTAAAATGTGAGGGCAACTGGCAGCACAATGCCATCACTCCCCGCCGCATGCTCCTCGACTGGCTGGCTGGAATTCCAACAGACACCTGGTTCAGGGTGCAGGATCTGGTGGATGATATCCATCAACACCAGCCGGACTTTTTGCGTAGTGGCGCGGAATACAACACCTGGATCATCAGCAGTGCCGACTCCGAAGCCCGCTTGCTGCACGGTTTTGAACACTGGCAGGATGTTGATGGGCGGTATATTCGCTTTCTCATCACAGAATTTCTCACGTACCTCGGTATGGCGCAAACTGGTCAGCTAAGTGATCAGCCTGAGAGCCAGGTGTTTCAAATTACGCCCTGGTTTTCCAAGTTGCTCCGCCTCGATGAAAAGCTCGAGCTACCCGAAGAGAACCAGCCGGTGCTGATTGGCAGGGATGGCAAGCTCGAAATGACACCTCTTGTGCCACGTATCGCGCGCTACCAGCTCTCGCGCTTCACGGAATGGCATCTGGTGCGTCCGGAACGTTTCGTTTTTCTACTCACGCCGACCTCACTACAGGCTGCCGCGGAACAGGGGCTGGAGCTCAAACATCTGCGCGCTTTGCTGCGTAAATATGGTAAATCTGGCATCCCGCCCGCCCTCCAAAACGCCTTGACCCGTTGGGAGAGCCAAGGCTTGGAAGCCCGCATCGAACCACTGCTCGTTCTGCGCCTGGCAGCACCCGAACTGCTGGAAAAATTGCGCGAATCGAAAGCTTCGGGTTGCCTAGGCGAAGTGTTAGGACCGACCGCCGTATTGGTCAAGCCAGGCTGTGGGTCCAGGGTGAGGGCGGCTCTGCGCGACCTCGGGATCCTGACCGACCTTCCAGGAGATGGCGAATGACATCCCCCAAACCTGGCTTTTTCGGGAAGCTCTTGCGCTTCAGTTTTCTTTTGGCTGGTCTGACAGGCTTTTTTCGGCTTTATGGCGCTATCACGCAGCAAATTGACATCCTGAATTTCAGTCAGAAAACCTGGCTGCCAGCATACCTAATGGTAGCAGGCGGTTTTATGGGGCTGCTCAACCTGGGCATCTGGCTCCTGCTGAAGCAAAATCCCCTTGCTCGCCCATGGCTGCCCTGGGCAGGCGTTCTGATCAATATCATCGCCTACTGGCTTGAACGCCTCTTGCTTTGGGCGCCAACCCAGCGCGGTACGAATGCGCCCTGGGTGATTGGGCTGCACCTTGCCTGGCTATTGTTGGCAGGATTGAGTCAACTGCAATTGAAACGGAGATTGAATGAACACGAATAACCAGGAAATCGAGGTCAAATTCCTCATCTCTAACTTGCCTGCCCTGCATGAAAAGATCGGTAACCTTAGCGCAGTTGAACTCCGCCCACGCGTGTTGGAAGTGAATTTGCGCTTCGATACTCCCGACAGGAAACTCAGCGAGCGTGCCCAGGTGCTGCGCCTGCGGCAGGACGACCAGGCGATCCTGACTTTCAAAAGTCCGGGTCAAATTGTGGATGGGGTCATCTCCCGCACGGAGTTGGAAGTGGTGGTCAGCGATTTTCAGTCGACGCGCGCGATCCTCGAAGCGCTTGGCTTCCAGGTTTTCATGACTTACGAGAAGTACCGCCAGAATTTTCGGTTGAACGACCTGGTGGCTTCGGTGGACGAGATGCCCTACGGGAACTTTATCGAGCTCGAAGGCACCAGCCCGGAACACGTCCGCGCTACCGCCACCTTGTTGGGCTTGGACTGGGACCGGCGCATCAACCTGAGCTATACGGCGCTGTTGGGTTTGTATAACCAGAACACCGGGCATACTTTTCGCGACCTGAGCTTTAACACTTTTGCTGGTTTGTGCGTCCTGCCCGAAGAACTTGGGTTGGCTTACGCGGATCTTGATTCTTAGCCCACATTGGCGGAGTCTGCAACCACTTCTCACCTGATCGCGTTCACAATTATCCTTCTTTGCGAGGAGCGAAGCGGCGTGGCAATCTGCCAAATCTTATTAGGTAGGGCTGGGCTTTAGTCCAGCCGCCAAATTCCACCATTCGCACAACATTGCGGAGGGAGCAAGCTGTATGGTATCAGGAGATAGGTAACAGAATGTGACAGGAC
>DAOOPV010000002.1:0-83353 GCA_035388405.1 Anaerolineaceae bacterium
CCCAATGTGCTTTTTTGTAAAGCCCTATCGTCTCATATGTGTTTGAACTCGCTCATTATTTCGTACGTTTCTTGGAATTTATTTGCAATTTGATTGTTACGAATTAGCACTATTTCCCCTTTCTTTAATAGTGGGTGTGACGAAATTGATTTAGATCGTATGTGCCTGAAAGACTATCAAACTGCTACACATTTTCCCATTGTTTCCGTTTTGATAATACAATATCTGGTGGAGGAACAAAACCCATGGACTTAAACAAAAATCTCGAAAAATATGCTGACCTGCTCGTTCGGATCGGGCTTAATCTGCACGCTGGTGATAACCTCACCATCCGACTTAGCGAACACTCCCTGCCTCTGGCGCGCCTGGTAGCAAAAAAGGCCTATCAGGCTGGCGTTGGCGACATCCAGTTGATGTTCAACGACGACTCCATTACGCTCGATCGCTTCCTGGAAGCTCCCGATTCAAGCTTTGAAAGCTACCCGGAATACCTGGTGGATTTCGCGGAAAAACTCTTCCTGGACAACCATCACGTCCTGAGCATGGTCGCGCCTAATCCGGATTTGCTTAAACCAGCAGACCCTGCCCGCATTGCCCAATGGCAAAAGGTTGCCGGTATGGCGAGCAAGCGCACCATGAAATACACCATGCAAAACAAAGTGAAGTGGTGCGTGGCTGCGGTGGCATGCCCCACCTGGGCAGAAGCCGCTTTCCCGGGATTGCCCGAAGAAGAAGCCATGCAGAAGCTTTGGGATAACATTTTCATGGCGACACGTGTCGACCGGGATGATCCTGTTGCAGCCTGGGAAGAACATGATAACAAACTCAAGGAGCACCGAAACTTCCTCAACGACGCCCGCTTTGATCGGGTGCACTACAAGGGTCCAGGTACTGACCTGATGGTGGGAATGGTGAAGGATCATTTCTGGGAAGGCGGCTCAGGCTTCAGTGAAGCCGGTGACCGCTTCTTTGCCAATATCCCGACCGAAGAAGTTTTTAGTATGCCTGATGCCGATCGGGTGGACGGCACCTTGCGCGCCACGATGCCCCTCTCCGTACGCGGACAGCTGGTTGAAGACTTCCATTTCACCTTTAAAGATGGAAAGGTAGTGGATTATGGCGCAGCCGCCGGTAAGCAAATCCTGGATGATCTGCTTGAAACCGATGAGGGCGCGAAACACCTGGGCGAGATTGCCTTGGTGGCGGATAATTCCCCCATTAGCAACACTGGTGTGCTCTTCAAGAGCACTCTTTTTGATGAGAATGCCTCCTGCCACTTTGCGCTTGGGGCAGCCTACAGTGAAAACCTTCCGGGCTCGGATGAACGCGACGAGGAAGAAAACCGCAAGCTCGGCATGAATGACTCGGTTATCCATGTGGACTTCATGGTCGGCAGCAAAGATGTCACGGTGAGCGGTATCAAAGCAGACGGAACGGAGATCGTTCTGCTGCAAGATGGCGAGTGGATGATATAAATCCTGAAGCAAAGGAATTGAGACATTAATTTTTCGAAATTGTTTAGTAGTAGAGGCGACGCATGTGTCGCCTCTACTACGAATTAGAATCTTGGAAGGACCGTGTGATAACCATAGTTCAGGATAGAAAAGAATCAAAATTGACTATCCTCTTGATGGCGGTTGCAAGATGGCGAGTGGATGATTTAATTCCTAAGGGAAAGAATCTGCGACATCAATTTTTTACCTTGGTATAGATGTAAGGGCGAGGCAGGCTGGGTGGACAAGTATGATTGTTTACAGACTTCAGGGCAGACACGGGGGTCTGGCCCTACGAAGCTACCCCCTCCTTAACCAAGATAGTAGGGGTAACCCCCCGTGGTTACCCGTCTACATGGCAAAAATATGATCGCCCCGACAATTTGAAAACTCGAAAAAACATGCAGTAAACACCCCAGAACGTCAAAGAAAAACGCCCCGTCATTAAGGCGGGGCGTTTGTTCTGCCTCGAAAGGTCACTCCTTTTCGTATGGCTCGCCTTCAGCTGCAGGGGCCTGACCCTTGCCGATGAAACCAGCCAGGACGATCATGGTGATCAGGTAGGGCGCCATCGCCATAAACTGCGGTGGGATCGCGCTGCCCAAGAGCGATAGCTTTGAGCCAATCGCGTCGGCAAAGCCAAACAGCATGCCAGCCCCGATCGCGCCGATGGGCATCCAGTTGCCAAAGATCATGGCTGCCAGACCGATGAAGCCTTTACCGGCCGTCATACCTTCGTCAAATCTGCCAACCGAGCCAAGCGTAAAGAACGCGCCGGCAATACCTGCCACCAAACCGCTCAAAATCACGCCCATGTAGCGGGTGCGAATGACGTTGATGCCCAGGGTGTCGGCCGCTTTGGGGTGCTCGCCCACAGAGCGAAGGCGCAGCCCCCAGCGGGTTTGGAAGAGCGCCAGTTGCAGAATGATCAGGATCACAAACATTAGGTAGACAAAGATATTTTGGTTGAAAAGGATTGGTCCAATCAGAGGAATATTTGCCAGTCCGGGAAGCGGTACGCGGGTGAACATCTTGGGGTTATTGAGTCCCTGGATGTGCTGCAGGAATTTTTGCGAAATAAACGCCGTAAGACCTGCTGAGAAGATGTTGATCACTGTGCCGGATATGGTTTGGTTGACCTTGTATTTGATCGACAATACCCCCAGGATAAGAGCCAGTAGGATCGAAGACAGGATGCCGCCCAGCAGACCCAGCCATGGATTTTTGGTGACGCTGCCAACAACCGCGGCAGCCATGGAAGCCATTAGCATCATGCCTTCAATGGATATGTTGATGATGCCTGAGCGTTCCGCGAGGATGCCGGAGAAGGCTCCCAGCGTGATCGGTACAGCCAGCAGAACCGCGCTGGAGAGCATCCCAGCCAGGTTTAGCTGCTTGCCAGCCGCCTGCCAGACCAGGAAACCGAAGATCAGGCACAACGCGCAGATACCAACCATCAGATTAGTCCACTTTTTGAAGCCCCGGATCAGTTGGAAGATGCCGATCACCAGGGATATCACCGCAAGAACTGTCAGGGTGATTTTTGAGGGCAGGATCCAATCCGCCATTGAGCCCTGGTCGATGCCGCCCGGGGTCATCACAAATTTTGTGAGAGCTTCTGCGGTCGTTTTTGCCGCAAAAGCAAGATAAATTAGCAAACCGATCAAGATCTCCACGATCCCGATTACGATCCTCCTGGTGGAAGAAATCTCTACAACACGTTTGTGTTCAAGAACGCGGGAATTGGTTGTCATGATTGACCTCCCCAACCACTCAAGAATATCTGCTGTTCTTCCTGTTTTGGCTTGCGCAGATGATAGATGGAGCGAATGATCGCCGGAGCGGCAACGAACATCAGGATGATTGCCTGGACGACATCCACGATATCAATCGGGATGGAAGAAACCACCATCATGCGCGTGGCTCCGTTACGCAGTGTGCCAAACAAAATTGATGCAAGGACAACACCCACAGGGTGGGTATTGCCAATCAGCGCCAGGGCGATACTGTCGAAACCATATCCAGAGGAAAGCCCCAAGGCCATGCTGCGGTTTACAGCCAGGATCTGGACAGCGCCAGCCATACCAGCCAATGCTCCGGAAAGAGACATCGCCAGAATGATCGACTTCGTCGTGCTCAGCCCGGCGTAGCGCGCCGCACGCGGATTGGTTCCAACTGTTCGCAGGTTCAAACCCCAGGTGGTCTTAAACAACAACCACCAGATCAGATAAGCAACCGCCAGGGCAATGAAAAACCCCAGGTGGAAGCGGATCGGCGAGGGAAAGAACTGCGGAATCTCAGCAGTTTTCTGGATGATGGGGCTGATGGGCATGCCGCCGGATTCGGGGCGTGTCATCGGACCCGAAAGCAGCCACTCCGTCAGCCGGAAGGCGATCCAGTTCATCATGATCGTGTTGATCACCTCATGCCCCCCCGTTTTGGCTTTCAAGAAGCCAGGCACAAAGCCCCAGAGCGCACCTCCGAGCGCGCCAGCCAGAAACGCCAGGGGCATGTGGATCCAGGCGGGTAAGCCTGTGATCGAGTAACCCACAAAGGTCGCGCAGGCCGCACCAATGAAGAGCTGACCTTCAACACCGATATTGAATAAACCTGATCGGAAGCCCAGCGCCACGGCAAGACCTGCAAAGATATACGGAGTTGATTGCACCAGGCTCTCCAGAAAAGGATTGAACGCCTGGCGGATCTCCTTGGCGTCGCCAAGCTTGACCGCGTCGATCATGCGGATCGGGTCCCCAATCGCACCGGTGAAAAGCGCTTTGTAGGCTGTGCCAATTTCAGTGAAAGCTGTTACGAAACCTTTGCCGATTGAGTCACCAAATGCCGCGTAAACCGTCTGGCTTGTAACTGCGATCATCAAAGCGCCGATGATCAGACCGGTTACAATTGCCAGGAGTGGAATGGCCGCCTTGCCCAAAAAAGGCTTTTTGGTGTGTTCTGTTTTTGGATGATCCTGGTTGATCTCTTTCAGGATCTCTTGCCCTAGATCTTTCTTTTCTTCACTCATCGAATCACCATCCGGACTATCTAAAATGTCGCTTCCGCAACAGCCGTCTCATTAAACTGGATCGGTTGATCGGGCACGACACCTGCCATCAGCAGACCGATATATTCTTTGGTGATGCCCTTATTTGGCACAACCGCGATGATCTTGCCCCGGTACATCACCGCCACCCGATCAGAAAGCTCCATGATTTCATCCAGTTCCGGTGAAACTAAAAGAACGCCACAGCCCTCATCACGTTTTTCCACGATACGCTTGTGGATGTACTCAATTGAACCGACATCCAAGCCGCGTGTCGGCTGGGAAGCCACCAAAAACTTGATCGGGCGCGAAAGCTCCCGCGCGATGATCACCTTCTGTTGATTTCCACCTGAGAGGGAACCCACCGAAGTAAAGGCATTTGGCGTGCGGATGTCGAAGTCTTCGATCAATTTCTCCGCGTTCTTGAGGATCACTGGATATTGAAGCAACACACCCTTGGCGAATGGTTCCTTGTAGTAAGTGCACAGCACAAGATTTTCAGCCACCGGGAAGGGCAGCACCAAGCCATCCGCCTGGCGGTCTTCAGGTACGTGGGCAGAACCCAATTCGGTGATTTGTCGCGGAGAAAACTTAGTTACATTCTCACCCAGAAGGGTAATTTTGCCGGATAGGGATTTTTGAAGACCCATGATCGCGCTGACCAGTTCGGTCTGACCGTTGCCCTGTACACCGGCGATGCCGACAATCTCCCCAGAAAAAATCTCGAGCGAGATATCATCAACAACAATGTTCTGGAATTTATCAGCCACGGTCAGGTTCTCAACAGAGCAAACCAATTCTCCCGGATTACTCTCAGACCTGTCAACTTCGAGGTCCACCGCGCGTCCGACCATCATGGCTGCCAGGGATTGTTTGTCAGCCTGGGCAGGCGTGGTTTCGCCCACCATCGCGCCGCGCCGGATGACCATGACGCGATCGGCGATGTCCATCACTTCGCGTAGCTTGTGGGTGATGAAAATGATCGACTTGCCCTGTGCCACGAGCGAACGCATGATCTTGAAAAGTTCGTCGGCTTCCTGAGGGGTTAACACAGCTGTTGGCTCGTCAAAAATGAGGATTTCCGCTTCGCGGTAGAGCAGCTTGATGATCTCAACGCGCTGCTGGACCCCTACGGGCAGATCCCGAATGTAGTCGTCGGGATTTACTTCGAGGTTATAGTGGTTCGAAATTTCCAGAATGTGATCAGCGGCTTTCTTGCGATCCAAAAACCCAGCTTGTTTGACCGCTTCATTCCCCAGCATCACGTTTTCTGTGACCGTGAAGACGGGGATGAGCATGAAGTGTTGATGCACCATGCCGATGCCCTGGTTGATCGCGTCAGTGGGAGAATTGATCGTCACCTTTTCGCCGTTCACCAGGATTTCACCTTCATCCGGTTGGTAAAGGCCGTAGAGAATGTTCATCAGGGTGGATTTGCCAGCGCCATTTTCCCCCAGCAAGGCTAAAATTTCACCTTTATTGAGGGAGAGATCGATATGGTCATTGGCCAAAACCCCTGGGAACCGCTTGGTAATCCCTTTTAATTCAAGAATTGGGGTCATAGTTGATACCGTTCCGTTCTCTATAATTTTTTCAATATTACCACAGCCTTAAATAAAATAAGGCTGGAAAAAATCCAGCCTTATTTTGTTCAAAACCAGTTAGTCGAGTGTGATTGTTCCGGCGATGATGTCAGCTTTGAGTTGTTCAATCTCAGCTGCGAGTTCAGCAGGAACCATGCTCTCGAGGTCATGGAACGGGGCGATAGCAACACCGTTGTTGGCGAGCGTACCGACCACATTGCCACCCACAAAAGTGCCGTCGATAACTGACTGGATCACCTGGAGGGTGGTGGCATCCATCAGTTTCATGACGGAAGTGAGGGTGATGTCGGCGTATTCGGGGCTGGTGAGGAACCAGTCTGAGTCAACGCCGATCAGGTATGCGTTACCGCGTTCTTTGATGGCGGCAGCAGCACCCAAGCCAACGGGTCCGGCGACGGGCATGATGATGTCGGCGCCTTCGTCCATGAGGGACTTGGCGAGTTCGTTACCCTTTTGCTGATCGTCGAAGGACATGCTGAAGAGACCAGAGTCTGGGGCAGCGGGATCCCAACCGAGGACCTTGACGTCGGTGCCCTTGACTTCGTTGTACTTGGCGACACCCTTATAGAAACCATCCATGAAGATGGTAACGGTCGGGATGGGCAGACCACCGAAGGTGCCAACATAACCAGTCTTGGTGACGCCAGCAGCGAGGTAGCCAGCCAGGAAGGCAGCTTCATCAGTTTCGAAGATCTGACCAGTCACATTGGCGATGGCAGGATCGTAGCTGTAGTCCACGATGGAGAATTTGACATCTGGGTTGGCTTCAGCGGCAGCCTTGGTGGCATCGCCGATGAGGAAGCCAACGGTCACGATCAGATCGCATTGTTCTTCAATGAACGCGTTCAAGTTCTTCTCGTAGTCAGAAACCTCTTTAGACTCGAGGTATTTAGCTTCGATGCCGAGCTCGGCCTGGGCGTCGGTGATACCCTTCCACGCGGTCGCGTTGAAGGACTTGTCATCGATACCACCGGTGTCGGTGATCTGGCAGACTAATGCAGTTTTTTCGATTGGAGCTGCTTCAGTGTACGATCCTGCAATGATCTCGGCTTTGATTGCTTCAACTTCAGCAGAAAGTTCAGCAGGAACAAGGCTCGCGAGTTCGTGGAACGGGGCGATTGCAACGCCATTGTTGGCGAGCGTACCGACCACATCGCCACCCTTGAAGGAGCCATCAATGACAGACTGGATGACCTGCATGGTGGTAGCGTCCATCAGTTTCATGACGGAGGTCAGGGTGATGTCAGCATATTCGGGGCTGGTGAGAGCCCAGTCAGAATCGACACCGATCAAGTAAGCGTTTCCGCGTTCTTTGATGGCGGCTGCAGCACCCAAGCCAACGGGGCCGGCAACGGGCATGATGATGTCGGCGCCTTCGTCCATGAGGGACTTGGCGAGTTCATTACCCTTTTGCTGATCGTCGAAGGACATGCTGAAGAGACCGGAGTCCGGTGCAGCGGGGTCCCAACCAAGCACCTGGACGTTAGTGCCCTTGGCTTCGTTGTACTTGGCAACACCCTTGTAGAAGCCATCCATGAAGATGGTGACTGTGGGGATCGGCAGACCGCCGAATGTACCAACCTTGCCGGTTTTGGTGACGCCAGCAGCGAGGTAGCCAGCCAAAATGGCGGCTTCGTCGGTGTTGAAGATCTGACCGGTCACATTGGCGATGGCGGGATCGTAGTTGTAGTCCACGATGGAGAACTTGATGTCCGGGTTGGCTTCAGCGGCAGCCTTGGTGGCATCGCCGATGAGGAAGCCGACAGTCACGATCAGATCACACTCTTCTTCAATGAAGGCGTTGAGGTTCTTCTCGTAATCTGCAACTTCTTTGGACTCGAGGTATTTGCCTTCGATGCCGAGCTCGGCCTGGGCGTCGGTGATACCCTTCCATGCGGTGGCATTGAAGGATTTGTCATCGATACCACCAGTGTCGGTGATCTGGCAAACCTTGGCCGCGGCAGCGGCGGGCTCTTCGACAACGGGTTCCTCAACTACGGGAACTTCCGTTGGGGCGGGTGTCGAGCAGGCTGCGAGCAGCATGCTGGCGACGAGTAAAACGGACAAAATGGCAAACAGCTTTTTGGTCATATTTTCTCTAATCTCCTTCTATAGATTAACAATAAATGCCGGGGAAAACCGGTATGGTAATGTGAGTCAAGTATAAGTCAGCAAACAAAAGACCGCAAGTGGGGTTGCGGTCTTTTTCGTTCTGAGTTATTCGATCACTGGTCCTGGTTTAGCTTCACCAGATTTCATTCCCAGGATTGAGATCAGGGCGGCAACCATGAAGATTGGTCCAATCAGAAAGATTGAGGCATAGTTATCGCCAGTTAGTTTTACGATCCAACCATTGACATTCGGTCCAACGATCGCTGCCAGGGTGGAGAAGAGGTAGTAGAGCCCGGTAAAGGTACCAATTTGGGTCACATCGGTAAGGTCCACCACCACAGGCAGGGAGTTTATGTTGATCAATGCCCACCCAAGCCCTGCTACTATCAACATCAATCCCACAACCGGAACAGCACCAAGTACTGGCAGCTTGAAAACTTCCTGCGTAAGGGTTGCCGCTGGAATAAAGAAGATCGAGGTCATAACGATGATCATCACCACAATTCCGATGCTGATCGTGCGCTTGCGCCCGATTTTTCCGCCAATCAATCCCGCAGGCAGCGCCATGAGCACAAAGGCGAGAGAGTTGAGCGTCATCAATGTTACACTGCGCCCTTCAGACATACCGAGAGAGCGATTGGCATACAGCGTAATGAAAGTTTCGATCGCGTTCATGGCCACAAACCAGAAGAATATTGCCAGGAAAATGCGAATGGCGTCGTGTTGTTTGTCGCGGAAAATCTGTACCAGGCTTTTCCAAAGGTTTGGCTTTTCAAGATTGGGGTTGCGTTCGTAGATTTTTGGCTCTCGGATGAAGGCGAACACCAGCAACACACCCACCACAATCAGCGCGGATGCCAACCAGAAGGGAAATTGCGGTTGGATATCGTAGAGTTTGCCACCGATCAGGAAAGCGATGATGGAACCAATCCCACCCATGAAGTTGATCACGCCATTAGCCTGTGAGCGATACTTTGAGGGGGTTACGTCCGGCATCAAGGCCACCACCGGCGTGCGCCAGATCGCCATGGAGAGCATGAAGGTCATGGTACAGGCGACAAAAAGCGGCAGACGGGCTTCGACCGGAATATTGAGCAGCGGAACCGCCACAACCGGCGCGAAAAGGAAGGCTATTGCCGCGATAGGCGCGCCAACCAGCATGAAAGGCAGGCGCCGCCCAATCCTGGTGCGGGTGCGGTCCGAGACCGAACCGATAACTGGTTGAAGCAGCAGGGCAGCAATGTTATCCAGCGTCATGAAGAAGCCGATCGCTGCTGGATTTAAACTAAACCGGTTTGCAAGGAAAAGCGGCACAAATGAGTTGTACACGGACCATGCCACCATTACTGCAAAAAAGCCAAAACCTAATAAAAACGTCTTGCCATAATTGAACTTGGGTTCTTCTTGCATCATTCCTCCGTTGATTCGCTTGCTTCAAGTTTTTGATTGATATAACTGGCGAAAAATTCCTGATCTTCCTGGGTAAGATGAGCATCGCGCAATAAATCAGGGCGGTTCTCGAGCGTGCGGATCAGGGATCGCTGCCGTTTCCAGGTTAATTGATTAGCGAGATGCCCATTGAGTAGAACGTCGGGCACGGTCCATCCGCGAAATTCTGCTGGTTTGGTCCACTGGGGATATTCGAGCAAGCCATCCTGTGAGAAAGAATCGTCCTGGGTGGCGTCGTCGTCCCCGAGCACGCCTGGCACCAGCCGGCCGACGGCATCCATCAGGATCAACGCGGGTAGTTCGCCGCCGGTGAGCACAAAGTCGCCGATGGAGATGACGTGGGTGGCAAGGTGCTCGCGGATGCGTTCGTCGAAGGCTTCGTAGCGCCCGCAGATCAGCGCCAGCTGGTCGTAGCCGGCAAGCTCGCGCGCCATTTGTTGGTCAAAGCGCTTGCCTTGCGGGCAGAGCAGGATCACCGGGCAGGTGGGGGGAGCGCCAAGCACGCCCTCCACCGCGGCGAAGATCGGTTCGGGTTTCATCACCATGCCCCCGCCGCCGCCGTAGGGGGTATCGTCGGTGGTGTGATGTTTATCGGTCGCCCAGTCGCGGATGTTGTGGGTGTGAACTTCGATCAGGTTGTTTTGGATCGCGCGTTTGAGGATGCTGATATCGAGATAGGGTTGAAAGACTTCCGGGAAGAGACTGAAGACGTCAAATCGCATGGGTGAATTTTAGACGATAGGGGGCATTTGGGCAAGCATCTATTTGTAGGCCGGGTTCCGTTTTTGAACCCGGCGATTATTTGTGGATAAACTAAAGCCGGATTGAACCCCATTCGCTACGCTCAGGGGCAGGTGATCCGGAATCCGGCCAACGATAAGAATTATTCATTATCTTTTTTTTTGGTTTAGTTGTAGTTGTGGTTGTAATTGTGGTTGTAATTGTGGTTGTAATTGTAGACCGGGTTCCGTTTTTGAAACCGGCAATTATCCAAATACACAAAAGCCGGATTGAACCCCATTCGCTACGCTCAGGGGCAGGTGATCCGCAATCCGGCCTACGAAAAGATAAAGATGTCCTTTAATTGGGCAATATGGTATGCCTGGGAAAAGCAATATTTTATTAAGTTGTAGTCCGGCTTCCTCTGTTGACGCCGACTTTGTGATGGATCGAAAAAGCCGGATTGAACTACGCAATCCGGCCTACGAAAAGATTATTCCCCGAATATATTACCCTTTTTGTTCAATGCATCGAACTCTTCTACACTGGATTTCATTTCGTGGTCGAAAAACTCACTATCAATGCTTGACCATTTCCATTGTTCAATTGACTCAACATAACCATGTTTGACGGGATTGTAATGGATGTAATCGTAATGGGTTTGCATGTCATGTTCGTCTCGAATAGTGTGCTCCCAGAACCTATCCTGCCATATAACAAGATCTTTTTGGTCAAGATGTTTTCGGATTCTTATCGTGACGTACCTTTTAATTTCTTTGATTACGTTTGAATAGTCCATTATTCCTTCCGGCAAGCTTAACAGAAGGTGGACATGGTCAGGCAAAAGGCAGTAAGCGATGAGATCGAAGGGATGGAGGGATTTAACTTTTTCTACCCCAGTCATAAAAATATCACACAGGTCAGGATTCTGAAAGAGGTGTTTTCGATTTTTTGTAACCAAGGTGAAGAAATAAGTGCCACCTTCAACATAGTTGCGAATATATTTCCTCATGTTAAGGAGTCTATCATTTTTCATTTGTAGTTGTAGGCCGGGTTCCGTTTTTGAACCCGACGATTATTTGTGGATAAACGAAAGCCGGATTGATCTACGCAATACCCAAAGGGCACGATGTCCGGCCTGCGAAAAGATTACTCAGGAGCAGGTGAAGCGCAATCCGGACTATGAAAAGAAATCAGGCAGTACAACCTCTGCCTCTATGAAAATTGACAAAGCTACCTGCAGGGAGTACACTTTCCTCGTTAGTCGAATAATTTTGTTACAAAAATAAAGGAGTAGTAAAAATGGCATTCAGCTTCAAAAACACAAAAGGTAAAGAATATTTCCTCCACGTCAAGAAAGTAAAGCGTGCGTCTGGGAAAGAAACCGAACTCTATTACTTTTCAACCGATATCCGCAAGGGTCAGGAAGTTGAAAAAGTCCCCGCCGGCAAGACTGTCGTCGAATTGGCTTCCGGTCTGCCCGTCCTGAAAAAGAACTAATCTTACTCAGGCTATGGAATCGACCCTGTGATCCACAGGGTTGATTTATTTAATCCCCAGGCACAACCTCATTGAACCCATCCCAGATAGGCGCTTTAGATTTCGTACATTGTGACAGCCTGGTGTAATGCGGATAAACGATTGCCGATGATGGTTAGTGCCTTTTCCTGTGGTGATTATGCTATAATCACGCTTGTCTCATTTGTGAATTATTGTGCATTTTAATAAGGATTAGGTCTCGGGGAAAGAGTCTTCGATTTGGTCAAATTAAGTTTTGATAATTTCTGCTTATTTGTCTACATCATATTTTCAAAAAGGAGATGACAATAAATGCGCACCAATCCTCATCACGAAAAGAAAACCAAGTATCTGTTACTCATTGTTATTGGCATCATTCTGACCTTGCTTAGCGGGCAGATATTGCCTGGTTCTGCGCAAGAGCTGACCACTCCACTTCTTTCTGTATTCCTGCCACTCATTCAAAACGGAAACCCCAAACTGACCATTTGGACAGACCAGGACCGGTTGGCTGTAATGCAGGAATTGGCTGCAGCTTATGAAGCCACACACAGCGTTGATGTGGTTGTTGAGAGCCCCAATAACCTCCTGGATGATTTTTTAGTGGCTGCTCCAGCTGGTGAAGGTCCGGATATTGCGATCTTTGCACACGACCGGGTTGCTGAACTCTACGGAGCGGGATTGCTTTCCCCAATAAACCTGAACGACCTTGAGGATGACTTTGTGCAGACAGCTTTGGATGCCATGACCATTAACGGTGATCTGTATGCCATGCCATACGCTGTTGAAAACCTGGCGATGTTTTACAACACCGATTTAGTCCAAACTCCACCGACCACATGGGATGAACTGCATACGCAGGGGTTGGCTCTGCAAGGGACGGGAGCAGTTACCTGGGGTTTCGCTCTCTCTGGAACCACCTATGATGCCTATCCCCTCATGACTGCCAATGACGGTTATGTGTTTGGACAGAATCCAGATGGCTCATGGAACACTGGTGACCTTGGCATCGGCAGCACTGGCATGATTGCTTTTGGTCAGCTCGCCAAAGACTGGGCTGATGACGGATTTCTGAATCCGTCTATTGATTGGCAAGATGCGCACGACTTATTCAAGGCAGGTGAGGTGCCATGGATCATGGCAGGTCCCTGGGCACTGGACCAAATTCGTGATTCGGGAGTTCCTTACGCCATTCAAAACTTCCCCAGCGGCATCCCATTCCTGGGGGTTCAGGGATTTGTGATCAATGCATTTAGTCCTGATCAGGCTTTGGCTGCCAGCTTTCTGACTGATTTTTTGGCGGATGATTATCCGATGACTCGTTTATATGAAGAAGGCAACCGACCGCCTGCCTACATCCCTGTGTTGAACACAATCACTGATCCGGACATGCTAGCTTTTGGGCAAGTGGCTGCAAGCGCGGAACCAATGCCCAACATTCCCGAGATGGGATGCGTGTGGGGACCCTGGGATTTCGCGTTCGGATTTGTCTTGAATGGAGAAAAGACCCCAACCGAAGCCTACACGGACGCATACGACGAGATTCGCTACTGCATTGATAACCCCTTACCAGGTATGATCAACGTCGCGGGGTCTTATCAGAGTGAGGTTGGTTGTGATGAGGACTGGGACCCAGCCTGCGCGATTACAGCACTGACAGAAGGCACCGACGGCTTGTATCATGGAATCTTCACTCTTCCCGCTGGTGACTATGAATGCAAGGTCGCGCTTAATGGAAGTTGGGCAGAGAATTACGGTGCAGGCGGTGTGAGAGATGGGGATAATATTCCGTTTACTGTTGCCACAGAAGGAGAAGTAGCCTTTACCTATCATCCGGACACGCATATCCTGGACATTAGCCAGATTAGCATGGTGAACGTCCCGGGAAACTATCAGAGTGAGATTGGATGTCCCGGGGACTGGCAACCAAATTGTCCTCTGACAACACTCACGTTTGGCACAGATGGCTTGTATCAAGGCGTTTTTTACATTCCTGCTGGAGAATACGAGTGCAAAGTGGCAATTAACGGCACCTGGGATGAAAGCTACGGTGCAGGCGGTGTGAGAGATGGGGAGAATATCCCGTTAAATATGACTGCAGATGGCGAGGTGACCTTTACCTACCACCCGGATACGCATTTACTGGATATCTTGCTACCGTAATGCTGTATTAGATATTTGCTAATAAACAAGAGAGACTGCGTCATGGAGATGCAGTCTCTTTTTTGTTACGTTATGAGGTGGTCAAATTTGTGACATGAAATCGACAGAAGATCATTTGCTATTAAGGTGATTGAGTTGCGCACAGATGGCACAAATATTGCTACCAAAAAGACACGAAGAATGTCTGTCTTTAAGGAGATTGAAATGAAGAAATCATCACTATTACTACTAATCCCCCTGATCGTGTTGCTGGCGCTCTCGGGCTGTGTGCGGAAAGCCTCCACACCACCCGTCACCACACCCCAGGTGATTGATGTGGCGAACACTCCCCTACCAGTGGACCAACAGATCCTGAGCGCCACCATGACCGCGCAAGCCATCATGCAGGAATTCAACATGCCGACCCAAATCGTGCAGAACCCCCAGGGTACCCCCGAGGTAATCACCCAGGTTCCTCCAACCCCAATCCCTGTCGGAACTGCTACGCCAACCCCTCTGCCTACGCTCATGCCAATGACCAGACCAACAACCTGGACTGTGCAAAGCGGTGAGACCGTCTACTGCCTGGCGCGGCGCTTTGATGTTGACCCGGGCGACATGCTGGCAATCAACAACCTGTATGCTGGCAGTATGTTAAATATTGGCGATGTGCTTGAAGTTCCTCAAACCGGCTCATGGCCAACTGATGATCGTGCTTTATTGGAACATCCGGATACCTGGAATGTCAGCCCGGGTGAGAGCGTTTACATGGTTGCTTGCGCTTATGGCGACGTCTGGCCAGAGCAGATCATTCAGTTGAACGGTTTGAAGGAACCCTACGATCTGACTGATATTGCCACTTTGCAGATCCCATAAACCAAACCAAGATTACAATAAAGGAGGCGCGAGCCTCCTATTTTTGTTAACCGGAGAAAACCATGGAACCTGCTATCCTTTCAAGAAAAACTCTACTTCAACTGCGACCTTTCGATGTCGAACGGGTTCATTTTCGCTTGCCCGATGGGAGGGAGCGCGATTATGACCTGGTTCAGCACGTGGACGCGGTCACGATCCTTCCGATAGATGATTTGGGTCGGGTTCACCTGGTGCGGCAGTATCGCATTGGTGCGGAGCAGGAGATGCTGGAGCTGCCGGCAGGGGTGATGGATCCGGGGGAGGAGCCCGAGGTGGCGGCCAGACGCGAATTGCGGGAGGAGATCGGCAAGGATTGCGGTGAGTTACTCAGGTTGGGCGGATTCTTTATGGCAGCGGGATATTCAACCGAGTATATGCATGTTTTCCTTGCGTTGAAACTGGAAGATTCTCCACTTGAACAGGACGATGACGAGTTCCTTACGACTGTTTTGGTACCGATTTCCGAGCTAATGGAAATGGCGCAGGACGGCAGGCTTCCGGACGGGAAGAGCCTTTCAACCCTACTGCTTGCCAGAAAAGAACTGGAAACCCGTAGGTTGTTATAATTAAAAACAAATAGCATGGGCGAGTATTGGATCTCCATGTGGTTATGGTGTGTATGGAAATTTACCGAACCCGCAGGCAATTCAACTAGAAAATTTAGACGAGCTAATCAAGAATTAGAGAGGGTATGAACATGGCAGGCACTACAATGAGAATCAGTCGCGAGCGTAAAGAGTTGATCGCAAAATACGCCACAGCAGCAGTGAGTCTGTATGGGGTTATTAGCGCGAAGGAATTTGTGGCGGTGTTTAACTACTACGAGGAAGTCCATACCACAACGGAAGAGGCCTTGTTGGCGTTGATCCGGCTTGCCCGGACCGACGACGTTGAATACTCAGTTTTAGGCGATATTATTTCGGGACCCCAGTTCCAACCCGAGTTTGATGACTATCAGGATAATGTGAGAGGAATTCGGAAGGCTCAAGGTAACAAGCCGCGCTACCTTCCGAAAAAAGAGGAATTCTTAAAGTATCTCGATTTTGAATACCGTGAGCCCGAAGAGTCGTATGCTGAAATAAAAGCATACATCCTTAAGCACAAACTCACCTCTCGCGGCGAAGGTATTATGGGTGTTGACGGCGACCTGATCGACCTGCACGAGCTGATTCAATTTGGAGTCTCAGTCAAAGATGAGGTCGATTACTTTACCGACGCTGGGTATCGATTTAAAGACTTGGACGAGTCAATGGGGTTGTTCAAATTGGTGGCGAACGTTCACAACCATACAAGAATGTACGATAACAACGGTTTTACCCCCACCGAGATGCTCGAGCAGTTAAACCGTACGAAGTGGAATCCATCGCCAATAAAACCGCCCAAGCGTTTAGGTGAAAGTTAAGGTCGTCGCTGCAGGATTGGACTGAGCCACAGGAATGTGTGAGTAGCGCGGAGATTCGTTGCACTCCTATTGGAGTGTGCGGCTTGTCAATCAATTGCAAAATCATCAAGTTTTTAAGCTCTCTTCACAAATAAAATGCCCCCTAATTTGGGTTTAAGGGTACAATTCAAAAGCATGAACCTCCTGTCCCGGAGGGTTCTAATGTTGTGACTAACAAACGGCAAAGTCCGAAAATACTTAAAGGAGTTTTCTAAATGACACGGGAAATGGTAATGACAGATGCCAATGAGGCGACCGCTTATGTTGCTTACAGGCTGAACGAAGTAATCGCAATTTATCCCATCACCCCTTCTTCAACCATGGGCGAATTTGCGGATCAGTGGGCTGCGGAACGTGTTCCAAACATATGGGGCACGATCCCTTCAGTGGTCGAGATGCAGTCTGAAGGCGGTGCCGCTGGTGCAGTGCATGGAGCCCTCCAAACCGGTGCCCTTGCCACCACATTCACAGCCTCCCAGGGCTTGCTGCTGATGATTCCCAACATGTATAAGATCGCCGGCGAATTGACCGCAGCGGTGTTCCATGTTTCAGCCCGCTCGCTGGCTGCCCAGGCGCTTTCCATCTTTGGAGACCACCAGGATGTGATGGCGGTGCGCCAGACCGGTTGGGGTTTGATTGCCTCTAACTCCGCCCAGGAAGCCCAGGATACTGCCGCGATTGCTACGGCAGCAACCTTACGCTCCCGCATTCCTTTCGTGCACTTCTTTGATGGCTTCCGAACCTCCCACGAGGTTAACAAGATCGAACGTCTCTCCGACGATGATCTGCGCGCCATCGTTAATGAAGACATGATCATCGCGCATCGTATGCGCGCCCTGACACCGGATGCCCCCGTGATCCGCGGTACTTCCCAGAACCCAGATGTTTACTTCCAGGGTCGCGAAACGGTCAACCGCTATTATGACGAGAGCGTTCGCATCGTGGAAGAAGAAATGGAACGCTTTGCTGACCTGACTGGTCGCGAATACAAGATCATGGAATACCACGGCGCGGTTGACGCGGACCGTGTGGTCGTGATCATGGGCTCTGGCGCAGAAACTGCTGCTGAAGTTGCCAAATATCTCAACTCCCACAATGAAAAAGTGGGCGTTGTGGTTGTGCGCCTCTATCGCCCCTTCTCGGTCAAGCATTTCCTCGGTGTGATCCCCGCCACTGTCAAGAAAATTGCAGTGCTCGACCGCACCAAGGAACCCGGTTCCATCGGCGAACCTCTCTTCCAGGATGTTGTCAACGCCCTGGCAGCTGGACTGCTGAACGGCACATCCCCCTGCCAGCAGATGCCCATTGTCACTGGCGGACGGTATGGACTTTCTTCCAAGGACTTTACCCCTGCGATGGTCAAGGGCGTCTTCGACGAGCTTGCCAAGGATCAGCCCAAAGAAAGATTCACGGTTGGTATCGTGGACGATGTCACCAATCTCAGCATTGATTACGACCCATCCTTTGAGATCCTGGCTGACAATGTGATCCAGGCGATCTTCTTCGGACTTGGTTCTGATGGTACTGTTGGCGCGAACAAGAACTCGATCAAAATCATTGGTGATGAGACCCCCAACTTCGCCCAGGGCTACTTTGAATACGACTCGAAGAAATCTGGTACGGTAACCGTCTCGCATCTGCGTTTCGGTCCCGAACCCATTCGCGCTCCCTACTTCATCTCAGAAGGTCAGGCCAACTTCGTGGCCTGCCACCAGGTTAGCTATGTGGATCGTTTTGACATGCTGAAGTTCTCCCGCCCAGGCTCTGTCTTCCTGCTGAATACCATCTACGGTCCCGACGAAGTTTGGAATACTCTGCCTCGTGAGATGCAGAAGAACATTATTGAAAAGCGACTCAAGTTCTACGTGATTGATGCCTACCAGGTTGCAGAGGCCACTGGCATGGGCAGCCGCATCAACACCATCATGCAGGCTTGTTTCTTTGCCATCAGCAATGTTTTGCCGCGGGAAGAAGCTCTGGCGCAGATCAAACACGCCATCGAGAAAACCTACGGTAAAAAGGGCGAAGCAGTTGTTCGCAAAAACTTTGAAGCCGTGGATCAGTCTGTTGCCAACCTGCACCAGGTGGCATATCCCACCGAGGTTACCAGCAGTCACAGCCGCCGTTTGCCGGTTCCGGCTGAAGCTCCTGTGTTTGTGAAGGAAGTTCTTGGCGAGATGATCAACCGCAACGGTGATGCCATCCCCGTCAGCCAACTGCCTGACGACGGCACTTACCCCGTAGGCACAACCAAATGGGAAAAACGCAACATCGCCCTCGAAATCCCGGTTTGGGAACCCGACTTGTGTATCCAGTGCGCGCGTTGTTCGTTTGTCTGCCCGCACGCCGCCATACGCACCAAGGTCTACCCCACCGAGCTGCTCAAGAATGCCCCTGAGACTTTCAAGTCCACCGCTTCCAAATTCCGCGAATGGAAAGATGGCTACTCCTGGACTGTCCAGGTAGCCCCTGAGGACTGCGTAGGCTGCGGCTTGTGTGTTGAGAACTGCCCAGGAAAAGACAAGACCAACCCCGAACGCCATGCCATCAACATGGGCGAGCAGCCTCCAATCCGCGAAGGCGAAGCGAAAAACTGGGATTACTTCCTCAGCCTGCCGCTCATCCCGCGTGAGGAGATCTCGACCCACCTGGTGAAGAACTCACAGCTGCTCGAACCTCTGTTTGAGTTCTCAGGTGCCTGCGCCGGCTGCGGCGAGACGCCTTACGTGCGCCTGGTCACCCAGCTGTTCGGCGACCGCATGCTGGTTGCCAACGCCACCGGTTGCTCCTCCATTTATGGCGGCAACCACCCGACTACGCCATGGGCAAAGAACGCCCAGGGTTTGGGACCTGCCTGGTCGAACTCCTTGTTCGAAGACAATGCCGAGTTTGGCATGGGCATGCGCCTGACCGTCGATAAATTTATGACATACGCCAAGGAATTGGTGCAGAAGAACGCAGACTTCATCGGTCGTGAATTAGCAGATGAACTTTGCAACGCCAGCCAGAATGGCGAAGCGGAGATCAATGCCCAGCGCAAGCGCGTCAAGCAATTGAAAGCCCTGCTCAAGGACGAGCAGAGTGGCGAGCTGCGCAACCTCTACAGCCTGGCAGATTACCTCGTTAAAAAGAGCGTCTGGATCATGGGCGGTGATGGTTGGGCCTACGATATCGGTTACGGTGGTCTGGATCATGTGTTGGCTTCCGGACGCAACGTGAACGTTTTGGTGCTCGACACCGAGGTTTACTCGAATACCGGTGGCCAGAGTTCCAAGTCCACCCCGCGCGGCGCAGTAGCGAAATTTGCTGCGGATGGCAAGGACAAACCCAAGAAAGATCTTGGCATGATTGCCATGACCTATGGAAATATTTACGTGGCACGCGTGGCGATGGGCGCCAGCGACTCGCAGACCCTCCGTGCTCTAAACGAAGCGGACGCCTATGACGGTCCATCCTTGATCATTGCTTATTCGCACTGCATCAACCACGGTATCGACATGAAGAAGGGTCTCGTCCAGCAGAAAATGGCCGTCAATTCCGGCGCATGGGTGCTGTTCCGTTATGACCCACGCCTGGCTGCGGAAGGTAAGAACCCGCTGCAGATAGACTCCAAGGCTCCCAGCATCAATGTTGCTGATTACGCTTACAATGAAACCCGTTACCGCATGCTGCTCCAGCAGGATGAGGAGCGCGCTGAAGAGCTCATGAAGGGCGCGGAAGCAGACGCCAAACGCCGCTGGTCGCTCTACTCCCAGATGGCGGAGATGGATTACTCGCAAATGGCTGCGACTGTGGACGGCGTACCTCCGGTGCAACCGACCATTGACCCTGCCAAATCGGGTGAGACCAAACCCACCGCCCCCAAACCAGCAGAGACTGCTGAAAGTGAAGCAGGCGCCAAAGCCAGCACACCCACCGCTGAGCCGTTTGCTGAAAGCTCAACCCCCGAGCCTACCAGTGATCCGGCGATGACCAATGGCGTTCCCCCGACGCCCAATCAAGCCGCAATCAAGGCTGATAAGGAGCTGAAAAGCACCAACCATACCGCTTCGAGTGTGGAGTAGTCAAGTTCCGTAAGCAAGCAGGGTCGTGACATTCACGACCCTGCTTTTTTATTTCCTTTTGTACGTTTTAACATTTTTGCGTGAGTTGGCTGGATTTGGAATTAACTTCTTCTAAAGAAGATGTACAAACCAGCCTAAAGCTTTCACGATATGCTGACACGTGCTTAACTAAGGTAAAATTATCTTGGTGGGGTAGTGAAGTAACCCAATCTTGAACCTGAACCACACCAAAAACCTGAGGTAACTGATGACTGTTGTAGATGACATCAAAGATCGCCTGGACATTGTTGAAATTGTTGGTCAGACGGTCAAACTACGTCGCACCGGCAAAAACTACATTGGTTTTTGCCCTTTCCACAGCAACACACGCACTCCCGCTTTTGTAATCTTCCCCGAGACGCAGACATGGCGATGTTTCGGACAGTGCAACGAAGGGGGGGATATCTTTGGCTACATGATGAAACGGGAAGGTTGGGACTTTAATGAAGCACTGCGCCAGCTAGCCGAACGTGCAGGTGTCACTCTCATCCAGCATACTCCTGAAAGCGAGGCTAATGAGCAAACCAGGCAGGACCTCAGCGCTGTCCTGGAGGAAGCCGCCAGCTTTTTCCGGCAGCAAATGCTCACCACCCCAGCAGGTAACAAGGCACTCGATTATCTTCACAAACGCGGTCTGACCGACGAGACCATCAAGGTCTGGGGTCTGGGCTATGCTCCCGGAAGCTGGAATGCTTTACTCGACCACTTACGCCTGAAAAACTTCCAACCTTCCATCATGGTGGCGGCAGGATTGATGACCGAACGCGACGATGGCAGCATTTATGATCGTTTTCGCAACCGCTTGATATTCCCAATCCGCGGGCCCTATGGTCAACTAACCGGTTTTGGCGGGCGTGTTTTGGATCCGGATGACGTGCCGAAGTACCTCAACTCTCCCGCGACTGAGGTGTTCGACAAAGGTCGTTTGCTTTATGGGCTCGACATGGCGCGGAAAAGCATCCGCTCACTGAACCAGGCTGTCATCGTGGAAGGCTACATGGATGTGATCGGGCTGCACCAGGCTGGATTCAACAACGCGGTGTCTCCCATGGGTACCGCTCTGACGGAAGATCAATTTCGCCTGATAAAGCGCTTGACGCGTAACATCGTTTTGGCGCTTGATCCTGATGCGGCCGGCCAAAACGCCACTCTGAAGGGGCTCGAAACTGCGCGCAAAGCCATGGATCAGGAGTCCGAGATCCGGTTCGATTCCCGCGGGCTGATGCGCTTTGAACAGCACTTGAGTGCCGATATCCGCGTGACGGCTCTGCCTGGGCAACAAGACCCGGATGAAATCGTGCTCGAAGATCCTGACGCTTGGAAGCAAATAATTGCCAAGGCAAAACCGGTGGTCGTGCACGTCATGGAAACGCTGGCTGCAGACCAGGATCTGCGGGATGCCAAGGTGAAACGCGACATTGCTGCACAGGTGATGCCGCTAATCGATGATGTGGCCGACGATGTGGAACGCGAAGCATACCGCCAGCAGCTGGCGACTTTTTTGCGTGTAGATGAACGTTCTCTGAAAAGCACACGCACTGACCTTACTCACACCCGCCGAAAAAAGATTGACAGCGACCAGGCAGATGTGATCCCTGCCAGCACGGTAAGCAAGCCGACGCAAAAGAACCAAAAACTTGAGCGTTACCTCTTGCATGACCTGTTCCTTGATCCGGAAGGTTTGTTTCGACTGGATAAGACTCTCTGTAATCTCGGGCTTGACCCGATCATGGAATCTGATTTTCAGAATGCAGATACACTTGCGGGTTTCCGACTGATCGCCGAAAGCTTGCGGCAGGTGGACTACACTCCTTCTGACTACATTGAAGCCCGTTTGACCCCCGCGCTGGAATTCGAAGAAAATCCGAATTTCGAAGAGGTCCATTACGCAATCACTAAGGAAAAACGGGATCAGCACCAGATCAGGGCAGTTGTGCGTATGCGTCTGAATCGTTTGGAGGATAGACTGGACGAAATAAAGTTCTTGCAATCTGATTCGGTCGATTCAAAGACATACACGGACGAAGAAGTACAATTCCTTTATATTGAATTGCTGCAAAAGCGCCGCTTGTTGGACAAAGCCCTACTTGCTCCCGAAGCTGGCGGCAGCACGCGTGTTCGCAGAACGTCCTCTATCAAGAGTAAATCCAGAGATAAGGCTTGAGCGATGTCAGAAAAAGACACGGACGATTTTGATCTGAGCGACGATCCTTCAGAAAACACTTCTGAAACCCAGAAGGGTGAAATTCTTGATGATCCAATTCAACTCTACCTGAGGGATATCAGCCGCGAAGAGTTGCTGTTGGCAGAGGAAGAATTTTATCTGGCGATCATTGTCCAGGCGAAAGAGCAGCTCAATCTTTACCGAACAGGCGAATTCGGCTTAAATGTGCAAAGGATCTATGCCGACATGAAGTCCACCTGGACGCAGGTGGAGATGGATGCTGCCAGGCTCTCGTATCCTGCACCAGATGTGCAAAAGGTGCTTGCTGAAGCGCTGCAAATGCAACTAACATGCGAAATGCCTGATTCCCCTTACATCCGTGCCTATCTTAATGATCCCCGTTGGGGCAGTGACAAGCATTGGGAAGACTTGGCGAGGGATTTGCTGCGCTTCTTCATGGACGCATACATACTCCCCGAGGGTTTGATAGAAAAGGTGAACTTGGATTGGATCAGTGATGCTGAGCCAGTGCGCCTGGAAGCCAGCTTGATGCAAATCCAGAATTCCATCGAACGGGTTGAGGAATGTGCTGGCTATGCAGGAGAAAAACTGGTGGAATACAACCTGCGATTAGTGGTGAGCATCGCCAAGCGTTACAATAACAAAGGTATTGCCATGGAGGATTTGATCCAGGAAGGCAATATGGGTTTGCTGCGGGGCATCCAAAAATTTGACCCAGCCAAAGGTTTCCGCTTTAGCACTTATGCCACCTGGTGGATCCGCCAGGCTATCACACGTTATATTCACGAAAACGCCCGCACCATCCGAATTCCGGTGCATATTGTTGAATCGATCAGCAAACTGGTGAAGATTCAGCACCGCCTGGTGCAGATCCTGGGGCGAGATCCTACCTTCGCTGAAATGGCGGTCAAATCGGGTTTTCTCAACGAAGAAGACGTCAAAGCCATTCTCGAGATCGGAGGCAGCCGTGAGCTGGCAGACTCGGGTTTGCTGCATCGCTGGGATGAAGCTACCCAAAAGGTGGAGTCGGTGTTGAAGTCTGCCGAGGAGCCCGTCTCGTTGGAGAGCCCGGTTGGAGATGCCGAGAACAGCACTTTGGGCGACTATATCCCAGATTTGGATGCGATCGAACCGATGGAAGAGGTCATGCGGGACAACCTGCGCGAGTCGGTACGAGAGTCTCTAATTGGCCTGCCCGAACGTGAACGGGAAGTCCTGGAATTGCGCTTTGGTCTTAAAGATGGTGTTTATCACTCGTTGGAAGAAATTAGCAATTACTTCGGTCTGACTCGCGAACGCATCAGGCAGATCGAAAGCTCTGCTTTGCGAAAACTGCGGGATCCGAAACGGCGTAATTCTCTCAAGGATTTTGTTCAAGGGAATTGACCATGGAATCTAGTAAAGAAAATAAACTTCATGCCACCATTTTTGATGTGGTAGAAGCTATTCCAGAAGGTAAGGTGGCCACCTACGGTCAAATTGGCAAACTGGTAGGCGGGTGCAGCGGGCAGCTCGTTGGTTTTGCCTTGGCTTCTTTGCGCTATCAAGGGAGCCGAAAAGTGCCATGGCAGCGGGTGATCAACCGAAGCGGCAAAATAAGCCTGACGGGACCAGATGCGGCGCTGCAGCGGGCATTACTGGAGGATGAGGGCGTACGTTTTGACGCTGATGGCGTGATCGACCTGGCAGAATTTGGCTGGAAACCATAAGTTGTCTCCAAAAGGTGGCAGACATGTTTAGTGTTGCATTCTTTGACGATCCCCATACCTATTACGATCAGGCTCACCACCTTTGGGAAGCTGCTGAAACACGCTACAATCTGATCCTGGGATTGGCGCTGCGTCTGCAGTCCGACTTGCATGCTTATGGGGAGGCGATGCCAATGATGGCTCTGGTCAGGGACGAAATCGGAGAGATTAGGGCATCAGCGCTGATGACACCTCCATTCGCGTTGATCGTGCAGAGCGAACCGCTGGACAGGGCTGCCTTGGAAGCCCTCGCCGATGCCCTGATTGAAAGCGGTTGGCACCTGCCAGGCGTGAACGGCATAGATGCGGTGAGTGATTGTTTTGCCGAAATCTGGCAGGAGAAAACCCGGCAGCAGCCGCGGAGAATTGTGAACACACGGGCATATGAACTGAGTCAGGTGTTGTCGGTCAGTTATCCCTTGGGGAAGATGAAGATCGCAGATGCAAGCGAGGCTCCGCTCGCGGCTGAGATGCTTAATGCCATGAGTGAGGAGGTCGTTTTGGGACCCAGGAGGCTATACACTGCTGACTTGGCGTTGGAAAGTATCCAACAAAGGCGAACCTTCTTCTGGGTGGATAATGGCGAAGTGGTTTGCATCACTCTCGCCACGCGTCCGCAGATCAAAGGCATCTGTGTCAGCGGAGTCTATACCCCGCCAGCTTTCCGCCGGAAGGGTTACGCCAGGGCGCTGGTGGCAGAAGTATCAAAGGAGTTGCTCTCGCGCGGGTATGAGTTTACCAATCTCTTCACTGACCTCTCCAACCCGACCAGCAACAAGATCTACCAGGAGATTGGCTACAAACCTGTCTGCGATTACCACCGGTATGAGTTTGTTGATCAAGCCTGAGTAAAACCAACTGATTCGAATTCTAAAAAAAAAAAAAAGAGGCTGACCTTTCAGCCAGCCTCGTGTTTCAAAAACGAACTTATTCGCTCTCGTGCAGTTCTTTCTGCCGGGCGTCCATGATCTCGCGCGCCATTTGGGTGGGGACCATTTCGTAGTGGTCAAATTCCATGGTGAAGATACCGCGACCGCCGGTCATGGAGCGCAGGTTGGTGGTGTAGCGCATCATTTCCGAAAGCGGCACGTGGGCATTAATGGTGGACTTACCATGCTCGGTATCCATACCCTGAACGCGGGCGCGACGGGTGTTGAGGTCGCCCATGATGTCGCCCATGTTGGCTTCAGGCACGGTGACTGCGACGCGCATGATCGGCTCATAGAGAACCGGATTGGCTTCCTTGAAGGCGATCTTGAAGGCTTCGCGACCGGCGATTTCAAAGGCGATAGGTTTAGAGTCAACGGGGTGTTCTTTACCATCCACCACTGAGACGCCCACATTATGGACAGTATAGCCTGCAACGACGCCTTCCTTCATGACACTGCGGATACCTTTTTCGATCGGACCCATATAGTTGCTGGAGATTGCGCCTCCAAAAACATCGTTCGAGAAGGTGAAATCTTCGCCTTCGATCGGGAAGACCTTGAGCGAGACTTCGCCAAACTGCCCGGAACCGCCAGTCTGTTTCTTGTGGCGATAGGTTGCAGCGCCTTCACGGGTGATGTGCTCTTCGTAGGGCACCTTGGGTTCGAGAGTTACCAGGTTGAGCTGGAACTTTTGCTCCATGCGCTTCAGGGCGACATCGATGTGTTGATCGCCCATGCCAAACAAGAGTGTCTGATGCGTGGCAGCTTGCATTTCCCAGGTGAGGGTCATGTCTTCTTCCGTCATGCGGGTCAGAGTCTGGCTCATCTTGGCAGCATCGCTCTGGGTTTTGGGATTGATTGCCACACGGTAAAGCGCGTGGGGGTAGGTGGGGACGGGCAGAGTGATGTTCTGTTCTTTGGTGGTCAGAGTGTCGCCAGTAGTTGTGACGCTCAGTTTTGCCACTGCGCCGATATCGCCGCTGTGGATCACACTGACGGGCAGCATGTCTTTGCCGAAGGGAACCTGAACACCGGCAAGGCGTTCTTCCTCGCCCTTGCTCGCGTTCCAAACGCGGGTATCAGAGGTGACCACGCCGGAATAGACCTTGAAGTAAGTCTGGCGCCCAACGAAGGGGTCAGCAGTAGTTTTCCAAACGTAGGCAGCCAGCGGTCCGGCATCCTGGTAGCTCAGTTCAATTTCGCCCTTGGGGGTCTTGGCTTTGACAGCGGGTAACTCAACAGGGCTAGGGGCAAGCGCTACGAGAACATCCAATAAGGGCTGGATACCAAGGTTGCGACCGCCAGCAGCGACGAGTACCGGAATGATATTGCTGTTTTGGATGGCTTTTCTCAGACCTTGCATGATCTCTTCTGAGGTCAGATCACCATTCTCGAAATATTTTTCGAGCAGGCTGTCTTCGCCTTCCGCGGCAGCTTCCACCAGTTGAGTACGGGCTTCATCTGCTTCAGCCTTGAGACTGGCTGGGATTTCGACTACTTTCTTGCCATCACCTTCGTAGGCTTTCATGGTAACCAGGTCAATCACACCCTTAAAATCGGCTTTTTCGCCCATCGGCAACTGCATCGGAATGAGGCGGGAATCGATTTCATCCTGCACTGACTTGAGAGCTTTTTGGAAGTTGGCATTATCACGATCCATCTTGTTGATGACCATGATCTTGGGGATGCCAAAGGTTTCAGCATACTGGAGGGCAACTTCAGTACCGACTTCGAGACCGCCAACGGAATCGACCAGAATTAAGGCACAATCCGCAACGCGCATCGCTGAAACAACCTCGCCGACGAAATCAGTGTAGCCGGGAGTGTCGAGCAGGTTGAGTTTAAGATCCTTGTAGATCACCGGCAAAACAGTGGTGAAGAGCGAAATACCACGGCGTTGTTCTTCTTCGTCGAAGTCTGAGACGGTGGTTTTATCTTCGATGGTACCCAGGCGGGTGGTGGCACCGGTGAAGTGCAGGAGGCTCTCAGCTAAAATCGTTTTACCGGAATTACTATGCGAGGCAAGGACGATGTTGCGAATAGAGGCGGTTGAGTATTCTTTCATGTGTGTGTGACCTTCCTATGATCAAGCTTGGTGCCCGGCACCAGGCGGATTTTAATGGGCAATAAGGTTTCCTTAAATGCCGAATTTTTATTATATCAAAAAAGAAATGGAATCACATCCGATTTCAAGACTTTTTTAGCAATTGGTGAGAGAAAGACGGCATGTTTTGTCTAATTGGCTTGTTGGAGCCTGGTTTGGGGTGCTGCTGGTTACTGATCGATGGTGCCGAAAAGGAAGGTCAGCGGAATGTGAACCCGGTTCCTCCAGGCAGTGGTTGTGTGGTCTTCGCCAGCGAAGTGCCAACTGGCAAAGTCCTTCCCCTCCCGAAAGCCTTTTTCGCGCAGCAGAGCGTCAACTTTGGCTTGCCAGGGTTCGTATTCGCGGTCAAGCCCTTCGCTGCCGTGGTCGAAGTAAAGCTTGTGTTGACCGGGGTCGGGGAGGTTCTCATCAAGATATGACAGCATACCCTGACCCACGGCTGGCCAATGCGTGGAAAGGCAGGCAGCTTTGCCGAACACACCAGGATACTCGCATAAGCCGTAAAGGGTGATCAATCCCCCCAGGCTGGAACCCAACAAGGCTGTGTTTTGAGCGTCGCGGAGAGTGCGGTAGCGTTGATCAATCGCTGGTTTTAGCGTGTTGACCATCCATTCGAGGTACAGGTCTGATACCACACGTTTCGTCGAGGATTTCCCGACCAGGCTGCTTTCTTCGGCCAGACTCGTTCCATTCGGACTTGTAAGCGCCTTGGCGGGTAAGTATTCGCCAGAGCGGTTGAGGGTGCTTGAAATGGCAACTACCACAGGCGGAAAGATCTTTTCTTCCTCCGAAAGTTGAGAGATAGCCCGGTGAATTTCCCAACCCTGGATCCCTTTCCTCCATTGGTCGAATACTGTTTGCCCATCCTGGACGTAAAGTACCGGGAAGGATTGGTTTGGATTGGCGTGGTAGGCTTCCAGCAGCCATACATCCACCCGTCTGCGATTGAGACCGGGAATGTTGAGGTCACGATGGGTTTCCAAATTAGCTTTTTCCATGTTATTCCAGTGCGAAATATTATACGAGTATAATTGCGATATTCCAATCGGAGGTTCTCCATGAAAAGTTATCGTCTAGACCCGGATAAACTCAAAGAACAAGTACGTAATATTTACTTGATGTACGGCATCACCCTGGTGGTCTTGTTGGTCTTGAATTACTTTCTGAATCGCGGGCAAACTGAAAATAAAAACCCATATCTGATTTTTGGTTTGATCGTGGTTATGTTCGTTCTTGTATCGTGGAATGCTGTGAGGCAGCGCAAGGCTATCTGGGATCAGTATGAGTTGATCGTGGATGAGACTGGGATAAAGCAGAAGCAGCCAAAAGCGGCTGATATGTTCCTCCCTCGCTCGGAAATCACCGGCGCAAGAGAGTCCAAATTTGGACTGACATTGATGGTCAAAGAGCAGCAGCCTGTGATGGGCATACCAAAGTTGCTCACAACTGCCGATTATGAAGAGATCAAGGGGATTGTGGATGGCTGGCTGAAAAATGTTAAGCCGGTTGTGTTGGATGTGGAAGCTGTCGCAGATGTTAGTGCGATTTTGCCCGAAGATCAGCTAGAAGTGGAAACAGTTCCCGAACCTGAGGAGTTCCCGGTTGAAGAATCAGGAGAGCCGGAAGTTCACGATACGCCAGAAGCTTAGCTGGCATTTTATTCAATCTGAAGCCCGGAGTTAAGCTTCGGGTTTTTTGTTTAAAGCTTCTTGATCATCTTCCAGGCAGGTTCTCGGCAGGTTTGCCACTCGTCATTCTGATCCTGGTAGCGCCAGACGCCGGGGTCTGGCCCGATCATCCGATAACCGTGTTTCTCGTACATGCGGCGTGCAAGGGGGTTGGCGCGAGCCACGTTCAACCTCAGAAACCGGAAGCCTCTATCCCGCAAAAAACCTTCGACCATTTCAAGCATAAAGCCGCCCAGTCCCTGGTCGCGATATGCTGGTTTAATGCGAAATGAAAAAAGGTAAGCTTGGAAGACCCCATCCGCGAGTTCACGCTGACGCGACAGAAGTAACAAGAAAACTTGTCCGATCACCTCTGCGTCCGCGTTCACAGCCACCCAGATCAGGGTGTTTCCACCGAGGCTATTCTCGTAATGCTGATGGTACAGCTTGCGAAAATGGGCATATTCCCCATCCCATTCCAAGCCTGGCAGGTCGTCTTTTTCCAGCGGGCGGATGTGAACCCGCTCACCAGCGGGCATGATGTAATCAGCCTCGCGGATTGCAGCGTGGTTCATTCCTGATCCAGCAATTTTTGGAGAAGTTCTTTTTCTTCGGTCTCGGATTGAATCTGTCCATCCAACCAGGCATTTTTGAGAGTGCCAAGGATAAACTCATATCGAGGGGAAGGTGGCAGACCGAGCGCACGCAAATCTCTACCCGTGGTGAAGGGACGCACGTGCCTGTATGTATCTTTGTAAGTTAACAGAATTTGGCGAAGTGCCGGTTGTTCATGTGCAGCAAAAACCGCTCCCAGAGGAGTGGCATGAAAACTCTCAAGTTGCTCGGTCACCTGGCTTGGTTGCTGTTCTCTCATTGCAGACAGCAAATACCAGATTGCCCGTGTCTCTGCGATCCAGCCGAGAAGCTTCGCAGAAAGTCGCAAGCGCTGACCAACTGCCTGCAAGTCTTCTGGTTGCAGATCTTGCAGCCACAAGCACCAAAGAATCTGTAGTCTCTCTTCTGGAGGAATGACATATCCGTCTTTTGTGAGATTTATAGCACCGCGAGAAAGACGATTGATGCAGGCGTCATCCCATGGCAGGGCAGGATGAATAGCCGCTAATATTCCCAGCGAACCGAGCTGCCTGAGCATTTCTGGTGCTTTGCTTTCGTTGAAGATCAGTTCAAATTCATGTGTCAGGCGTGCGCCGCTGATTTCTGCGATCAGTGGAAGGCTGCCTTCGATCAGGCTCAACGTCTGAGGCTCAATTTCGAAGTTGAACCGAACAGCAAAACGTACAGCCCTGAGCATGCGCGTAGCATCATCCACGAAGGATAAGGCGTGCAGTACGCGAATTTGCTTCTGCTCAAGGTCACTGTAACCACCCCAAAAATCGAAAATCTTACCAAAATGGCTGCCATCAAGACGCAGGGCGAGTGTGTTTATGGTGAAGTCCCGCCGATGCAGGTCCATTTTTATGCTGCTGCGTTCAACCACTGGCAGTGCAGCGGGTTTGTTGTAAAACTCAGTGCGGGCAGTGATGAGGTCAAGGTGTTCGGGGAGGTCGGAGATACTAAAACCTTTGTTATCGGAGATGTTCAGATTGTTCTGGAGGTTTTCCTGGTTAAGGATCCATTTGGCTGTGCCAAAGCGCTTATGCGCTACTACCCGACCGCCAAATTGACGCGCGAGGTGTTCAGCGAATGCCATCGCGTCGCCTTCAATCACGATATCAAAATCCTGGCTGGGTAGTTGCAGCAAGAGGTCACGCACAAATCCACCGACGATGAAGGCTTGCACGCCTTGCTCATATGCTTCGTCAGCGACTGCGCGCAGCAAAGCCTTGCGGGCAGGAGGCAGGGCTTCGGAGAGCATCCCGGCGATCTCACTTTGCGTTGGCAGCTCTTCATCGTGATTAAGTGTGCTGATCAGGTCAGTGCGGGTTACAATCCCGATGATCTCATTCGAGTCCGGATCTAAAACCGGCACTTGTCCCCAACCACTGGTTGCCATGCGTTCCTTGAGCTTGGAAATCGGGTCATCCGGATATACGCTGACCGAACCAGCAGTCATCAGCTCGCCTGCAGTTTTGTCGAGTTTGTGAGCAATAGCCCGATCCACATTTCTGCGGGTGAGCAGCCCAACCAACTGTTTGTTCTCGACCACCGGATACCCTTCGAATCCATAACGTTTCATCAACTCCGCCGCATCTATTGCGCCGATATCTGGGCTAAGAGTCAGAGGATTCTTCGACATCATCTGGCTCACTCTGATGCTGGGAATGACAATTTGTGGGATGGTTTCAATCACGCGGCGTGTGACTTCGGATAACATGGTGTCAGTGATATTGGCACTCGAGCGACCTTCTTCACGAATCAGAGCTGAAGACGCGCGTTTGTGGCCGCCACCTCCAAAACGAATCGCCAGTTGTGCCATATCCACATTGTCGGTGGTGGAACGCGCTACCAGGCGGATTCCCTGGCGTGTGGAGACCAACAGAACCAGTCCGTCGGGAGTGAGGAATTCACGCATTTTGTGCGCTACCGTGGAGATCTCATCGTTGAGGTCATTAGCGATTGCCTTGGCGACCAAAATGCTGTAACCCTCAATATCCAACTGGACCAGGTCCTTTAAAAGGCGGTCGTAGAGCTGCTGTTGCGCGTTAGATAAAGGTGGGTTGAGGTAGACGGAGGCAATGTTGAGATCGGCACCTTGCTCAAGCAGAGAGGCAACAGCCTGGGCATCCCGGGCCGTAGTGCATGTGTAAGTCAGGGAGCCCGTGTCTTCGTGGATGCCCAAAAGCATCAGAGTGGCTTCGATTGGTGTTAGTGTCGCGTTCTGTTCACGCAACTTCTCGACCAGGATCGTCGTACACGCGCCGGTCAGGTGCAACTCAACCTGCCAATCCGGGTGAATCTGGGTTTTGCGGGGATGGTGGTCGAGCACGGTGACTTTGGTTTGATCACTCATACCGCGTAAAGTCACGAGAGATTGGGTATCCACCAGGAAGACGCTCTTGATTGATTCGTGAGGAAGTGCCTGGTAATCCGAAAAGGGCAAATCATTGGCATAACGTCTTAGGAACGCCTTGCCGTTGCGGTTTATCTGGCGCGGCAGCAGAGCAATGGCTTCGGGACGCAGTAAGTACGCCCCAAGCATTGAGGCGAGACCATCAAGATCAGTTTGTTCATGCGTCAGAATCAGGTCCATTTTTGTGCCAAAACCCAATAGGTTCAGTTTTCGCCATACCAGGCAGCCTGTTGTTCAGGGTTATAAGCATTATAAATGGATTGAGAGAGCTTGGCAAAAAGCTGGTTGGCAGTGTCGTAGAGGAATTGGTTTTCGGTGTAGGCAAAAATGACCAAAACGTAATCCCCGCCAGGAGTGTAAACCACGCCTGAGTCGCTGATGGTGTGGATAAGACCGTCCAGGTCGTTCGTCCAGCCATGCTTGTGGGCGGTACGTCCTTCAGGAGAGAGACCCGCCTCGATGAGAGCGTGGATGCGGTTCTCAAGCAGGTAACCCAGCATTTGCTGACATTCCGAGGCCGACACCTGACCATTAAACATGAGCTCGTTCTGATTGGCACAGCGATAGATCTTCCAGAGCAGGTCACCAGTTTCGGAAGGCACGGTTTGATTGTAAAAATCAGGGTCAAGGAAAATGTCGCGGCGTTGGTTGGCAGGGGTGCTGATGCGTTCGAGCAAGGGAGATCCAGGCTCAAAATAGCCAGCGAGAAACGTGTTCTGATAGCCCAATTCGCGCAAGTCGGAGGTGACCATCAGGGGTCCGGAATTGTTATCCATGTAAGCTTTCATCAGCCCATCTGCTGGTGGGTTGAGTGAGTCGGCAATCATCTGGAACATCCAGCTGCTTGCCTGCGCAGGAAGTGGTTCCTCAAGTCGGCGCATAGCGGAAACCATGATGGGGATTTTGATGGTGCTGGCGGCAGAATAGGCTACGTCTGGTGTCACGGATTGGTTGGCACGCAGCGCAATGTGCATGATCTCACCCGTGGCGAGGTCGCGCTGATAGATCTCGATCAGACCGTTGAATTTCTCAAGCTGGATGGTTTGCTTCAGAAAGATTTCGAGGTTGGCCCGGTCGAGCGGCAGGGCTGGGCTTTCCTGTACGTTCAACTTCACGACACGCTGGTCGGGCGAGAGCAAGGCAGCCTGGATGTCTTCTGCTGTGGTTGTGAGAGATTGCAGAGAATAGCCAGGTTGACCCGGTTCGTAATTGGTGCTGTAGAGGATCGGCACTGTTGCCGACGCTGGCTGGTCGTAACGCGGGGGGATGACCTGCTCCAGAAATGTTTGGGTCTGGATCAGGTCGATCTCAGCGACCAAAGGTGCTTCGAACGGTTTGGATACTTCTGACTTGCCCCAAAGATGCTTCCACCAGGACATTTTAGGCAGGTTCTCCTCGATCTGAGAAAGAGTCGCAGTGTAGTCGGGTTTGAAGCCGAGTTCCCCGGGGGGGAATTGCATTCGCGCCTGGCGATAGCGCAACTCAACTGGTACTGAGAAGGCTTCGGCAAGCCGTGCTTCTGACTGGGCACGGTCAAGCCCGCCCAGGGGGATACCCTCCACGCTCACTCCATCTGGATAGTCTGTCTGAGGTTTCTGGAAGCTGATGTAATCCATCACGCCAATGAGGACCGCAATCAAGAAAAAAAAGCCGCCAAAGATTGCTGGCAACCAGCGCAGAGAGGATTTCTTCCGCCGGGGAGAGTAGCGCGATCGCTTCATGAGCTGGATTTTACCATCAGAGCATCATACGATTTTAATTATGTCATCGCGAGCAAAGCATGGCAATTTGCCTGTCCCGCCGTCATCGCGAGATTTGATTTGGGGGGTTGGCTATTAAACGTTCCAAATTTCCTACACCTCTCGACGCCAACCCACCCTACCAGCCGTACATTTGTAAGAACAACGAGATGTGACAATCTGCCTGCACCCGCGTAGCGAGGTGTGGCGATCCACAAAAAGATCCACTACGCCTCTGTGACAGGTTCAACTGCCCGGGGTTTTCTCATATATAATTGAATAAGACCACAAAATAAACGGAGGTCTGGATGGCGAAAGAAAAATCAGAACACGGGAAAGTTGCGGGTTGGAGCTTGGGCAGCCTGGCAACGCTGGCACTGGCATTCAAAGCTGGCTGGGTCATTTACAGTAAAAGATACATCGATCACCACGCAAAAGTGAACCTCATGCTCCAGGCTGAGCACTACACTTTCGAATCGGATACTGTCGGAAAAATCAACTATTACGAAAGTAGAGTTGAAAGTAAACAGCCCCCTATTTTGCTTATCCACGGGCTCCATTTGTTTGCTGGCGGGCACGACATGGTACCAATTTTTGAGGCATTCAGCGCTTATCGCAAGGTCTATCTGCTTGACTTGCCTGGCTTTGGTGGCTCAGAAAAGTCCGACAGACCTTACCGGCCGTTACTCTACCAGGCAGCAATTACTGAGTTCATTCGAGACCGGATCGGTGGACCTGTGAATGTTGTGGTTATGGGGCAGTCAGCTGAGTTTGTTGCGATGGCTGAGGAACAGAGCAGTGATTTGTTTAGGTCGATCGTGATGATCAATCCAAGTGGCATGCAGATGCCGGGCATGGGGCATATTTCCGAGAACAAATGGTGGGAGCAAATCCGCAATTTAGCCCTTTCTTACCTGAGGGTACCGCTCTGGAGTCTGCCATTTTATGATTTGCTGGCAAGCCGCTCGAGCATCTCGAATTACTATCGCAAACGTT
This sequence comes from Anaerolineaceae bacterium, assembly GCA_035388405.1. Lineage (GTDB taxonomy): Bacteria > Chloroflexota > Anaerolineae > Anaerolineales > Anaerolineaceae > Mesolinea. The sequence continues at coordinate 34,940 of DAOOPV010000002.1, forward strand.
TCACTTACACCGCGCCATCGGATCTGGTGGATCTCGCTTACACCTCAGCTCATCAGCCAGGCGCACATTTTGCGCCGATCCTGCACTACTGCGGCAAGCTTTCAGTACCGAATGTGCGCACCCGATACTTTAAACAAATCACCAAGCCAGTTCTGGTGGTGTAAGATAATCATCCCGAGCATAAATTTGATATGCTTCCCATGCTGGTGCGTGAGAACCCAAACTGGAAGGCTATCCGCAGCAGCCACACGCGCGGCATGCCTCATTTTGAAAATCCCGGCGAAACCTTTCGTAGTATTGAAACTTTTTGGAAGCAGTATGACTAACTCTACAGAAAGGCACTGTTATAATTAGCACGGGTCAAACATGCAAACCAAACCGACTCCAAAAATTCACCCTCTAAGCATACTTGGCGTACTGCTGGTTGCCGGGGCGCTAGTTGGGATCACCTGGTTGGTCTTTTCATTTGCCGTTAACCAGGCTCCCCGAATCGAAGCCACCCCACAGTACAATGTGACCGTCATTCCTGCTCCAACACAGACTAATACGATCGTCGCTCCGACTGATCTCCCCACACCTACTTCAGAAGCACCGGTCATTTTGCCGGATGGTGCGATTGGGATTAATGTTTACGTTAAGGTGACCGGGACGGAAGGCTTGGGTTTGCGAATGCGGGCAGCTGCAGGTACCGCAGGAGATATTAACTTCATGGCGATGGATGATGAGGTCTTCAAAGTTGTTGGCGGACCGGAAGTGAGCGATGGTTACACTTGGTGGCAGTTGGAAGCGCCTTTGGATGAAAACCGAAACGGTTGGGCGGCTGAAAACTACTTGATGGTATTTAACGTTAACACACCCACCCCATGAGGTATTGCCGGAACTTTGAAAGGTGAGACGTTTTGAAAATATTTGGTAGCAAAATTTTTGAAAGGCATTCATCCGCAACTGACACCCTCAGAAAACCTCTTGCTGAGCGGCTGAACGTGCATGCCTGGACTGCTCAATCAGTTGGCAGGACTCGCACTCACATGGAGGATTCTGCTTTTGCCCTTACCACGGACTTGCTGCTTCCAGAGAGGCCTTTGACCTTGGGTATTTACTTGGTCGCAGATGGGATGGGTGGACATGACAATGGTGAGGTGGCCAGCAGAATCGCGATTCAAGTGAGCGTTAACTCCCTCATGCAATCGCTGATCCTACCAATACTCCAGGGAGAATTGTTACCTTCTCATCAGGAAGTGAGTAATCTGGTGGAAGCCGCATTTACCCAGGCACAGGAGCAGGTGCTCCGAACTGTCTCAGGGGGAGGGACCACCCTAACGCTGGCACTGTTGCTCGAGAAGCACCTCTACTTTGGGCACATCGGTGATTCGCGACTCTATATGCGCAGCGATCATGCTGACTTTCAGCCTCTCACCCAGGATCATTCCCTGGTGCGTCGCCTGGTGGATCTTGGGCAATTGTCGGAAGCTGAAGCTGCCCATCACCCTCAGCGTAACGTGCTTTTCAGAGCATTAGGGCAGACAGAGGGATTTAAAGTAGACCTGGGACACGTGGATCTGGTGGAACCAACCCAACTACTTTTATGCACTGATGGATTGTGGGGTTTGGTTGATGAAGGGGAGTTGCTCAAGGTTATCAGCGCTAATTCTGGAGAGCAGAACGACGCACAACTACTATGTGACCTTGCCAATAATGCTGGTGGAACAGATAATATCAGTGTAATATTCGTAGAAATTAATTAAGGATCGAATGATGGCAGAACCAAGCGCAAAAAAGAGAATTTTAGTGGTGGATGATGAAAGAGGTTTGGTACGCATTATCCGTTTGAACCTGGAACATGATGGATTTGAAGTTTCGGAAGCGAATAACGGCACCCAGGCTATCGATAAACTACGCACCGTTCTACCGGACCTGATCCTTTTGGACGTGATGATGCCAGACATGGACGGCTTCACCGTGCTTGAAAAGATTCGCGAAGTAGGCTCGACCCCAGTGATCATGCTGACAGCAAAAGGGGAGGAAGACGATCGCGTAAAGGGGTTGGAACTCGGAGCGGATGATTACGTGACCAAGCCTTTTAGCCCGCGGGAATTGACCAGCCGCATCCGGGCAGTGTTGCGGCGCGGAAATGTTGTCGAAGATGAAGAGACAGGCAAAATTGTTGTGGATGACCGGCTGACTATCGATTTCGACCGACATGAGGTTTGGGTTGAAGGGGAGCTGGTCAAGCTCCGCCCGACCGAATATCGATTGCTCTACCACTTGGTGAGAAATGCAGGCTGGGTGCTCACCCATGATCAGATTTTGACCAAAGTTTGGGGCTATGAGTACGAAAATGAACCGCATTATGTGCGGCTTTACATCAATTATCTGAGGAAAAAGCTTGAAAAAGACCCTGCCAACCCGCAGTATATTCTGACTGAACGCGGTGTTGGGTATCGGTTTGTGGATTACAAGCGCGAAAACCGCTGATTTTGTTGAAGGGGGCTTAAGTCTAAAGAACGGTCTGGCTAAGTTTCACTTAGCAGGCTGTTTGTTAATTGTATAATTGAGTAGTCTTTTGCGTCCAACCCAATCGATCGAGAGGTTAGTATGGCAAAGAATCATTCCAAAACTGAACAAAAAGCAAGTAAAAGCAAATCCAAAGATAAGCAGGTCGAACCGAATTCTGTCCCGAAGGTAGTACTTCACAGTGAGAAAAAGAAGCCACTTTCCAATGCTGTCTATGAACGTGAACTACGAAAACTTCAAGTGGAACTGGTGAAGCTGCAGCTGTGGATTAAAGAGCGTGGTTTAAAAGTGGCGGTTATCTTTGAGGGGCGTGATGCTGCCGGAAAGGGCGGTACCATCAAGCGCCTGACTGAAACACTCAACCCCAGAATTGTGCGCGTTGTCGCGTTGCCGGTGGCAACTGAAAAGGAAAAGACCCAATGGTACTTCCAACGCTACGTGGCGCATCTGCCAGCTGCTGGGGAGATGGTGGTGTTTGACCGCTCGTGGTACAACCGCGCCGGCGTTGAACGCGTAATGGGCTTCTGCACCCCGGAGCAGGTGGAGGAATTCTTCCGCAGCGTGCCAGAGTTTGAGAAGATGCTGATCCGATCCGGCATCATCCTGATCAAATACTGGTTTTCCGTCAGTGACGAAGAACAGGAAAAGCGCTTCCAGCAGCGGATGGATGATATTACGCGCCGCTGGAAGTTGAGCCCGATGGACCTCGAGTCGCGCAAACGCTGGGTTGAGTATTCCCGTGCCAAGGATGACATGTTCCGCTTTACAGACACCAAGCAGAGCCCGTGGTACGTGGTGCAGGCGGATGACAAGAAGCGCGCCCGCCTAAACTGCATCAGCCACCTGCTGACTCTGATCCCTTATGAGGACCTGACCCCGCCTAAGATGGAGTTGCCTCCCAAGCAAGTGGACGATTCTTACGTACGCCCGCCTTTCGAGGACCAGACCTTCGTGCCGGAGTTTGTGATCGAGGAAGAAAAGAAGAAATAAGACGTTTTGGCCGGTCTTCTTGATCGTACCGGCGTCCCAGCCGAGTACGGGATTTGACCGAGGGGTCTCCAGTCATTGACAATGAGCCGGATTGAAATGCGCAATACCCAAAGGGCATAACGTCCGGCCAACGAAAAACTAAATTGACTCGAATCTGGCTTTTGTTCAGATATTAGGTCAATTGTAGGGCGGGATTGAGGGCACCTTGAGCAATATGGTGGACGAGCGTATTGTGCTCTCAATCCGCCAAAAAAAAAAGTGGTTTGGGATATTTTTCTAATTCCACGATGGCGTGATGGCGGAATGGAAGCACACCAATGTCTCTGCATGATGGAGTGTGTAGTACTTCCAATACCCTGCTTCGCGGTCACTTTGTCTCGCCCTCCTAATGCTTTTCTGGTCTAGTGAATTGATGCCAACCCCGATCGTGCCGGTCTTGCGAAGCACCCCAGCGCTGAAAGCGCGTGTGGGCAGACCGAGCACGTGATTTGACCGAAAGGTCTCCAGCTCTTGTTTTTAATCAGGGATAGATTACGGAATGCCAAACAACCGCCTGGCGTTCGCAGTCGTGATGCGCCCCACTTCCTCCGTGCTCAACCCCCAGATCTCACCCACCTTTTTGGCTATCAGAGGGATATATGCCGGCTCATTTCGTTCACCGCGATGCGGATGCGGTGGCAGATAGGGACTGTCTGTTTCAAGCAGGATCTTTTCACGCGGCAGCATCTTAACAAGAGATTGTTTATCTTCACCGTTCTTATAGGTCACCGGACCGCCTATCCCAAAGTAATAGCCAGCCTCAGCCAGGTCTTGAGCCAATTCCTGGGGACCGGTGTAGGAGTGCATCACTCCGGGGCGGGTTTTGAGGGGATGGTCAGCGGGAAGGGAAGCTTGCCATTCGAGCAGAATCGAACCGAGGTCCTCTGCAGCATCGCGATTGTGGATCACCAAAGGCAGATTGAGCTTACGAGCCAACTCCAACTGCGGCAGAAGCACCACTTTTTGTTGGTCCGGGGTGGCGTAATCCCAGTGATAATCCAGCCCAATTTCCCCGATGGCGACCACGCCAGGCTGTACGGCAAGAGCGGCCAGTTGCGGTAGGCAGGAGGGATCGACCTCAGCGGCGTAGTTGGGGTGAATCCCGACGGTGACAAAAAAGAATTCGGGTCTTCGATGGGCAAGCTCGAGCGCGTTTTTGGCTGTGGTGCAGTCCAGCGCAGGGATGATGATGAAGGCCAGACCCGCATTGACAGCTCTTTGGAGCACGGAATCGTAATCCTCGCTGAAGGCAGGCATGTCCAGGTGGCAGTGCGTGTCACAAAAATACCGTTGGTTGTCTCTTTCGTTCATGGATGTATTTTACCTTCATCTTTGCCTGGGTTCTGCAGGGTACAGGAAAGAAAGCAAATCGGAAGCCACCCCCTTAATTCCCCCACTGAAGGGGGGAGCTTAGTTCGTGAATACTCCGCATTAAAAGGGCTAAGTCGCTTATGAGTAAATGCAGCATGGACGCTTCTGGGAATAAAATTGCCTTACCCAGCAGCTGAGAGGAATTACCCAATCCTCTCAGCTGCAAGCTTATAACTATTCCTTTACCCTGACGACTTGGCTTTTTATTACCTCACCTTCAAGACTAATCATCAGCAATGATCAACGGAAGGTAGATTTCCTTCCAAACCCCAACCAACTTGGAATCACTGGGGATACCATTCACGAACACTGTAAGCATGGCTGGACCTTGTTGCAACCCAGACAAAGGCAGGGAGAGATAACTCGTGGCATCAAAAGCTTGTGGTTGGAGCCAGGTAATCAGGTTGTTATCCAGCCGGCGCAACTGCATCACTGGCAGATTACTAACGGTGGTGTAAGATCCGCCACCTGAGGCTTCTTCGAAGATGTATCCTCGGAAACCTTCGCCTTGCACCCGCAAAGCCTCCTCATTTTTGACCTGATACAGAGCCCAATCGATTTGGGGTCGGCGACTAAAGTTCAAACCAGGATTGAACAGGTCCACGTTTTGGGAAGTGTCATAGCCAGTCCAGCCACCTAAAACCATCACCCTGCCGTCCAACATCAAGGTGCTGGTATGCTCGAAATGAGTGGCGTGCATACTTGTTGTGCTTTGCCAGCTGTTGGTCAATGGTTCAAAAACCTCCACCGAATAAAGAGCGCCACCTGTATAGTAAAAGTTGCTAGATCCACCAGCCACCAAGATTGTTCCATTGTGGAGCAAGGTGGCAGTAGCCAGAAAGCGCGGAGAAGTCATTAGATTTGTTGCAGTCCAGGTGTCCAAAATGGGGTCGTAAATCTCAGCTGAGTTGAGAGTGGTGCCGTTATAGCCACCAGCAACCAACACTCTGCCATCTGGCAACAAGGTGGCGGTAGGACCGTCACGGGCAACGTTCATTGGAGTTACTACCAACCAGGCATTTATCTCGGGGTCATAAACTTCAGCGCTATCCAACGCGATTGAACCAAGTGTTCCTCCGGTGACCAGAACCTTGCCATCAGGTAGCAGCGTGGCGGTGTGCCGATTTCTGCCCTGGTTTAGTTGAGCCACCTCCTCCCATGTGCCAGTGGCAGGGTTATAAATCTCAGTGTTTGCCACCAGTTGATTTGTTGGAGAAAATCCTCCAGCGAGCATTACCCTGCCGTCCGCTAAGAGCGTTGCAGTATGAAAGATTCGGGGATAGGTTATTGAACCACTTATCTTCCAGATGTTCAGCGATGGATCGTAAAGTTCGCTCTCAACAACACCTACCGAGCCTGAGTCGGTTGTGGATCCTCCAGCAATCAACACCTGACCTCCTGGTAGGAGCGTGGCTGTGTGGAAACAGTGTGGAAAGTTGGGGCTTGCCGCAATCGACCATTGAGCATCGTCCGGATCATAGATTTCAGCGGTACTTGGGGCATTGTATTTTGCACCACCAACTGCCAGAACCTTGCCGCCTTCAATCAAAGTGGCAGTATGATAATTTCTCCCATCCACCATGTTCGTGCCCACATTCCATGCGCCAACGCTTGGGTCATGTATTTCGGCCGTGTTGGTTGCGCCCATACCGGTGTATCCACCTGCAAGGAGCACTTTTCCGGTTGGCAATAGCACGGCCGAATTTTGGAAGCGTGGACTGTTCATGGTGGGACCTGCCGACCAGGTTTTTACCTCCGGGTCAAATATTTCAGTGCTGGTCAGAACATTAGAACCGTCATATCCTCCGGTTACCAACACCCTCCCATCTGGCAACAAATTGGCCGAGTGTACATATCGAGCCGTGGTCAGCGAATCTGTGGCATTCCACGTGTTTGATACAGGGTTGTATATCTCAGCATCATCCAAGGCAACGCTGCTGGCTGCCGCGCCTCCTGCGACCAGGACCTTGCCATCCGGAAGCGAAACCGCAATATGCGCTGATCGAGCAACAGTTAACGGCTCAACTTCCTGCCAGGTATTTGCACTTGGGTCGAAAACGTACACATTGTTCTGAGCGACATTATTGTTTTCTCCGCCGGTTAATAGAACTTTTCCATCGGGCAGCAATGTCAAACTATTGCCATGACGTCCAGCAGGCAAGGGGGCTGCCAAAGTCCAGATGTTTGAGGAGGGGTCATATATCTCCACGCTGGTTTCACTTCCACTACTTCCCCACCCGCCAACGACTAACACTCTGCCGTCCACCAATAGAGTAGAGGTGTGATAATCCCGCGCAATGTTGAGGCTCGGCCCAGGAGACCAGGTTTGGGTAATGGGATCGAAAATCTCCGTAGAAGCAGTGCGGCTGTAGTTGAAGCCGCCGGCCACCAATACCTTTCCATTGGGCAATAGTGTCGCGGTGTGACCATAGCGGGACTCACTAAGGTAAGGAAGAATAGTCCAATTGTCTGCAACCGGGTCGTACATTTCCACGTTGGAAATTGGCAAGGACCCTGAATAGCCACCAATTACCAGCACTTTTCCATCAGGCAAAAGGACTGTGCAATGGGCATAACGCGCAGTGTTCATTGGGGCTGCATTATCCCAGGCTAAAATTGCCTCTACTTGAGATGGTTCGTGCAATCCAACTAGTAAAAAGAGAGCGACAATTACACAAAACAGCTTGGAAACCCAGGACGGTTGAGTCTTCATTTGGTTTTTCACTTTACTCCTAATCATTTATCAGAAGGCAGAAAATATAGAAGGACGAAGGGTGACTGAAATTCATGGCGCACTTCACCAGAATTGTGTACGGCATTGTGAAGGTGGGGTCAGCTTTCCAAAGCATTATTCTCGGGCATACCCAAAAAGACTGAAAACCTGGCAAATTATTGGAAATTGGATTTTTAATAGTATAGAAAAATTACTTGAAATGTCAAGAGCGAAAACTCAAAGAAAAACCAATATCAGGAGGATAAGTTTTTCTCTTTGGAGAAGGATTCTTATTGAATTTGATCATAATAATTGATGAAAGATTCTGTAATTTTCAAGCTCAAGACATCTCGCCTGTGATGGTTTAGTGTTATCATTGAGCCAGAATCATGGAGCTGCTGACCAGATAATCCTACTTCAGGAGTTGTCGAAGCAGGTGGATGAGACTAGTCAGGAATGAATAAGGACGATTTATGAACATGTCTACCTACATTTTTGGATGGATAATGGCCACACTGCTTGGGGCTGTCTTCCACCTTTGGAAAGATGGGGGATTCTGGAAACTGGTCTTTTATATCATTCTCAGTTGGATAGGTTTCTTTTTGGGTCACCTGATCGCTAAAAGCGCAGGTTTCAACTTAATGAGCGTTGGCTCACTTCATCTCGGTGGCGGCATCATCGGCAGCATCGTCGTACTCTTCGCCGGACATTGGTTCAGCCGCATCGAATCCTTCCCGGGACAGAGTAAAAAGGGATGATAATTTCCCAAACTGAGTCAAGCAACTTCGCCCGCGAGGGGGATCTGGTTCAGCTGCAAGGTGCAGGTCACAAGAGCCATTTGTTGCGCCTGGTGGCAGGGGGTATTTTGCAAACCCACCGCGGAGTCATCAAACATGACGATATTATTGGTCAAAAATGGGGCAGTCGGTTGGAGTCTCACCAGGGCAATCCCTTCTACCTGCTGCAGCCGGGCATTGCTGACCTCATCAAAAATATCAAACGCACCACCCAGATCATGTATCCGAAGGAAATTGGTCAGATCCTTATTACCATGGGGATCGGTCCGGGCATGCGCGTGCTGGAGTGCGGCAGTGGCTCGGGAGGGCTAACGACAGCTTTCGCCTACTCGGTTGGCGATAGCGGGCAAGTCTATTCATACGAACGCAAGCAGGATGTCCAGGCACTTGCGATCAAAAACCTGGAACGCATCGGTTTGCTCGACCGAGTGACCTTCAAAGTGGGAGATGCTTCGGAGGGGTTTTCTGAAGAAAACGTTGACGCGATTTTCCTGGATTTGCCTAATCCCTATGATTACCTTGTACAGGTGCGTGCCAGTCTGAAACCTGGCGGCTACCTGGGCATGCTCGTGCCCACGGTGAACCAGGTGCAACTCTGCCTGCGGTCGCTGATGCACAACAACTTCGCTTTCGTGGAAGTGATTGAAGTGCTTGTGCGCTACTACAAAACCGACTGGGAACATCTTCGCCCGGTGGATCGCATGATCGCGCATACCGGCTTTTTGCTTTTTGGAAGAGCAGTTGAACGGTTGGGAGTGGAAAAACCGGATGAAGTCGAATCCATCGAGGTCGAAGAGCCAGGGGATACGCTTTGAGTGGCAGCCTGACCTTACCGCATGACATAAGCGCACGCTTGCAGGTGCATGCTGGACAAGCTGCTCTGAGAGACAGCGGTTGGCTGCATCTCGATCCAATGCGCCTACACCGAGCGGCTGTGCTCGTACCCTTGGTTTGCGAAAAGGGGCAGTGGCACCTGCTTTTTACCCGGCGCACGAACGATCTGCAAGACCACAGCGGACAAGTTTCCTTTCCGGGCGGTGCCTGGGAGGAACAAGATGGCGACCTTGAACAGACTGCGCTGCGTGAAGCCTGGGAAGAAATCGGGATTGATCCAGCGTCGGTGGCCGTGCTTGGCAAGATGGCACGTTTCGACATGGTCTCATATTTCCAGGTCACACCGGTGGTGGGTGTGGTCTCATGGCCGTGTGAACTCAACATCAACTCCAGGGAGGTCGCACGAGCATTTATCGTACCCATTGATTGGCTTGCTGACCCCTTAAATTACCAGATCAAACCGCGCCAGTTCGAAGATCAAACCTTTCAGATACCTTACTATAATGATTACGATGGGGAGATCATCTGGGGTGCAACAGCGCAGATTACCCAGGAATTCCTAAGACTTATCCAAAACTGAAGAATTATTGCTTGAAATCAAGCCTTAAATCAAAACGACCGCTTTAGGGCGGTCGTTTTTTGATAATGATGTGTACTGACTAATCAGCGTCTTCGAGTTTCTTACCTTTTTCCTGAACTTCAGGTTCTCCTGCAGCGCCCTCAATGCCAGCTTCTCCAGCTTCTTCAGCAGCAATGTAGCCAACAGACACAATCACTTCGGTGTTGTCGGTGAGGATGGTTACATTCTCGCCCAGTTTGAGGTCAGCAATGGTGATGACATCTTCTGCGGTCTTGATCCCGCTGACGTCCACCATAACACGCTCGGGCATATCCTGTGGAAAGCATTCGATTTCGATTTCGTTCAAGCTGTGGTTGAGCAAATAGATTGGGTTATCGAGCACGGGGGCTTCGCCAGTGAGCTCAAGGGAAACCGCGGCACGCATCTTCTCGGTCATCGATACAGCCAGGAAATCCAGGTGAGTCAGAGTGCCGTGCATCACGTCGCGCTGGCGATCGCGTACAAAAGCTTTGATTTTGTCCCCAGTGACATCGATGGTTACCAGGGTGGTGGGAGTGATTTTGGACATTTGGAGTGCCACCGTGTGGCGATCCATCTGGATAGCCTGGGTATCGACTCTGTGTCCATAGATTACACCGGGCAGGATGCCGGCGCGGCGCAACTGGGAAACCTGTTTCCCTTTGATTGTGCGCTTTTCAGCTTTAATGATGATTTCTTCTTGTGTTGACATTTTTCCTCCGGGCGCCTCTCACCATCTTTCAGGTTACCCTCGCCCATAAATTTACCGGGTAAACCGGCGACTTTCAAGTTTACTCAGTCCTGGGTCAGGCGTCAAGAGCGACAGACGTTTTTGCCGAAATAGTTTTCCGGTCACGCTCTCGCAGGTGGAACACGAGCGAGAACAGAGATACCCAGAGATTGTATAATATCTTCAGGTATCAGGATCACGATAGGAGAGACTATGTGCGGAAGATTTACCATGGCAATCGATTCGGACGACGTTCGCACGCAACTCGCGCTAAGCCAGATGCCGCTGGACTGGGAGCCGCGTTACAACATTGCCCCCTCACAGGAAATCGCTTGTGTGCCCTTTGCTGAAGCACGTTCGGTGCACTGGTTTCGCTGGGGATTGGTTCCATTCTGGGCCAAAGATCCATCAATAGGAAACGGCATGATCAACGCGCGCGCTGAATCGGTGGCTGAGAAGCCTGCTTTCCGGAATTCCTTCAAAAACAAACGCTGCCTGATCCTCGCCGACGGCTTTTACGAGTGGCGCAAAGCTGGGAAATTATCAGTTCCCTTCTACTTCAATCTGCGCAGTGGTGAAGCGTTTGCTTTTGCAGGGTTGTGGGACGATTGGGAGCCAAAAGGCGTCAACTCAGAGCCTGGTCTGCCCGGACTGACTACTTGCACCATCATCACCACTGAGGCAAATTCCATGGTTGCTGAGGTGCATCCGCGCATGCCAGTCATCCTTAAGGGGCAAGCGATGTGGGATTGGCTGATTGAACCGGACCCAAAGAAGCGTCTGAGCATGCTGCAACCATTTGATCCGCAGCTTATGCGCAGCTGGGAAGTCAGCCGTGCGGTCAACAGCCCGATGCAGGATGATGCTTCGCTCATTCAGCCTGTTAGCGGCGGTCTTTTTGACTGAAAAGCAACTAGTTTCGGGGAACTGAGCCTTATATTCCTGCCTTCGAACAAGCCTTCGAATCGTGTAAAATTAACAATACATTCTGCTGGGGGTAATGCTCCCAGCTGTTGGTGAACTTCCTGGAGAAGCTATGAAAAAACGTGCCTTACCGATAGTTCTGATATTAGTTCTTACCCTGGTGCTTTCTGCGTGTAAGCCTCAAACCACTGCGACCCAACCTGTTGAGGTGGCCACCCAACCTGCCTCCACAGCGACCGTGCAAGTCGCAGTGGAAGAAACACCAGAACCTGACGAGAGCCAGGGATGGTGGAATGACGTGGTTTTTTACGAATTATTTGTCCGCTCATTCAAGGACAGCGACGGCGATGGCGTTGGTGACTTTCGTGGAGTTATCGAGATGCTCGATTATCTCAATGATGGCGACCCCAACACGGATACAGACCTGGGGGTCAGCGGTATCTGGCTGATGCCGATCTTCCCTTCGCCTTCCTATCACGGCTATGATGTCACCGATTACCAGGATGTAAACCCAGATTATGGTACCCTGCAGGACTTTCAGGACATGCTCACAGCCTGCCACGAACGCGGCATTCGTGTGATCATTGACTTTGTGGTCAACCACACCTCGTCGGAACATCCATGGTTTTTGAGCTCGAAAGATAAGTCCAGTGAATACCGGGACTGGTATGTCTGGTCGGATACTAAGCCAACCCAGGCTGGACCCTGGGGACAGAATGCCTGGTATGAATCGGGAGAGAGCTATTATTACGCAATTTTTTGGAGCGGCATGCCCGATCTGAATTATGACCAGCCAAAGGTGACCGAAGCAATGTATGACGCTACCAAATTCTGGCTGGATTTGGGCGTAGACGGCTTTAGGGTGGACGCGGCACGCTACCTGGTGGAAGAAGGTATCGCGCTGCAGGACTCAAAAGGCTCCATTGAGTGGTTTCAAAATTGGCGCGCGTATTACACGGACATCAATCCGGAAGCCTATACCATTGGGGAGGTATGGACGGACACGCAGGTCATCGCCAAGTACGGGCAGCCGACGCGCGGCATGCAGGAGTACTTCATGTTCGATCTGGCAGGGGATATCCTCGGCGGTTTGTTTGCTCCGGATCCCTCGCGCATTATGAAATCCTACCTGGAGACCCTTGAATACTTCCCGGATCAGCAATTTGCCACATTTTTGACCAATCACGACCAGCAGCGTGTTGCTTCTTTCTTCAGTAACAAGCTCCAGAGGCAGCAGCTGGCAGCCTTTATCTATCTGACGGGTCCAGGGACACCCTACATATACTACGGTGAAGAAATCGGTATGACCGGCAATAAGCCCGATGAATACATTCGCACGCCGATGCAATGGTCCGCCGAAGCGCACGCGGGCTTCAGCAGTGCTGCTCCCTGGCAACCGTTAAATGAAGGCTGGGAGGAGTTGAATGTGGCTGCCCAGAATACGGATCCCGAGTCCTTGCTCAACTGGTATCGGGGGTTAGTCAATCTGCGCAACCGCTACCCGGCGTTGCAAAAAGGTGACTATATTCCCTTCACGTCATCCTGCCGACGACTTTATACCGTGGCACGGGTTTTGGACGACGAAGTCCTGCTGACGGTTGCTAATCTTGGCGTGCAAACCCTGGAAAACTGCACAATCGCGCTTGAGGGTGGCAACCTGGCGGGCAACTGGCAGGCCGAAGCGGTTTGGGGCGAGGCACCCTTCTCTGAAATAACCTTTGCCGAAGATGGCTCTCTGACCGACTTTTTCGTGGCAGAGATGCTCGACGGTGGAGAAACATTTATCCTGAAACTGACGCGCCCTTAATCCGGGCATGAAAAGAGGAACCATGAAAAAACTTCAAATCCTGCTTGCAATCATCCTTAGCCTGGCGGTCATCGCAGGCTGCTCCGCGCCTGTGCCGACGGATGTGCCTGTTGAACCGACAACCCCTGTGGTTGAAGAGCCAACTCCAACAGAAGCACCAGTTGAGTACCCGCTTTACGTTAACCTGACCTGGCATCAGCATCAGCCGATGTATTACAAAGATGAGAATGGGGTCTATACCCGACCCTGGGTGCGGGTGCACGCCACCAAGGACTACCTCGACATGGCGGAAATGATCGCCGCGGAAGAAGGCGTGAAGGCAGCCGTCAACCTGACCCCTTCACTCATCCGTCAAATCCAGGATTTCACGGACAACGGCGCTAAAGACCTGTATTGGGTGCTGGCGGAAGTGCCGGCGGCAGAACTGACCGTGGAACAGAAGACCTTCATTCTGCAGCGCTTCTATGATGCCAACTGGGACCACATCATTGCGGTTCACCCGCGCTACCAGGAACTGCTTGACCTGCGTGGCGGAACAGGCGAAGCCGCAATTGCTGCAGCCGTTGAAAACTTCACCGAACAGGATTTTCGCGATCTGCAAATCTGGTTCAACCTGGCATGGGTCGACCCGGATTACCTGGCACAGGAGCCCTTCAAAGCCCTGGTTGATAAAGGCCGGGATTTCACAGAAGAAGACAAGGTTACTCTGTTTGATGGCATTTTGGAGTTGATTAAACGCGTTCTGCCAACTCACAAGGACTTGCAGGATGCGGGCATTCTGGAAATCACCACCACTCCCTACGCCCATCCGATATTGCCCCTGATCTACGACTCGGACCTGGCTTTGGTCGGCAACCCTGAGGCGATCATGCCCAAACAGCACTTCAGCTATCCGCTCGACGCGGCTTTCCACCTGCAAAAGAGCGTGGAAATGTATGAGAGCATTTTTGAGAGGGATGTGCGCGGGCTTTGGCCAGGCGAAGGTTCTGTGGCAGAGGAAATCGTGCCGCTTGTCAGTGAAGCTGGATATAAGTGGATGCAAACCGGCGAACCTGTGCTTGTGGCGAGCCTTGGGCTTGCTGGTGACCGTTTTGGCAGGGATAGTGACGGCGTGGTGAAAGACCCCGATACCTTCTATCGTCCTTATTTCGTGCAGGGCGAAAGTGGGGGCGAAGTTGCCATCTTCTTCCGCGACTGGGTCATTTCGGATAAGATCGGTTTTAATTATTCAGGCATGGCTGGCGAGGCAGCCGCGCAAGACATGATCGATTCACTCAAAGCGATCCACGCGAGCCTGCAGGGCACGGAAGGTCCGCACATCGTGACAATTGTCGTGGATGGCGAGAATGCTTGGGAAAATTATGATAATGACGGCAAGGAATTTTTCCATACCCTTTATAAGAAACTGGCTGAGAGTGAACTGCTCGAAACGATAACCCCTTCCGAATACCTCGAGCTTTACCCTGAACAGCGTGAGTTGGACATTCTCTTTCCGGGGGCATGGTTCAGCGCGAATTACGATACCTGGATTGGTGAAAGCGAAGAAGCCGAAGGCTGGGATCTGCTTGCCCGTGTGCGCGCGGATCTGGCGCAGTATGAAGACGGCACACTCAGTGCCAGCCCTGAAGCACTGGCTGAGGCGCAGGACTTTATGTACCTGGCGGAGGGTTCGGATTGGTTCTGGTGGTATGGCACCGACCAGGATTCCGGGCAGGACAGCTACTTCGATGAAGGCTACAGAGCGCTCCTTAAGGGCGTTTACACCTCATTGGGTGTGGAATATCCTGCGTTTCTGGACATCCCGGTCATACAGCCGCAGCCGCTCAAGCCAGACACCGCGATCAGTGGTGAGACCACCCCTGTTGTTGATGGTATCCTCGGGGAGGATGAGTGGAGCACTGCTGCTATCTATGAAGGCGAAGAAGGCGACCCCATCCAGAACTTTGCCTACGGAATGGATCAGGAAAAGCTTCACCTGCGTTTTGATTTAGCTGAGCCCCTGGGAGATTTAAGGAGACTACTGGTCTATCTTAATGCTCCTGGTGATTTGGACAAGCTGATGGTCGGTTTGGATGGCGAATCCCGCTTAGTTTCACCAGCTTCCCGCATGATCGAGATTATGACCGGTATCAATCTGATTACACTTTATAAATCAAATGGGTTAGGTTGGCAGCCTGAACGTCCCTTGGATGGAGCGTTGGCGATTGACGGAGAAATTGTTGAACTCTCATTGGAAAAATCAGTCCTTGGTGATGTTTCTGCCGGGGTGGTTGTTCCTGCGCAAGTTGTACTCATGGGTCAACAAACGTTCCAATTCAACACTGACGCGCCGCTGGCTATTCAGTACTTCAGTTTTGAACCGCTTACCAGCGTGTTGCTGGTTGAGGATCCGGAAGGAGACGATAAAGGCTTGGGTACATACACCTATCCCAAGGACGGCGTCTTTAAGGCTGGGGATTTTGACCTGACCGCCTTCGAAGTTTCCAGAGATGGAGAAAATGTCTACTTCAGCTTCACCGTCAAGGCACCCATCACCAATGGTTGGAACTCATCCGCGGGTTTCTCGGTGCAGACCTTTGATGTCTACATCGACAAAGACCCCGGTGCCGGCACGGGTAACCGCCTGCTATTACCTGGCAGAAATGCCGCGCTGGAAGATGGCAACGGCTGGGATGTTGCCATCTGGATCGAAGGCTGGACGCTGCAGGTCGTTCTTCCTGGGGAGGATCCATTGGCAGACCCGGTTAAGAATACCGAAGCCAGCTTAGCCATGAAAGTTTACGTGGATGTCGGCAAAAACGCGGTCATTGCCAGTGTGCCTCTGGAATTCTTCGGCGAGGGCAATTTAAGCGACTGGAGTTACGCCGCGGTGGTGCTCGGACAGGAAGGTTTTCCCTCACCAGGCGTTTGGGGTATTCGGGATGTTTACCAGAACGTGGAAGGCTACAAGTTTGGCGGCGCACCGCTTGACAACAACCACACCCGCATCATTGACCTGGCATTGCCTGCAGCTTATACTCCTGACCAGGCAACTTTGCTGGGCACATATCCCTCTTCCGCGCAACCAGTTGACGGCATGGGACCAGACGATTTCGCGATCATTCCTTTGATCGCTGTGACTAGATAACTAAAAAGAGAGCATCATGGATTTTTATCTAACCAACAAACCACGCGAGAGTGTGGAACTGACACTCAGCGATGGCAGGATCATTACTGGCAAAAGAGGCGGCAAGCTGGAAGACTTTGTTTGCGCAGTGCAAAAACCTGAAGAGCCTTTGATTGTAGGCGCAATTCTGGATGGTCATTTACGCGAATTGACTTATCCAGTAAAGCAAGATGGGCAGGCAACGCTGCTTTCCATGGAGGATTCGGATGGCGCGCGCATTTATCGCCGTTCGCTGGTCTTTCTTCTGGAAGTTGCTTTTAGAAGTTGCTTTCCTGAGGGAGGCTTGACGATTGACCATTCAGTCTCCTCGGGAGGGTACTACTGCCAGGTAAGTAACCTTAAAGGTTTTGGACAGGAGGAACTCGACCGCATCAAAGCCGCAATGCAGGTACTTGTGGATCAGGACGTGCCATTTGTGCGTGAGACCGTTCCGTTGGAAGAGGCGATCGCGTACTTCAAAGCTGCCGGTGAGGATGATAAAGTGCGGCTTTTAAAGTACCGAAAACGCAAGGACCTGGTGCTTTACCGTGCCGGCGAAACGCGGGACTATCACCACGGCTATATGGTCCCTTCTTCGGGTTACCTGAAGTGGTTTGACCTGTATCTTCTCGATGACGCCTTTATAATTCGGTTCCCAAGACGACATGCGCCATCCGAGGTGCTGCCGATGGATAACTACCCCACCTTGCTTAAAACATTCAAAGATTATGGGGATTGGTTGACAACTCTTGGCATCCATTCAGTTGGCGCACTGAATGATGCCATCCAGGAAGGGCATATTGATGAGGTCATCCTGGTCTCTGAGGCTCTGCACGAAATGCAAATCGCAGAGATAGCCGCCCAGATTTACGAAGCACGCGATCGGGTTGGCGTCATCCTGATTGCCGGACCTTCTTCTTCGGGTAAAACCACTTTCTCAAAGCGTCTTGGCATCCAGTTATTGGCGAAAGGCATCACCCCGTTCGCGCTTGAGATGGACAACTTCTTCATCGACCGCGAAAAAACTCCTCTTGATGCCAATGGTCACCGCGACTATGAGTCCTTACGGGCACTCGATTTGGCGCGCTTGAACAGCGACCTTAAGGCGTTGATAGCCGGGCAGGAAGTGCAGTTGCCGCGTTATGACTTTATCACTGGTTTTAGTGTGGACGGCGCGAAGGTGCAGCTGAACAAAGGAGATGTGATCATCCTCGAGGGCATTCACGGATTGAACCCGGAATTGCTGACGGATATTGATCCCAAAACCACATTTAGAATTTATGTTTCCTGCCTAACGCAGCTCAACATGGACCGCCACAACCGTATTTCGACGACCGATACGCGCATGTTGCGCCGCATCCTGCGTGATGCACGCGACCGCGGCTATACAGCGACGGATACGATCCGGCGTTGGGAGGCAGTCCGGGCTGGTGAGAAATTCCACATCTTCCCTTACCAGGAGAACGCGGATGTGATGTTCAATTCTGCTTTGGCTTATGAATTGACCACTCTCAAACCGCTGGTGGAACCGCTCCTGCGCCAGGTGCCCTTCGGCACGCCGGAGCACATTGAGGCGAAGCGTCTGTTGAAGTTCCTCGAGTGGTTCCTGCCAACCGGGACAGATTATGTGCCGGACAATTCAATCTTGCGCGAGTTTATTGGTGGTTCGATTCTGACAAATTTCAAGCTTTGGACGAGGTAATTACTTTTCAACCCATTCACAAAAAAGACCGGTCCTGCGACCGGTCTTTTTTGTCATTAATAGTATTTACGCTTCTGCCATCGTTTTCTTGATCATCACCGAAAGACGGCGGACGCCTTCGCGGATGGTTTCGGGGTTGGCAGCCGAGAAGTTAAGGCGCATGGTATTCTTTGGACCACCGTTGGGGTAAAACGGCATGCCTGGCACGTAGGCAACCTTCTCTTCCACGGCTTTCGGGAAGAGCTCGAGGCTGTCGCAGTTTCCGGGCAGGCGCAGCCAGAGGAACAAGCCGCCACGCGGGGTAGTCCAGGTGGTGCCTTCTGGCATGAATTCTTCAAATGCCTGGATCATGGCATCGCGGCGCTCTTTGTAGACGCGGCGGATGGTTGCGATATGATCAGGCAGCCAATCCCCCGCGGCCAGTTCATAGGCGACATATTGATCGAAGGTGGAGCATTGCAGGTCGGCGCCTTGTTTGGCCTGGACCATCTTTTTGACGACTTCAGCAGGCGCAATCACCCAGCCAATGCGCAGACCGGGGGCGAGGATCTTTGAGAAGGTGCTGGTGTAAATCACGTTTCCATTGAATGCAGTATGGTCACACTCATGATACTGAGCATCCAATACCGCGATCGGCGGCAGCATTTCGCCCTCAAAAATCAGCTTTCCATAGGGATCATCCTCGATCATTGGCACGTTGTAGCGATTAGCCAGCTTAATTAGCCGATGTCGTCGTTCCAATGAGAGCGTGACTCCAAGCGGATTATGGAAGTTGGGCAGTACGTACATAAATTTTACGTTTTGCCGGATCAGGTTTTCGAGGTCATCAGTAACCATTCCATCCGCGTCCGTATTTGCGGTCACGTACTGCGGACCGTAGGCGTTCCAAGCCTGAATGGCACCAAGGTAAGTGGGAGATTCGGCCAAAACGCGATCACCGCGGTTGATGAAGATGCGACCGATAATATCAAGGGCTTGCTGCGAGCCAGTGGTGATCATGATATTGTCGAGCGTGACGTTGATACCATTTGCTTTAGCATCATCCGCGATCCACTGACGCAAAGGGTTATAACCCTCTGTGGTAGCGTATTGAAGGGCTTTGCGACCATAAAGGGTGAGCACTTTGTCGCAGGCAGCCCGCATTTGTTCGATTGGGAAGAGCTCAGCAGCAGGAAATCCACCGCCGAAAGAAATTACGTCTGGCTGGTTGGTAACCTTCAGGAGCTCACGGATGAATGAGCTCTTCATACCTTCAGTTCGATGAGCAAATCTTAGTTCCCAGGGTGTTGGCATTATGTTTATCTCTCCTTTTCTAATGCTTCCGGTCTATATTTTTAAAAACCGGCTGATAATGGTTGCTGCACCCGGAAGTGCAACGCGATCCCCGTGTGTGAGTTCAGCAGGGGACTTTTGCCTCCAATCGGGGGCGTTCTGGAAGATGAAGACCTTGGTGCCTTCCACCGCCACCTTTTTGTCCACAAAGGCTTGTCCGGTGAGGTAGCCTTCCTGGTCAATGGCACAACTTGTAACAACGCCCACCATGCGTCCCTTGAGGTCACAAACGGGATCGCCATGGTGCGCCATGCGAACGGCTTTTTCGTCGAAGCGGAAGCGTGCCACCACACCGGTGCGCTTTTCTTCGCGCTCGACAAAGGCTTTTCTGCCGATAAACCAGGCAGAGTTGAGTTTCAGGAAGGGCAGGAAGCCCGCTTCGCTGATGGTCAGGTTTAGATCACCGCCCATTTCATGTCCATAGAGCGGCAACCCGGCTTCTGTGCGCAGTGAATCGCGTGCGCCAAGCCCGCAGGGCTCCAGCCCCAGGGGTTTACCAGCTTCCAGCAGGGCATTCCAAAGATGTACTGCCTCATCCGGATGAACGAAGAGTTCAAAACACATTTTCTCACCGGTGTAACCAGTCCGAGAAACAACCACATTCATACCATCCAGAACTGCTTCACAAAGCTGGGTTTTGTTCAGGCGGCGAATACGGCGCTGTTCAGCCGGCTCAGCCAGTTTGAGCAGAATGTCACGGCTCAACGGTCCTTGAAGAGCAATATCAACCAGTTGATCTTCACCCTCCTTGGGGTCTTTTAAGTTGCGCAAAACCACTTTGCGACCAGGAGCGCGCACCCACGGGCGGTCAGGGTCCACCATAACCTCGCCGTTGCGCACGGCGGTTAACCATGCCCAGTCTTTGGCTTCGTTGGCGGCATTGACCACCACAAGGTACTTGTCCGTGTCACGGCGGTAGACCAGTAGATCATCAATCACATTAGCGTGTGGATCCATGAAATGCGTATAGAGGGAGTCACCAATCTTGAGGGACATCGTGTCGTTACCGCAGACTACATCCAGGAATACCGCGGCGTCCGGTCCTTCAGCCTGGAAGACGCCCATGTGGGTCACATCAAACAAGCCGGCTGCATTGCGGGTTGCAAGATGTTCCTGCAGGACGGAAGAGTACCAAAGCGGCATCTCCCAGCCGGCAAAACCACTCATTTTTGCTCCCAATGCCACGTGGTTTTCGAACAGAGGCGTGTGCTTCAGCCCCTCTTCTTCAGGCTCCACCCAAACAAACTCGGGCAAACCGGGCAGGCTCACATCCGTTGGCATGCCAACGAAGTAAGGTTTGCGCAGGTCAACCCTCTCATTTTCCGGTTTTACCCAGACTGGGTCAGCTCTCAGGATCGAGACGGGACCTGGAATTCTCTGAGTGAGGTCGGGATCGTAGTAAATGAACGCGCTTGAAAGACCCACCAGCCAGCTGCCTGCCAGACCGAGTTTTTCAGCTGGAACGGTCAGAGTGAAGCGCTTGCATTCGTTACAAGTCAGGATACCTTCAATGTCGCCATTCGTGGTGTGCATCATCGTGAGTTGCGAAGCGCCTGGTTCAAGAGCCTCAACATCGCTGGTCATGGTGTAGTTCAGGAACGCGCGCACATTCTCGCCGGTAACCATCAAAGCGCCAATGCCCTGGCGGGGGTGATCTTCATTGTAGAAGTAGTGTGGGTAACCATGACGCTGATGAATGTCATCCATGGCAGGTTTTCCGTCAGCCAGGGTGCGGATATCCGTGTTCACCTTGCCAAGTGTTGAAAAATCGACCTTTGCACGTGTGATCTTACCAGAGCGCCCAATCATATGATAGGGAGTTGTCGCGCTGAAGACTTCATGGATCGAATCAGCGATCCTGGCGAAGTCCTTTTCGACAAAGCCGCGCTGGGTCAGCCAGGTGGCACCCATGCGGATGCCTGTGGAGGTCAAGGCGGAACGATCGCCAGGAATGGTGTTGCGATTGACCACGATACCAGCCAGGTCAAGGATTCTTGCTCCGAGATCGCCGGTGAGCGGGATGCCTTCCGGGCTCTTGTAGGATTTGCAGTCGATCAGGCACATATGGCTGTCTGTGCCGCCGTAAGGAACCCGTACACCCAAGTCTTTGAAGTGACTTGCTAATGCGGCAGCGTTGCGCAGGGTTTGTCTCTGTAACTCGATGAACTGTTCTGTTTTGGCAAGTTTGAAGGTGAGTGCCATTGCAGCAATAGTGTTCACGTGAGGACCACCTTGCTCGCCAGGGAAGACGCCTTTATCAATTTGTTCGCCGAGTTCACGATCATGGGCGATCAAAACAGCGCCGCGGGGACCGCAGAGGGTCTTGTGGGTTGTGAAACTTACCACATCAGCAATACCGATTGGTGAGGGCACCGTCTTGGCGGCAATCAGACCGGCAATGTGTGAAACATCTGCCAGGAGCCAGGCGCCGACTTCATCTGCAATCTCGCGGAACTTTTGCCAATCAGGGATCCAGGGGAAAGAGGTGTATCCCGCCACGATGACCTTTGGTTTGCAGGCTTTTGCCTGCTCCAGGATCTGGTCGTAATTGAGGCGCTCTGTCTTGGGGTCCACACCATAATGGAAAGCATTGTAAAAAAGACCAGAGCGATTGACCGGTGAACCATGGGTCAGGTGACCGCCAACCAGGAGGTCCATACCTAAAATGGCATCACCTGGTTGGATGAGGGCGGTGTAAACAGCCGTGTTGGCTGGTGCGCCTGAGAGAGGCTGAACGTTTACCCAGAGATCGTCGGCATTCAGGTCATTTGCAGCAAAAAGCTCCGCTGCACGCCGGCGGGCGAGAGCTTCCAACATGTCCACGTATTCGACGCCCTTATAGTAGCGGGGGTCACTGTGGCGGCGATAACGTCCGAGTTGGTAGGCGTAATCCATGATGGTGTCTTCGTCCTGATAACGGGTTTCAGGGCGGGGATAACCTTCGGCATAGATATTGGCAAATGGTGAAGCCAGCAAATCTCGCACTGCCTTGGGGGCGATGCTCTCACTGGGGATCATGATCAAGCGGCGTGCCTGGCGTTCAGCTTCGAACTCAACCAGCCCACTTACGTTGGGATCATAAATATCAACATCTTTCTTAAACAGAAAATCACTCATGGTTTATTTCCTTTGAATCGGAGGATGGGATTTGCAGATGCAGTCTGGAGGTAGCCTGTTCTGAAAACATTTGGTTGGAGGTGTTTGGGCTGTGAGAGGCAGGAATCGAAAAGCGACTGGCGCAAACGATTATCAATAATTTGCCATAGTATCCCATTCTGTTTATTGTACCCCAAAGCGAGACCTTTGACGGTTGAAACGGGATGTGAGGCATGGTATATAATCAGATTCTGGAAGGTCCAATTGACTGACGAAACCGATGAAGTAACCCTGATCAACCTTGCACGAACAGATCCTGAAGCATTCGGCGCCCTTTATGAGCGTTACGTTGAGCGGATCTATAACTACGTCTTTTTTCGGGTAGGCAGCACCAGTGACGCTGAGGACTTAACCGCCAAAGTGTTTTTCAAAGCTCTGAATAGTATTGGCAGCTACAAGCACATGGGTTGGCCTTTTTCCGCCTGGCTTTATCGCATTGCGCACAATTTGGTTGCAAATTACCATCGCGACAGGTTACGTGTCAGGGAAATTTCCATTGAGAACCTGATTTTACCGGATACAGGCAAACATCCTGCCCCGGAACAAAGAATGCAGCAAAACCAGGAAAATGATTTCCTTTTGCGCATCGTAAACGATCTGAGCCCGCAAAAAAGAGAATTGGTCCTGCTCAAATTTGTGCAAAACCTTTCCAATGAAGAAATTAGCTTTATATTTGGCAAGACAGAGGGTGCCATCAAGAGCCTTTACCACCGAACCTTATTGGAACTGCGCGATCGGGTTAAGGACCTGGAAAATCCTCGTATCTAAAGCACATAAATTGCGTTAAATTAAGCGAGATGGATGAAAGCATGAATTCTGATTATGACCTCCAAAGGCTGGAAGAACAATTTTCACAGCTATTGCGACAACACATTCCCAGCTCTGCTTATGTAAAATCGTTAAGGGAAAAACTCAAAAAATCGCAGATCTTTGAACTGCGCCGCTCTTTTGGGGCGATCCTGGTCGCGGGTTTTGGGATTTTATTCGCTGGCGCGCTTTCGGTTAGCATCGCTGTGCTGGCACAAAAAGCACGCCGGCGTTTGAGTATCTAGTTAGTCTGTTTGGTTTTAAAGGCTTCCAAGCTTCGACGAAGCTGACCTGAACCGGGCTCCACCAGGATAGACCCATTGGGAAATATGATGGTTGGCACGCTGCGATTGCCGCGGTTTGTTGCCAGAACAAATTCCTCACCCAATTTGTTTTTATCAATATCGATCCAGACGTAAGGGACGCTTTCCTCTTCAAAGACCGCTTTGGTTCGCCGGCAATCCGAGCACCAACTCACGCCATAGACAGTGATCCTGTCTTTGGGTGTGAGATTTGATGCCGGATCCATTAGGGTTTCTTTCCTGAAAAATTGGTTAATTAGCCTTCGTAAGTCTCGCGAACCCATTGCCCAACCAACCAATATTGAAAGTCACGGCCATGGTAGGTTTCCACCGCAGCCACGATACCATAGATCAGCGCGCCAATCGGAATCAATGCCAGAAGCAGTGCAATGAGAAGTCCAAAAAGACCGATGCAGACAACTACAAATGGGGCAGAGACGACAGCAACAATTACCGCCAGGATGGCTGCTCCGAAAAAGTAGATCAGTTGGAAGATAATTGCCTGCAAGCTCTGGTATGCCACATATCGTGAGCGATCTTTGTATGCAAAATAGATGATTAACGGCGGAAGTATGCCCAGAAATACGGTTGCCAGGTTCAGCAGGATCGATAGATGGGCAAACATTGCCAGCGTATTTTCTTCGCTTTTTGATAAAAGCGGCTGAGAATCTTTCGTGCCAGTTTCAGGCTGCACATCGATTGGGTCAACGTTCACAAAATCTTGAGAGTCAGTCATAATTCACCTCTTTTCAGATACGCTTAAGCTTAACACAGAGTCGGGATTCTGGTGCAAAACAAGATATAAAATCTAGTGTAAATGAGCTTAGTTACAGAAAAGCCCTTGTGTTACAATCCCTGCCATGAACGAACGAATCGTCTTTATGGGATCGCCAGATTTTGCCATACCCAGCCTTGAGGCTTTGCATGAAAAGTATGGGCTGGTAGCTGTGGTCACCCAGCCGGATCGTCCTGCGGGCAGGGGGCGCACTCTGACTCCTTGCGCGGTAAAGCAGCGTGCCCTGGAGCTTGGCTTACCCATCCTTCAGCCAGTGTCTCTCAAAAAACTTGGAGCAATAACCGAGTTGGCGCAGTTTAAGCCGGATCTGATCGTAGTTGCGGCGTTTGGGCAGATCCTGCCGAAGATGGTGCTCGAGATGCCCGCGAAAGGCTGCGTCAATGTGCATGCATCACTGCTGCCAAGATGGCGCGGCGCCTCCCCGATCCAGGCGGCGATCGCGGCAGGCGACACTGAAACCGGCGTGACCATCATGCTGATGAACGAGGGGTTGGATACCGGTCCTATCCTGGCGCAACGCAGAGTGCCGATTCGTCCACGGACCAACGCGGAAGAGCTATCGCACCAGCTGGCATTCCTCGGCGCACAAGCGCTGATCGAAGTGCTGCCATCTTACCTGAGCGGTATGCTGGCGCCCTTGCCGCAGGATGGAACCAACCAGACCTATGCTCCCATGTTGAAAAAGGGTGAGGGAGAACTCGACTTCTCAAAATCTGCCCTTGAACTGGATCGCAAGGTGCGCGCATTTCACCCCTGGCCGGGCACGTTTTTTACGCTGAATGGCAAACGGGTCAAGGTACTCGAAGCGCATGTGCACGACAGTTTCGCCAGTGAAGTTGGCGAGAGGTTCGTGGTCAATGGGCTGCCAGCAATTGGAACGAGCGAAAGTTTTTTGGTATTTGACAGCCTGCAGCCGGAAGGCAAAAAGCCGATGACAGGTCAGGCGTTTCTCAATGGTCAGCCTGGCTGGCTCGACGGGGAATGAGTACTCAGAGAACAACCGTAGTCAGTCCATCCTACACGATCTGCCCAGTCATTCTGAGCCTTTTTTGCGAAGAATCTGATTATTAACAACCAGATCCTTCCCGCAAGGGGACGCAAGCAGTCGCGTTGCTCAGGATGACAGTGTTGGCGATGAGATCGCCACGTCGCTTCGCTCTTCGCGATGACGGGCGGGGTAATTAGGATGTCGGGTTGAAGTACGCCAACCCACCCTACTCACAAATCGGATTTGCGGCAATCTACCCTAATCACTCGCCTGAAGTAACCTAGCAATTCCCGATTTAAGGATAAGGGATGATCTCAGTCGGGGTTGGTGGCGGAAAAGTGACAACAAAGGTTGGAGCCGGTGTAGCCGTCTCCAAAACCTGCCGTGCTGAATCAATGAATTGACGCGCTAAGGTGTCGAACAAATAAATATTGTTGGAATTATTAGCCTGTAAAGTGAGCAGAGATCCATCCATTTCTGTGATTCTTACGGGGTTGGTGTCGAGGTTCGGGATCCGTAGCCAGAGCGACTCAGTCTGATCGGCAAATTCCATATAAAGCCAGGTCTGCAAAGGGTTTTGCTGCTCTTGCATCATGATAACAATCAGGTCTTGCCCAGCATTGTAACCATGCCAACAATTGATCTCGGTGAAACCTTGGATTTTCCGAAAAGCAAAACAATCAAAGATCTCAGGTGTCACTTTCCTTGTTGGAACCGGTGTGGAAAATTGCAAGGTCCGGATTGCCATTGGGGTGGTGGTCAGGCTTTGTATTTCGTAGCCAACCTTTGTTGCCCAATTACTCTCCGACTCAATTCGTTCAGAAATTGCCGTTTGAATGGGAGGGCTAGTCACTTCCTGCAATTGAGTTTGCAGATCTGCCAGATATTCCTCATTCTTTTCATCCCATGAGTTTATTGCTTTAAACAAAGCACTAACCTCCTGGCCAGAAATAAAGTAAACCAATGATGTAATCGCAAGTAATCCAACAACCAGTACAACCAGAAAAATGACTTTTTGACGCTTTGTATTGATAAGTGATCGCTTATTCATCATTAGCTCCTTATCATAGGATACCTAAATACATTATACATCGGTGGCTCAATTCAGGTTTTTAGAGCCAAGTCGTGTTGGTGGGTTGACTACAAGTAGGTGGGTTTACGTTGGGTTTCGATGACGTCAACCCACCCTACAAAAAATGCATCCCTCATACATCTAATCTTCAGAGAAATATTTTCTCTTCCACTCATAGAGCAGGTTCAAAGCCTGAATGGGGGAGAGGGTTTCGAGGTCGAGTTTCTTATAAGCCTCGATCATCGGGTTGTTTTCCGGGAAGAGTCGCAGCTGATCCTGCGTGGCATTGGCAGCCGGCAGGGTGGTGCCGGAGGACTGCTCGAGCTGTTTGAGGATCTCATTCGCGCGGGTGATTACCGAGGAAGGCAAGCCTGCCATCTGCGCCACGTGAATGCCGTAAGAGCGGTCAGCCCCGCCAGGCACGATTTTGTGCAGGAAGACGACTGTGCCATCCGCTTCTGCAACCGCCACATTGTAGTTGCGTACGCCCGGGTAGAGGTCTGCCAGTTCGGTCAATTCGTGGTAGTGCGTCGCAAAAAGCGTCAGGGGCTTGAGTTTTGGATGGCTGTGCAGGTGCTCAACAATCGCCCAGGCGATGGAGAGCCCGTCGTAGGTGCTGGTGCCGCGACCGATCTCATCCAGGATCAGCAGGCTGCGTGGGGAAGCGTTGTTGAGAATGTTGGCGGTCTCGAGCATCTCCACCATGAAGGTTGATTGCCCCTGGTGGATGGCATCCTGCGCCCCGATGCGGGTGAAGACCCGGTCCACAAGGCCAATTTCCGCCTGGTCGGCAGGCACAAAGCTGCCGATTTGCGCCATCAACACGATCAGCACCACCTGCCGCAAGTAAGTCGACTTGCCGCTCATGTTGGGTCCGGTTATGAGGCGTACGATCTCGCCATCCTCAAAGACCACATCGTTGGGAATGTAGCGGGTTTCACTGCGCATACGCTCAACCACCGGATGGCGACCGGCGATGATTTTCAGACCCTTTTCCGCATTGAGTTGGGGTCGGGTGTACTTGTTGAGCGCTGCCACGCTGCCGAAAGAAAGCAAGCAATCCAGGCTGGCAATAGCACGAGCCGCGCTGAGGAATTCCGGCGAGCTCAAAGCCAGTTGAGCGCACACTTGTTTGTAGACGCGCAGCTCCACCTCGTGGATTTGCGCCTCGGCGTTCAAGACCAGTGATTCATATTCCTTCAGTTCGGGTGTAATGAAACGTTCGTTATTAACCAAGGTTTGCTTGCGGATGTAATTTTCAGGTGCCTGGTCTGCCGCGCCGCGTGAGATCTCGATGTAGTAGCCAAAAACCTTGTTAAAACCGACTTTGAGGGTCTTAATACCCGTACGCTGGCGTTCAGAGCTTTCAAGCCCGGCAATCCATTCGCGGGCGTGTTTTGAGCTGGCAAGGATGGCATCAAGTTCGGGTGAAAAACCGGGTTGGATGATGCCGATGTTTGCGGTCGTGGCAGGGGGATCTTCTGTGATGGCTTGCTCTAGTAATGCCTGTTGAGATTCGAAACTCCCGATGGCACTTACCAGTGCCTGGAGGGCTGGTTCATTGGCTGGTAAAAGTGCCTGCAATCGAGGAAGAACGCGCAAATCTTCGCGTAGGGCAACCAGGTCGACTGGGCGGGCGCTGCCGTTATTGAG
Source organism: Anaerolineaceae bacterium (assembly GCA_035388405.1). Classification (GTDB taxonomy): domain Bacteria; phylum Chloroflexota; class Anaerolineae; order Anaerolineales; family Anaerolineaceae; genus Mesolinea. Next base: position 63,210 of record DAOOPV010000002.1, read on the forward strand.
CCGTCCGATGATTCGTTCGATGTCGTGAAGTTCCGCGAGAAGGGGTTCCAGGTTCTGGCGCAGGACACCGTTCTTGTAAAAGAATTCGACCGCATCCAACCGCGCGTTGATCTGGTCGAGGTCGAGCAGCGGTTTGTTGACCCAAGCCCGAAGCATGCGTTTGCCCATCGGGGTTTTGGTCCGGTCGAGCACGCCCAGCAGAGAGCCTTCAGGCTTATTGTCGCGCAGGGTTTCGGTCAGTTCCAGGTTGCGGCGGGTTTCAGCGTCCAGGACCATGAAGTCATTCAGGCTGTAGGTGCTGAAGCTGAACTGAACCTCAGACAGACCTTTTTGGGTTTCCTGCAGGTACTTCAGCAGCGCGCCAACGGCACGCACCGCCAAGGGCAGGGACTTAAGGCCCAATCCTTCCAGGCTGCTGACCTGGAAGCGGGTCTTGATCAGTTCCTGGGAACGACCCGGCTCAAAGTACCAGTTTGGGATGACGGTGAGATTTCCGTCAATGTCCTCAGGTAAACTGACCGCGTCCGAAACGAGAATTTCAGCAGGCGAAAGGCGCTTGAGTTCCGCCCTAAGCTGAACGAAAACATCCTGGTCTGTCAGCTCGGTGGCGGCAAATTCGCCAGTGGACACGTCCACATAGGCTAAACCAGCCTCCTTGTATTGGGTATAAACACAGGCGAGGTAGTTATTGCGTCCAGAGGGGAGCAGGTTAGGCTCCACCACCGTGCCGGGGGTGACGACGCGCACGACCTCCCGCGGGAAGAGACCCTTATCCGGCTGATCGCCGACCTGCTCGCAGATGGCAACATGGTGCCCCTTCTCAATCAATCTGCCGATGTAGTTGTCGACCGCGTGGAACGGAATGCCAGCCATGGGCACACGCACACCTTTAGCTACTGGTCGGGAGGTCAGGACGATATCAAGCGCTTCCGAAGTGGCTTTGGCGTCATCGTCGAAAGTTTCGTAAAAATCACCCAACCGGAAAAACACAATCGTATCCGGATATTGTTTTTTGATATCCAGGTATTGCAGGCGGAGAGGGGTGATATCCTGCGACATGGCTTATTTCAGATTCTCACGGAGGAAGATGGCAACCTGGTCAAGCGCTTCAGAGAGCTTGTCCGGATCCTTGCCGCCAGCCTGAGCCATATCCGGCCGACCGCCGCCGCCACCACCCACTACAGCAGCAACGCGTTTGATCAGATCGCCGGCCTTGATGCCGCGAGCGATCAAGTCGGGGGTGACTGCCGCGATCAGCATGGGCTTGTCGTGGTTGACCGTGCCCAAAACGACCACGCCAGAGGGATGCTGCTGGCGGAACTGATCCGTCAGGCTGCGCAAGGCATCCACGTCGGCGTTGGGGATGATGGCGCTGAGCACTGGCACGCCCGCGACATGCAAGACATTTTGCATCTTCTTGCTGAATTCCGCCTGAGCGCCTTGCGCGCGCAAAAGGTCAAGCTCTTTATCAAGCTCCTTGAGCTTGCTTTCGAGCATTTCCGTCTTTGAGAGCAGTTCAAAGGGACTGGTTTCAAGAAATGCTGCTGCCTCGTTGAGCAGGTTCAGTCGTTCGCGCGCCCAGGCGTAAGCTTTTTCGCCGGTTACCGCTTCGATCCGGCGAATGCCCGCAGCCACGCTTGACTCGCTGGTGATAAAGAAAGAGCCAATCTCAGCAGTATTGTCGAGATGCGTGCCGCCGCAGAGTTCGTATGAAACGCGTCCACGCTCGTCAGCAATTTCGATCGTGCGCACCTCGGTGCCGTATTTCTCACCGAAAAGCGCCATGGCGCCATCGGCCTTGGCTTGATCGAGCGTCTTGACTCGCTTATTGACCGGGTATTCCTCGGCGATGTTGCGGTTGACAAGGGCTTCGATCTGCAGCAGTTCCTCGCTGTTGAGGGCACGCGGGAAGTTGAAATCGAAACGCATACGTTCCGGATCCACCGCGGAGCCGGACTGGTGCACTTTGTCGCCCAAGACCTTGCGCAGGGCGGCATGCAGCAGGTGCGTGCCAGTGTGGTTGCGCATGGTAGCCCTTCGTGATGGTATATCCACGCTGACGAAAGCGGGGCTATCCACCCGGGGTGTGCCATGGATGACAATGCCTGATTGGATAATCAGACCGGAAACAGGTTTACGCGTAGAGGAAATCTCAACTTTCCATTCAGGATCGCCAGCAGATAACACCACGCCAGTATCCCCAACCTGCCCGCCGGATTCGATGTAGAGCGGGCTGTCGGTCAGGATCAACTCGACCTCATCTCCAGACTGGGCGGACTGAACCAATTCTCCATCGCGCAGGATGGCAATCAACCTGGTTTCAGTCGAGAACGAGGAATAGGGGTCGTAGCAGACGCCAGCTTCAGGCAGCTTGCCACGGGTTTGCAGGTCGCTCAGAACAGCGGTGTAGCGCTCAGTGTTGTCGCCATTCATATTCCCAAATGCCTGGCCCTTGCCGGATGCAAGCCGGTGCGTTTCCATCGCCTCGAAGAAACCTTTTTCGTCAACCGTGAGACCGTCCTCTTCGAGGATGTCGCGGGTGATCTCCAGCGGAAAGCCGAGGGTGGAATAGAGGGTAAAGGCGGTTCTACCGTCCAACTGGCTCTCACTGTTGGATTTCAAGCGGGCTACCTGGTTTTGCAGTTCGGCAAAACCAGCATCGAGCGTTTCCGCGAAACGTTTTTCTTCGGAAGTGAGCGTTTCAGAGATCAATTCAGCGTTCGCTTTTAGTTCCGGGTAGGCAGCCTGGTAGTTTTCGATCACGAACCTTGCGACGTGCGCCATAAAGGGCTCGGTGAGGTTGAGCTTGCGGGCGAAACGGGCGGCACGGCGAATGATCATGCGGCAAACGTAGTTACGTCCAACGTTCCCGGGGATGACGCCGTCGGCAATCAGGAAAGCGGCCGAGCGCACGTGGTCGGCAATCACGCGGTAGGGCGTCAAGTTGGCGGTCCTCTCAGGATCAGTCTGCCCTGAGAGGCGTTGAGTTTCATCCAGAAGCGGCTTCAACAGGTCGGTTTCGTAGTTTCCGCGAACGCCCTGAATGATCGAAACGATGCGTTCAAAGCCCATGCCGGTGTCCACGTGCCGTTTGGGCAGCGGCAGGAAGTCGGTGGGGGAGGTGCGGTTATATTGGATGAAGACGTTATTCCAGATCTCGACGATGCGCGAGCAATCGCCGTTAACTTCACAATGGTGTCCAGGTACATCCTGCAGATTGCATGCATCCGGACCGAAATCGTAGTGGATCTCGGTGCAGGGACCGCAGGGGCCGGTCTCAGCCATTTCCCAGAAGTTGTCCTTGCGTCCACCCTGAACGAGGTGGGAGGAAACAAAACCAGGCTGAGCCAGCCAGACTTCGCGGGCTTCTTCGTCGGAGGGCAGGTCGCCCTGGTCATCGACGAAGTAAGTTGCGTATAGCCGTGTGGGATCGAGCCCCCAGACTTTGGTGAGCAATTCCCAGCTCCAACTGATGGCTTCCTGTTTGTAATAATCCCCAAAGGACCAGTTGCCCAGCATCTCAAAAAAGGTGTGGTGGGTGTTATCGCGCCCGACGGTGTCGAGGTCGTTGTGCTTGCCCGAAACGCGCAGGCATTTCTGCGAGTCGACCGCGCGGGTATAGGGGCGGGATTCGGTGCCCAGGAAGACGTCTTTAAACTGCACCATACCGGCGTTGGTGAAGAGCAGGGTGCTATCGCCGCCAGGAACAAGCGATGCACTGGGCACAACTGTATGCCCACGCTCAGCGAAAAAATCGAGGAAAGATTGACGAACCTGGTTGCCGGTTAGAACCATAAGATAACTCCAAAAAAGGTTTGATTAACTAAAAAATTATACCTGATAACAACGGACAGAATCTTTTAATGGCCGGCACCGTCGAAGCATCTCCCCAATAATTCAACGAGGAAAGGGCAGGCCTTTTCCCTACGGGGGTATGATCGTGACAATTTGACGAACATTAAGGCTTTCCAAAGCAATGTTTATTAGACAAAAAGCGTAAACAATCACCCATGAACAGATTGTAAACCATCATTGTCTTGACAGATGCTTCGTACCACCGGCCAAATTTCAATCCCGATGATCCTTTGTCTTTTTACCATGGTGATAGAATAATTAACAATCACACCATGCCAATTCTGCGCCGTCTCGCTTTCTCAATTCTGCGATCTGTAATAACCTTGATTTTCATTACAGCGGTGCTCTATGCCTCATTGATGATCACTCCCCCAGAAACACGTGCGTCTCTTTACATGCCGAAAAAAACTTCTCCGCGCATGACAGATGAAATGTACCAAAAATTGCTTCAACAAATGGTTGAAAAATATAAGCTCAACGCACCCTTTCCGGTGCAGTATTTTTCCTGGGCTGGTCATTTGCTCAGGGCCAATTGGGGTTACAGCCCCAACCTTCAGGAAGATGTTTTCACGGGTCTTATGCGGCGGGCTCCCGCAACGCTCGAGCTAACCTTTTACGCGATACTTGTCTACTTCCCCCTGGGACTTCTCAGCGGGGTACTATCTGGGAGCAAGAAGAAGAGCGTATTTGACAGATTATTCAGAGCTACAGCTTTCGTAGCTACGTCCCTCACCCCAATGATCCTGGCGATCATTATGATGGTTGTTTTCTATATCACCTTGCGCTGGTTTGCTCCTGGACGCCTGGGCACAGCTTTTGAACCGATGATTGGGGCTGAACAGTTTAGAGCATATACGGGTTTTTTCACAATTGACGGCTTGCTGAACGGAAATCCTCAACTCTCGCTGGACGCCCTTCGACACCTCGCCATGCCTGCGTTGACACTCGCGTTTGCTCAATGGGCTATTCTGGGGCGGATTACAAGAGCAACCATCATCGAAGAAAACCAGAAGGAATACATCATCGCAGGCAGAGCCCTGGGTTTACGAGAACGGACCTTAGCCTGGCGGTATGCCCTGGGTAATTCCGCCGCACCAGTTCTGACCCACACAATGCTCACGGCTGCTTCTTTGATGACGAACATCTTTGTCGTGGAGATCATTTTCAATTACCCGGGATTATCGACGGTTGGCGTCAAGAGCCTGGCGTTCATCCCGGACGCGCCCAGTGCGATGGGTTTCGCGATCTATAGCACGATTCTTGTGTTGGTCATCACTACTATGTTGGATCTTTTGAAAGCTGTTGTGGATCCTCGCTTGAGGGAGAGCTTTTAGATGGGCATCACCCGGAGGTTCTTCTCACATTGGCAAAACTGGCTGGGCTTGTTCATCGTGATGGCTTTTATATTTACGGCGCTGCTTGCTCCACTGTTGTCCCCGTTGGATGCTGATACTAAGGATGAGGCGGTGCTGTCATTTCTTAAGGTTCCAAAACCACCTGCTCCTGGAGCGCCCTTGGGCACATTGCCAGACCAGACCAGCGTTTACGCCGCACTTATCTGGGGAACTCGAGACGCGCTCAAATTCGGTATCGGCGTTACAACCATTATCTTTTTAGTAGGGACTTTAATAGGTACGCTTGCTGCCTTTTTAGGTGGAATGTCCAACTCTTTATTGATGTGGACCACTGATATGTTCTTAGCATTTCCTGTCATCGCGGGAGTGGTTTTCTTCAATCAACTCAACAATTCAATGCTGTTTAAAATTGTTAGCAACTCAGAATTTGCAGGATTCCCACTGGACTACTTGGCAAAATATGGGTATCTGAAAGACTTCTTACCTCTTCTCAGTCCGTTTATGAAATTAAATCCCGCAGCGGTCACGTTTGCTTTGTTTTTGTGGGTGCCTTATGCCCGGGTTATGAACGCTTCGGTAATGAGGCTGAGGCATGTGGAATACGTGCTCGCCGCAAAGATTTCAGGGGTAAAGGGTTTTCGTGTGATTTCCCGCCATTTGATTCCAAACGCGATCGCACCGGTGTTGGTTATGGCAGCCAAGGACGTTGGGGCGTTGGTTGTACTGCAAACAACATTTGCTTTCATCGGTTTGGGTAAATCCACACCGTGGGCAGATGCGCTGCTATCTGGCCGGGATTGGATCTATTCGCCGAATGGGATCGTCACCTATTGGTGGGTTTTCCTCCCAATCACAGTTGCTTTGATCCTCTTTGGCATCGGCTGGAATTTGCTTGGGGACGGGCTGATTGAGGCGATGAATCCACGCTCAGGTGAGAATTAGTCTTTTTAATTCCAACAACAGTTAAATCAATTACTCCATCTCTTGCCGGTATGACAAGGCACGTTGGAGGGTGCTTTGGTCCGCGTATTCGATATCCCCACCAACCGGCAGACCGCGCGCCAGGCGTGTGACTTTGATCCCCATCTGGCTGATCCGCTGCTGCAAGTAGAGCGCTGTCGCATCCCCTTCCATTGAAGGATTGGTGGCGATGATCACTTCGCGAACCTGGCCAGCCTTCAGGCGTTCCAACAGGGGGAAAACCTTGATCTGGTCTGGTCCGATGCCCTCAATTGGAGAAAGCACCCCCTGCAAGACGTGATACTTGCCCTGGAAAGCACCGGTGCGCTCGATTGCCAGAACATCCAGCGGCTCTTCCACGACACAGATCAATTCCTGATCACGCGTGCTGGAGGCGCAGATGTCGCACTTTTCTTCGCCTGCAAGCGTGATGTTAAAGCACTCTGTGCAGTGAGAGGTCCCAATCTGCATGGCTTCCAGCGCCTGCGCCAGGTCCAGTGAGGTTTCTGCCGGCGCCTTGAGCAGGAAGAATGCCAGGCGTGATGCGGTTTTGGGTCCAATGCCAGGCAGGCGCGCAAAAGCATCGATCAGGTTTTGAACCGGACCAGGAATAGTACGCATGTTTGCTAACGACCCATGCCGAAACCAGAGAGCATGTTGGTAAAGGGCGCCATTTTCTCTTCGGATAACTTGTGCGAACTTTCAAGCGCTTTGTTGACAGCTGCCAGCAGCATATCCTCGAGCATTTCAGCATCGCCATCTTTCAGTAAATCGGGATCGATCTTGATACCTTTGCACTGCTGATCGCCGGACATCGTCACTGAGACTGCGCCGCCGCCGGAAGTTTCGGTGACGGTTTCGTTTGCGATCTCTTCCTGAGCCTGAGCCATCTGCTCCTGCAGTTTAGCCAATTGGGACATCATATTGCCGCCAGATGCGCTGGGGCGCGCGTTAAATCCTTTTGCCATTATTCATCCTTTACAGAGTAATCGGTTGGTATTTCGCGGAGTTTTCCGCCTAATTTTTTAATTGTTTCTTCAACCTGCTGCATGCCACCGCTATTGCTCGACTTGGGCACCGCATCGCGTTCGCCTGTGGTGCAGATAAGCCGCACGTCCTGCCCAAAGTATTTGGACATTACCGAGCAGACCATGCGTGAATTTTGTTCGTCAGCCATTTTGTCCCGCAGCAAATCGCTGCTGAAGTTAATGACAACTGTTTTCCCATCCACATCAACCAGTCGGGAGGAATTCATGAGCGCGCTTGTGACCGTGTTGCGGGACTTGACAGCGCGTTTGAGCGCCTCCCAGTGCTCCTGGACCAGATCGAAGGTCAATGGACCTGTGATCTGCGCAGATTTTTCAACCTCAGCCGGTTTTGTCACAGTCTCAACAGGGATTGAGACAACTTTGGCCTTGGAGGCAGGCTTCTCTTGGGTTGGCTGCTGTTCTGGCTGAGGGGTCACCGGAACCTGGGGCGAAACTGCAGGCGCCAGGGCTTCCGCATAGGCTAGCTCGAGCCCAAGACCGGGGTGCCAATTGGCTTTGAGCTCAATGGCTGCGTTGGTAAAAGCCTGGATCATGCTGACCAGGCGATTCATCTCAAAGCGTGCGGCGTGCGCTTCCATGGTCGTACGCACTTCAGGCGTGAGCTCAAGCTGCTTACCAGCATCCATTTTGATCACCAGCAAATCCCGCAGGTAATCCACCACCTGGCGGGCGTATTGGCGCGGATCTGCGCCGCTATCGAGCGCCTGGTGGATAATTTCGAGACCTTTGCCGCTGGAACCATCCAAGCTGGCATCTACGAGGTCGATTACAGATTGATTTGTGGCCGTTCCCAGCACATCCTGTGCAATTGGGAGGGTGATTTTCTTTGAGATTGAAGAGAGTTGGTCGACTAGAGAGATAGCATCGCGCATGGACCCGGTAGCCTGGCGGGCGATGAGGGTCAGTGCGTCGTCGTCGATCTTGATCTTTTCCTGCTTGCAGAGTTCATTGAGTTTCTGAACGATCACGGGCACCGGGATACGGCGGAATTCATGGCGTTGGCAGCGAGAAAGTACCGTAGCGGGGATTTTGTGAATCTCGGTGGTGCATAGGATGAAGATCACATGGGACGGGGGTTCCTCCAGCGTCTTCAGCAGGGCGTTGAAGGCTGAAGTGGAGAGCATGTGCACTTCATCGATGATGTAAACCTTGAAGCGACCCTGTGAGGGGGCGAAATTGATCTTATCCCGTAACTCGCGAACATCATCCACACTGGTGTTGGAGGCGGCATCAATCTCGATCAAGTCCAGGAATCGTCCATCGTTAACCGCAAGGCAATTCGCGCAGTGGTTGCAGGGACGTTTTTCGAGCGAATCCTCCAGGCAGTTGACCCCTTTTGCCAGCAAACGCGCGCTGGTGGTTTTGCCGGTACCTTTGGGCCCGGCGAAGAGGTAAGCATGCCCAACACGGTCGGTCGCGATCGCGTTTTTGAGAGTCTGAACGATGTGGTCCTGACCAACAACCTCATCCCAGAGGGCGGGTCGCCAGGTGCGGTAAAGTGCCTGAGACATGGTGAGTTTCCTTTAAGGTACTGTGAATTGAGTGTGTTCGTTCCCCTGGCTGTCAAAGAGGGTCAGCAGGTCGCCACTCGCCCAAAGCGCATTGTCAGAATTCCAATGCAATTCCGTAACGGTATCGGTGCCCGGACCTGTATAAATGTTGACAGCACCTTTTGGGTAGAGGGTCAGATTTGGAAAGCGATAATTCCTGCCGCCATCAGATACTATCCGCCAGCCCGCAAGGTCCACTGCGCTTTCGCTCGGGTTACGCAGCAGGATGTACTCCACCTGAATGTCTCCAGCGCCAAAAACGCCTTCAATGCGCAGTAAACGATCTTCCAGAATTTGCGCCGTCGGGGTGGTGAGAGGTGAAGATTGGATACTCTGAACGGGGGTGATGATCGGCTGGGTGGGTTCGGCTTTGGGGAGCGTATTATTTTGCTGCCAAAAGAAAAGAACCGCCAGCATGGTTGCAGCTGAAACGACAATATTTAGCAGAATGAAAGGGAAGGTCTTTTTCAAAAATTTCATCATAATAACCGCCCTAATAATAGCATAAAAGGTCTGACGCCGCCCCTGATTATATGAAGAAATCCGCTGAAGCAAACAGGGGATAGATGGAAGTTTGTGGCGAACTCGCATAATGGAATGGTAAATCGATTTTAACAAAATCCTAACATTTCTTTTATGTGGAGTTAACTAACGCGGGTTAATATATAACCGTTCGTGCAAACATTGTTTCTCTCCTTTCAAATTGCGCGAACAGGATCGGATTGTGACAAAACACTTTTTTGATCGAAACTAAAACAGCCGCAGGTGAGGCGGCTGTTTTAGTTTAAGGTCAGTTTTAGCTTTCTCCCTGGATTTTTCTCAACGCTAATTCGCGAATGTGGTTGATGTGATCGCGTTGGTGCCAGAGTAATCGCCGAACCAGCTTTCGAGCGCTCCAATTTTCCTTGTGATTTTCAAAAACCTGGTCAAAACCTATAAGCTCTGGCAAGCAATTGTTGACGATTGCCGAGCTCTCGTTGAGCAATTGATAGGGGTCGCTGCCATCGGCAGGTTCTGAAATCTTAAACCCCAGGCGGGAAAAATACCACGATTCAACCCGGGCAATATGCTCCAGGATACCTTCGATCGTCCAGCGTTGCCCTTCAAATTCGTGTTTGATGAGCTCACTGGGAAGTGTTTCCACACCCGCCAGCAACTCCTCGCGCTGCCAGTTAAAAACCAACAAAGCCTGCTGAACTTCCTCTTCGGTTAATGGCACCAGATCTGACCGAAAAAAAGCATGGACGCCATGAATTCCTCCGTCAACCTCAACCGGGAAGGAATCGAAGGTTTCGTCAATGTGCATATCCAAGCTTTCGAGCTGCACCCATGGCTGATCCGTATGAAGGTTCAGCCAGCTTTCGAACTTCAATATCTCACGCGGCATGCGCAGCAAGGCTTCAGCATCATCAGCGCCGTACGTGAACACACCCGGATGGTCCAGCGCCCAGGCGAGGGTGCGACCTTCAACGTTGCGTTCGAGCCCAATCTGGATCAGGGTCATGGCTTAGCTGTAAAAAATTGGCAGATGCCCAAGAGCGATAACCTGGCGCCACTCCGCCCGATCCCCCTCGGTCAGAATCGCTGCTTCGGCAGTGACTTTGCCGCCAGCTTTTTCCGCGATGAGATGCATTCCTTGCAGTGTTGAGCCGGTGCTGATCACGTCATCCAACAGCACGACCTGCTTGCCATGTAAAAGCTCGATGTCCTTCTCATCCAGGAATAAGTGTTGCGTTTTTCCGGTTGTGATGGAGAGCGTTTCAGCTTTGAGAGCTTCGCCCATATAGGGCTTGTATTCTTTCCGTAGAACGACGTAAGGTTTCTGAGTGACTTTTGCCAATTCATGGGCAATTGGAATGCTCTTGGCTTCAGCAGTGAGGATGACGTCGTAAGGAATCTCCGTAAGTTTTTCGGCCAAGGCGGTCGCGCAAGCATCCACCAATTCCACATCCCCGAGGATGTTCAGGATGGCGATGCGCAACCCTGGTTTGACCTCAAAAAGCCGCAAATCGCGCTTTACCCCTGCGATATCAAGTGAGTAGACCTCTCTGTTTTCCATTCTGTCTCCTTAGAAGTAAGATCGAACTGATTTTAATCCAAATCTGCTTGAAAATAATGATACTGGGCCATTAACGCAACTAATGCCGTGGACGCCGACCGCGGCATTAGCGTTTAAGGAGGAGAAGAAGAAGAGAAGTCGCCCTTTCAAAGTCTATATTACAATAAACAATAGTAAATAGCTTGACGATTGACCTACGATTACCCTACGATTTTGAGAGCAAATCGACATGACCCAAATTGAAGCAATAAATCTGAAAACGGATCTAGGTTGGTGGCGGATTGAAGCCACTGATGGGGAATTGACCCACATTGATCTGCTGATTTCACCTGGATTGCCAGCAGAGAGCGCGAACCCTGTGCTAAAGGACGCTGTTCAGCAGTTGCGGGCGTATTTTGATGGCAGATTACGAGTCTTTTCTTTGCCGCTGGCATGGGGCAGCATCTCAGGTTTTCGCCAGGAAGTGCTGCAGGCTGTAGCAGGAATCCCGTATGGTGAGTTGATGAGTTATGGAGACATTGCTAAACTTGTTGGAAAACCCGGAGCATCGCAAGCTGTTGGAGCCGCGGTGGGTAGCAATCCCTGGCTGATTGTGGTACCCTGCCATAGGGTGATCGGTTCGGACAGAAAATTACATGGTTATTCCGCGGTTGGCGGGTTGAAAACAAAAACATGGCTACTGCAGCATGAGGGACATAAAATCAATGGAGGCGAAGTGAGCCTCAAAGAGAGTTAATAATGGAAGAAAATCAAGAATCAGAATATCGTTCAGGCTTCGTGGCGTTGATTGGTAAACCCAACGTCGGCAAGAGCACGCTCATCAATCGCCTCCTCGGGCAGCCCATTGCGGGCGTTTCTGCCAAGCCGCAGACCACCCGCCGGCGCCAGGTGGGGATCCTCACTGCCGAGGGTTATCAGATCGTTTTTGTTGATACTCCAGGTCTCACGGACGCAAAAGATAAGCTGGCAAAATCGATCAACTCGGAAGTGCAATTTGCGCTGAATGACTCTGATCTTTTGTTGCTGCTGGTGGATGCCAGCAACCCGGCTGACACAATGGACGAGAAACTGCTGGACGCGATCCAGGCTTCAAGAACGCAACCGCCTGTGTTGGTTGTTTTCAATAAAGCTGACCGTCTGAACAAGTCCAGCTTTTCACAGCTTTCCGCGCTATACCGTGAGAAGCTGCCAACCGCGCATACGCTGCAAATTTCAGCATTGGATGGCGCAGGGGTAAAAAAGATGCTGGAGGAAATTGTCGCGATGCTTCCTCTGGGTCCGCAGTATTTTCCCGACGAGCAGGTTACAGATGATTATGAGCGGGACATTGCGGCAGAAATGATCCGGGCAGTCTGCATGGATATGTTGTCGGAAGAAATGCCCTATTCGATTGCCACCCAAGTGCTATCATACAAAGAACGCGAGAATGGCACAATTTACATTGAGGCAACAATTTACGTTGAGCGTGACAGCCAAAAGGCGATCGTAATTGGCAGAAAAGGTCAAATGATTCGTGAAATTGGCACCAAAGCGCGCGAAGAATTGGAAAGAGTTACAGGGCAGAAAGTATTCCTCGAGCTAGTGGTAAAGGTACAAAAGGATTGGAAGAACGACCAGGCATTTTTGAAACAGATTGGCCTTGCGGGTGGTTAACCTCCCCGCTGTAATCAGGGCGTTGCCATTGGCAGGGATCGGGCTGGTGAGCCTGGTCAACTGGGTTGCTGCCTGGCAGTTGCGTAGACTGCCCTATTACATCACGAAGCCCATCGTGCTGTTGGGCTTGATTTTTTTCATGGTGGCACGCGTGCCGATCACTCCAACCAGGTTGCCATTCTTGCTGGGGTTGGTCTTTTCATTGCTTGGCGATATTTTTCTGATACCAAAAGGGACACGTTGGTTCTTGGTGGGCATGGGGGCTTTTTCGATTACGCAATTGATGTACATTTGGGGATTTAGCACCTCAAAAGTATCCTGGCCAGCTCTCGTTGTTGGAGTGGTTGCCTACCTTGTGGGTGTCTTTCTGATTCACCTGGTGGTGAATCGATTTTCTGAATCCTCGAATGTAAATAAAGCCATCCTGCCATTTATGAAGGGCTATGGCGCAATGGTCCTTGCGATGAGCATGAGCGCGTTGTTGTGCCTTGCCAGACCTGACTGGCCGGATTGGGCGGCAGTCATGGCTGGCATTGGAGGGGTTCTGTTTTTCTTGTCTGATGGGATGATTGCCCTTGAAAAACTCGACCGTCGACTGCCAAAAACGCGGTTTTGGATCATCTTCACTTATCACCTGGCACAATTCTTAATTGTGGCAGCCGTAATGCAACTGCCTGCCTAACCTCAAGAGATGGATTGTCAATAAACAAATGAGAAGTACTTGCTGCTCTGCAGAATTAAATGCTAATAATTGCCAAAATTATTTGCTATTTGGCAACTAATTTGCTATAGTAAATTTATCCAACATCTTACAAGTCGATTCCTTGTTCCGGGCAAGAATATAGATTTTCTTCCCGTCGCTTAACCACCTCGGTTTTAACTTTCTTGGAGGCTGACATGTATAAGAAAGAACGTTTGATAACAATTGTATGTGCATCACTTGCCATCCTGCTTGTTGGGATGACACCCATATCTTCCACTGATAACGAACCCAATGCTCAATCCTTACTTGGAGACGAGCTCATCATTTCCGCTCGTAACTCGGATGAATACCGCCCAAATATCGCCTACAACTCCATTCACCAGGAATACCTGGTTGTCTGGGAAAACATTTGGCCTGGGGGAGAGCATGATGTCTACGCACAGAGAGTTTCATCAACGGGTCGACTCATCGAAACGTTTTTTATCTCTGACATTGGAAACGATCAAATGAATCCCACGGTTGCATACGATCCCGAGCACGACCGCTACCTGGTTGTATTTTCTTATGATTTCTGGGGCAACGGTAGTGATTGGGATATTTATGGGCGATTTATCCCGTGGGATGGACCTGACCCTGCTCTGCTTGCTTTTAGCATTTGCGATTGGGGAACCAGTCAAGGAAAACCAGTTGTCGCTTTTTCGCCTGTAGAAGATGAATTCATGGTCACCTGGGTAAATTACCCACCTGGACAACCGACCTATCTCAGCGGTAGGCGCGTCTTCTCAGTGGGGGGCTTTCCCCCGGGAGATGGATTCACAATCACGAGCGGAGCATATAATCGTGACCATCAGGATATCGCTTATGACCTTGCTCACAATGAGTATTTAGTCACCTGGCAAGTCGACTCGAGCGATTCCGGATGGGATATTTGGGGAATACGATTGAGAGCGGATGGCGTACCGCTGGAAGGAGGTGATCCACCTCAAGTGGGCGAATTTGTTATCGCAGGATGGCCTGATAGTGAAGAAATTCCTGCTGTAGCGACATGCTATCCAGGAACCGAAGCGAGACAATACCTTGTGGCATGGCAGTCCGACCAAGTGACTGGATATAATAATTATGCCATATATGTCCGTTACATTTCACGAACGGGTGTCCCTGGCGGTATCTATCTTGCGGCTGATACAACAGGTAATGAAGTTTTTCCAGATCTTGATTGTGACTCTACTGGGAATAAGTACTTACTCATGTGGAGCGAAGAGTACATAACTGGAGCGTATGGTGTTTGGGCACGCTTTGCATACCTGAATGAAACTTTTGGGCCAGGTTTTCAAGTGATTTCTCCGATATCGACCTACGGCCGTGAATACCCTGCCGTAGAGGGTGGCAGGACGAATTTCTTAACTGCTTGGGAGCATACTCGGAATGATGGCAACCTCGATATTCACGGACGACTGATAGGTTATTTCGTCTACCTGCCAATGACGATTAAATGAAAGCTGCTGCTAAAAGCAGATCGGTTTAACCACAACTAAATCAATACGTTAGGCAAACCACTCCAGGCTTGACCGTTTAGCATTGTTGGCTGGCATCGAAGGAGTACTGTTTTTCATGTCTGACGGGATGATTGCCCTTGAAAAACTTGACCGTCGACTGCCAAAAACGCGGTTTTGGATCATCTTCACTTATCACCTGGCACAATTCTTAATTGTGGGAGCCGTGATACAATTTCAGGGTTAGTGTTTTTGGAAAGCAAAGTAGAAAGCAAGAAAATGCACCTTTGCTCCTCTACAACAAAAATTAGATAAAATACAAGTGGAATCAAATATGCGAGAGTAATTGACTCTTTCCTGCCGAGGGAGTATACTAATTCGCTGTGAACATTTAACTTTGGAGAAATTGATTATGGACGCCCCCGTCGAAAACACGAAAGTAGAAACAAACATTAAGCCTAAAGATAAATTCGAAGGGAAGGTCTTAAAGACCTCGCTGCAAGGTGCTTTGATAGACATCAAAAGTCCTCTGCCCGCGTTCCTGCACATTTCCCAGGTTATTGACCCCAAGAATCCCGAAGCTGTTTTGAAATCACTCGATGAAGTGATCAAAGTTGACGACGTCGTGACCGTCTGGGTTCGCCGTGTGCTCAAGGACCACGTCGAGCTGACCATGCGTGAGCCTTTGGCTTATGAATGGCGCGAATTGGCAGCTGATATGGTTGTACATGGTAAAGTTTTACGCTTGGAAACCTTCGGTGCATTTGTCGAAATCGGTGCCGAACGCCCCGGTTTGATTCACGTCAGCGAACTCTCGCACAACTATGTACGCACTCCGAATGAAGTGGTCAAAGTTGGCGACGAATTCGATGTGAAGGTCCTCGAAGTGGACCGCCGCAAGAAGCAGATCAAGCTTAGCCTCAAAGCTCTGCTTGAAGCTCCTGATGAGGTAGCACCAGAACCAAAACGCAGTGGGCGCAAGGGCAAAGCTCAGAAGCAGGAAGTTGTTGAAGAACCGGCCGAGGAAGTTATCCCGGATCCCACTTACATGGAAATTGCATTGCGGAAGGCAATGGATAAAGCTGAACAACGTCTGCCAGAAATCACAAACCGTGTGAAGAAATCCAAATCATACGAATCTGATGCCGATGAAATTTACGAAAGAACGATGCAAAACAAAATTAGCAACAAGGATTAGGATGCGCGACGTCAAACGACTGCGCATAGGCTAAATAAGCAAGCCGGGGAGGTGCTGGAACGATCAGCCCTCCCCGTTACTTTTAATGAAAAGTACTAAAACAGGAGGTTAGATGGCGACAAAGCTGATATTTTTTACTGGCGGTGTAGTCTCATCTGTAGGTAAAGGTGTGACCGCCGCATCGGTTGGAAGGTTGCTCAAAGCCAGAGGCTTTGAAATCACGATCCAGAAACTTGATCCGTACCTCAATGTTGATCCAGGTACGCTCAGCCCTTATCAGCATGGAGAGGTCTTTGTATTGGACGATGGTTCAGAGACAGATCTCGACCTGGGGCACTATGAGCGCTTCTGCGACCTTCATCTGAAAAAGACCAGTACCGTCACGACAGGTCAGGTCTATGAAGAAGTGATCAATCGCGAACGTCGTGGGGATTACCTCGGCGGCACCATCCAGGTTATTCCCCATATTACCAACGAGATCAAGCGCCGAATCGATTTACTCACCCGTTCAACTGATGCGGATATCGCCTTAATTGAGGTTGGCGGGACGGTTGGCGACATTGAGGGTCAGCCTTTCCTGGAAGCCATCAGGGAATTACGCAATGATCTCGGACGTGAAAACACAGCCTTTGTGCATATCACCTGGCTGCCTTACCTGCGAGCCACAAACGAAACGAAAACCAAACCCACACAACATTCCGTCCGTGAATTACGCTCTGTTGGTATTTTGCCGGATATGATCATTGCTCGCAGTGATTTTCCGGTGGAGAAGGAGCTCGCTCACAAGATAGCTCAATTTTGTGATGTTCGTGAAGACGCTGTTATTCCCCTAGTGACAGCCGATCTGCTTTATGAGATCCCGCTGGTCCTCGAACAAGCCCACGTTGCGGATATCCTGTTGGACCGGTTGCATTTGGAACCCAAGCAATCACCCAAGATACAGGGCTGGAAGACAATGGTCGCAGAACTCAGACGCCAGAAACCCAGCATCAAAGTTGGGCTGGTGGGGAAGTACGTGGAACTGCATGATGCCTATCTGAGCGTCAGGGAAGCCCTCAACCACGCCGCGCTTTATTATGGCGTGGACATCGATTTGCAGTGGATATCTTCAACAGATATCGAAAAGAATAACGGTAAGGACTTGCTTGCTGGTCTGGATGCGATTATTGTCCCCGGTGGATTTGGCAGCCGTGGAGTGGAGGGAAAAATTGCAGCCGCTCATTACGCGCGCGAGAACCAAATTCCCTACCTTGGGCTATGCCTGGGCTTGCAGGTGATGATGATCGAATTCGCCCGAAATGTTCTGGGTTTAAAAGAGGCTGATTCTGCCGAATTTGACAAACTCACGCCTGATCCGGTAATCGACCTGATGCTGGAACAACGCGGGCTGGATCAAATGGGCGGCACGATGCGCCTGGGACTCTATCCCTGTCACATTAAACCTGATACCAAAGCCTCGGCTTTATACCAGGCGGAGGTGATCCAGGAACGGCATCGCCATCGCTATGAGTTTAACAATGAATATCGACAACGGTTTGAAGAAAACGGTGTGGTCTTCTCGGGGATGTCACCGGATGGCATCTTGGTGGAGATGGCAGAGTTGAAGGACCATCCATTCATGATGGCTTGCCAATTTCATCCTGAGTTTTTGTCTCGCCCAAATCGGGCTCACCCGCTTTTCCTTGGTTTCATTGAAGCGGCATGTAAGATAGCCGGCTTTTCGGATCAACTTGTAAACCTGGACTTTACGAATTGATGTCGCGATAGGCTATACTTAAACAGAAATAACCCTATAAGGAAGGTATGTAATGGACACAATTATCGAATATATCAATGCAATAGAAATCCTTGATTCCCGTGGCAACCCCACCGTGGAAGTTGAAGTCATTCTGGCTGACGGCAGTTTTGGTCGGGCAGCCGTACCCTCAGGCGCTTCAACCGGTATTCATGAAGCACTCGAACTGCGCGATGGCGACAAAGGTCGCTACAACGGCAAGGGTGTACTCAAGGCTGTCGAGAACGTCAATAACGAGATTGCTGATGAGCTGCTCGGTGTGGACGCACTCGAACAGAAGGCAATTGACGAGTTGTTAATCGAACTGGATGGAACTCCAAATAAAGCCATTTTTGGCGCCAACGCCATCCTGGGAACGAGCCTGGCAGTCGCGAAAGCCGCCGCAGCCTCACTCGGCCTGCCCCTTTACCGCTATCTCGGCGGTGTCTATGCCCACGTTCTGCCCGTGCCGATGATGAACATCCTCAATGGCGGCGCGCATACTGGCTGGCAGTCAACTGACGCCCAGGAATTCATGGTTATGCCCTTTGGCGCGCCAAGCTTTGCTGAGGGTCTGCGCTGGGGTGCTGAAATTTATGCCTCGCTCAAGACCGTGCTCAAGAGCAAAGGTTATGCCACCCTGGTGGGCGATGAAGGTGGGTTTGCGCCTGCCCTGACCGCCAACAACGAAGCCGTGGAACTGATCCTCCAGGCGATCGAAAAAGCGGGTTACAAAGCCGGCACCGACGTGGCAATCGCCCTCGATCCTGCTGCCTCTGAGCTCTACGAAGAAGACACCAAGCTCTATAACCTGCGCAAGGAAGGCCGCAAACTGACCTCTGACCAGATGGTGGAGTTCTGGACCAATTGGATCAACCAGTATCCGATCGTCTCGATTGAAGACGGTTTCGCCCAGGACGACTGGGAGGGCTGGAAGAACTTCACCGCCCTCAATGGACACCGTCTGCAGATCGTGGGAGACGACCTGCTCGTGACCAATCCCGAGCGTGTCGCACGCGCCATCGAAGAGAAAGCCTGCAACGCACTGCTTGTCAAAGTCAACCAGATTGGCTCTCTGTCTGAAACGATGAAAGCTGTCAGCATGGTCCAAAATCACGGCTGGCGGGCAGTCTGCTCGCACCGCTCTGGTGAGACCGAAGACAGTACCATCGCCGACCTGGTGGTGGCGATGAACATGGGTCAGATCAAGACTGGTGCTCCAGCTCGCTCTGACCGCGTGGCAAAATACAACCAGCTGCTGCGCATCGAACAGGAACTCGACCTGACAGCCAAGTATGCAGGCTGGGACGCCCTGGCGATCCAGCGCTAAACCTTCTGTATATGACTGGCATCCCCTCCTCGCGAGGGGATGCTCTTTTAAACTTCCCAAACAGTGAAAAGCTTCCGTCTGGTAAACTTTTGGCATGGAAAAATTCCTTGATGAGATTGAACAACAGTTGGTTTCCTGCAGGAAGTGCCCACGTTTGGTGGCCTGGCGCGAAGAAGTTGCGCGAGTGAAGCGGAGAGCCTACCGAGATCAGGAATACTGGGGCAAGCCGGTGCCTGGCTTCGGCGACCCTGATGCGAGAATTCTGGTCGTGGGTCTTGCGCCCGGCGCGCATGGATCCAACCGCACCGGCAGGATGTTCACAGGAGATGGCTCAGGAAATTTCCTTTACCCAGCACTTTTCCGAGCAGGGTTTGCTAGCCAGGAAAACGCGAATGAAAGGGGGGATAAGATGGTTTTGAGGGATATCTTCATCTCAGCGGTTTGCCGCTGCGCCCCGCCTGCCAACAAACCCACCCGGGAAGAAATCATGAATTGCCTGCCCTGGCTGGAGCAGGAAGTGCGGGCATTATCGCGCTTGCAGGGAGTGGTAGTTTTGGGGAAGGTTGCTCTGGACGGTCTGCTTACCTTGCCGGATTATGCCAATTTGCCCAAAAAGCAATTTCCCTTTGGGCATGATCGTTTTTTTGAGACTCTCCCAGGACTGCCATGGATCCTCTGCTCCTATCACCCCAGCCTGCAAAACACGCAAACCGGACGCTTGACGACTGAGATGTTTGATCAGATCTGGCAGAAGGCGAAAAGCAAACTCAAATAGACTGATTTCGATCGTGCTGTCATTCTTTGGTTGCGATTGAGGATAACAGGATCTTGCTTTACTGTCACAAGAGCCTGCCCGTACGGTGGGGGTTTACTCCCACCGCTAGGTTATGGATTTATGTGGATTCAGCGGCTGGACTAAAGCCCAGCCCTACCTAACAAGTTTCGATCGTGCTGGTGTTCTCACCGCGCACGGGATTTGACCGTAGGTCTCCGGCTGAAACAATCAACAGGCAGATCGCCATACCCTGCTTCGCGGGCACAAGCGGTCGCGACGCTCCCTCGCGATGACGAATCCTACAGGCAGATCGGAATGGCTTGCTTGACGGATGTAGTTTTTCGTAGGGCGAAATTGAGGGCACCATCAACGATTTGGTGGATAAATGTA
>DAOOPV010000003.1:0-76085 GCA_035388405.1 Anaerolineaceae bacterium
ATCGCTGAAGAATTATGACCCTTTAAGGGTGACATTTTCGCCGGTTATTAACAGTGATTGACATCGGTCTTTTATTAGCTGGTCTTTCCGTTCAGTTTTTGGCTGGCTTCTTCCTCGCATTCGCTGATGAGGTGGCCAATGACGTTACCAGATGTAGTTAGTTCATCTAGGTGTACGTTGTGAATTAGATTGTGCAGATCTTCATTGCATGACACATGTACTTTAAGGAAATCCTCGCTCCATCCCTGCCAGACCCATTCCGCTTCGAGTTTGTGCTTCCCCTCAAAAAGCACTTCCGCGTTTTGTCCAAGCCTTCGCCTGGCATATGCACTTTCGGAATCATCAAGTATCTGGCGCACGATGGCTGTGCGATCCCTGCGGATGGAGTGCTGAACCTGCCCATCCATCGCGAAGGCAGCTGTGCCTTGCAAGGCCGAAAACGGGAACACGTGCCCGCCGCTGAATTGACATTCACGAATAAACTCTAGCGATTGCTGGAATAACTCATCGGTTTCCCCAGGAAACCCGCAAATGATGTCTGTCGTGATCGCAAAGTCTCTTTTATCTCCCCTGATCAGTGCAAGCATCTCACTAAACCTGTCCGTACTCACCGGACGGTTCATCTTCCGCAGAATCTCATCTGAGCCTGATTGCAGCGGGATGTGTAAATGCGGGCAAAGCCTTGGATTTTCAAACAAAGAGATTAATTGAGGGTTTACATCCCAGGGCTCGACCGATGAAAGACGGATACGTGGAATTTCCGTTTTGCCCAGGATCATTCTCACAAGATCGCTTAGCGACTGCCTGGGTGACAGGTCTTTTCCCCAGGAGCCCAGCTGCACGCCCGTGAGAACGATTTCTTTAATCCCCAGGCTTTGCAGTTTTCGAGCATAAGCAATGACGTTATCGGAGCTTTTGCTGATGGAACGCCCTCTCGCAACCTGGGTCAGACAATAGGAACAACGATTGTCGCAGCCATCCTGCACCTTCACAAATCCCCGCGTTCTGTTCCGAGATCCGAGGTTAGGCCTGACTTGCTCGAACTCAACCCTTTGAGGCAAAGCCTTTTCCAACAAATCCAACAGGATCTGGTCCTTGGTTGCGTTATTGTATGCCAGGTCCAACATTTGCTGCTGGTCAGCAGGTGTCTCTTTGCTTGTGCTCACCCAACAGCCAGTGCCGATCACACGAGCATTCGGGAAGTGAGCCTTGTGATGACGGAGCATTTTGCGCGAATCGGCAGAAGCCTTCGCGGTCACACAGCAGGTATTGATGACGATCTCATCGGCTTCGTGAGGATCCGAAACAACTTCCACGCCAGCTTCCACCAGTGAGAGCGCAAGTTGTTCTATTTCCGCCTGGTTCAGGCGGCAACCGACCATATTGAGGAAAACTTTCATTTAAGGCTTGGTAACAATAAACTGATCAAAAAGAAATGAACCAGCTCCAACGAGTCCGGTTTCAGCAAAGATGCCCACATCACCGTGCTCAAGTTGACCATCTTCCGCACGAACCGCCGGTTTCCCGTTTACTATCAATTCCAACTGGCTGCCAATGCAAGAAACTTCAAGTAAATTCGCACCGTCATCCTGTAAAACATCATGGTTGTAACTCATTTTTCCGGCTGGAAGCGTGTTACTCTCTCCATTGACGACTTTCACAATTCCCACATATCCGTCTGGTGTCACAAAGAACCGATAGTAGTTCTGATTGTCCTGGTATCGGCAGACAATTCCAAGGTATGAATCATTGCTGCCAGTAAGCTTGTGGGTTTTAACCTGGATGTTCACATCGCTAAACTGCAGACCGGTTGTCGAGATTGATCTGCCACCCTCGTTATTGATCGAGATCAGATAACCTTCGCTGGAATATCCTTTCAACTCATAAACGTTATTGACGATTTCCCAGCCGCTGGTTTCATCACTGAAATCATCCTCCAGCAAGATGTCACCACTGGATTTCCAGGGGAGTTTATCCTGGCTAAATTGAATGTCTCGAATCGATGAACAACCATTCAGAATGATGAGCATGATTGCCAAAAGAATGAAAAAGCGGGTCTGTTTCACAAAATAATGATACCAGAAAAATTGGGGGGTCTGAGCTTGGAATATATTACCCCGCCATGCCGTGTGCTGGAGGGTTTTGAACCTGCAATAGCAGGATGGTCCTACTGTCAGGATCGATCTTGACTTACGTCTATCACGTCACCTGAACAAGGTCAGACCTTTTTTGTTCGTGTTGGTACAAAACTGAGTGTCAGCATCACAAACACAGCAGGGTATCTTTTTTATACCATACTTTTAGACAGACCCTAAACTGACCCCTCAATGACTGTATAATCTATACATAAGAAAGTAGGCAAACCATGCTAAAGCGATTGTTTATTGCCATAGATCCTGAGCCAGCCATGCTTGATACCATTTTCAAGTTAATCTCGACGATGAAGCGTGAGTATCCAACGAAAGGCATGCGCTACACAGTTCCCCAAAACCTGCATCTCACCTTGTTGTTTTTAGGCGATACAGACGAACAACTGATCCCGGATATTGGGAATAAGCTCGACAAGATCTGTCAAAACTTTACTGAATTTGACCTGGAGTTTGCTAATCTTGGCGCTTTCCCTTCCCGCCGGAACCCACGCATCATCTGGCTCGGAGTAAGCAATCCTAAAACCGTAACAGCCCTCGCAAAAGCAATTATTTACGACACTGGTTTAGTGCAGGACCCCGAGAAAGCCCAATTTTCCCCACATCTTACCCTTGGTAGAGTATCCGAAGATGCTCGGGGAGCTTCGAGTGAGGCTTTTTCAAAACTTTTTTCCAAACTTGGCAGTGTCAATGTGGGAACAACAAGGATCAGAGAGGTTCTCCTTTACCAAAGCGTACTTAAACCTGGCGGTCCTGTATACACTGTACTTAGCCGCCATGCACTAAAAAATATGTGCTAAACTTCACGCAGTGAGGTGAAACCTGGAACCAATTAATTTAGGACGCAAGATCGTACAAATTCTTGAAGACAAACTTGCAGAAGATATTCTGCTCCTTGACCTTAGCGGTATCTCTGATTTTACAGACTCCTTTGTGATCGCAAATGGCACCAGCGAAAGAATGCTGGAAAGCCTGGCACAATATGTCCGTGAAATTATCAAATTAGAAACCGGACTGAACCCCGTCATAGAAAGCGGCGGTCAATCCGGCTGGATAGTTTTGGATTACGGCTATGTGGTCGTTCATTTACTGAGCCCCGAAATGCGGGATTATTATGACCTTGAAGGTTTATGGAACAAGGCCAAAGTTGTGCTCAGCGTTCAGTAAAACCTTAAACTAGATAAATTCTTCTATGATCTCCTGCGCCTGTTCTGCAGGTTTTACTTTTTCATAGACTTTTACAAGGTTACCTTCTTCATCGATGAGGAAGGTCGTGCGATTAATACCGAAATACTCGCGTCCCATATATTTTTTCAAACCCCAAACCCCGTAAGCTTCACTGACAGTGTGGTCTGTATCAGAAAGTAGTGTGAAGGGGAGTTCATACTTTTCCTGGAATTTGGCATGTGATTTGGCTGAATCTGCGCTTACACCCAGAATTACGATGTCATTCTGCTTGAAAACAGAGTAGTTGTCCCTGAAACTGCACGCTTCAGCTGTGCATCCCGGAGTGTCATCCTTTGGATAGAAATAAAGAACAACTCGCTTTCCCAGATAGTCAGAAAGCTTGTGTGGTTCGCCATTTTGGTCGCCAAGTTCAAAATTCGGGGCTGGTGTGTTTAGGTCCAAGGTCATACTTTCCTCCATGATTATTTGATGAGCAAAGGATACGCCAAAAGATAAATCATTGAAAAGAATTGTACAATCGCTAAAGCCCTTAATAATGGCCAATTGGGGCGCATTCCCCGTGCCATTTGCTCCAGGAGAAAAACTTCCACCCCACTTACCAGACCAAGCAACAGCGTCGGCCAGTTCCGTGACCAAGTGTTGCTGGTTGCCAAATATCCCAGCAAACTTACATAGGTCATGACTGTAAGCACATGATGAAATTTGAGCGCTTTTTCCCAGCCAACTGAGGCAATAAAACTGTTGCTCCTGGTGGAACTGTTTTGGTCAAACTCAGAAAACATGAGGGTAATCGCAGAGGTGCCGTAAAGGAAGAAGACAGGCATCCAGAGGAGGAATAGCAGGTAGGAAAACTGATATTCCTGAATCGCACTTCCAAGAAGGAACATCAACGGTGAAACCATCAGACCTTCGAACAACCACGACATGGAATAGAACCATAAGCGGCTAAATCTTCCCGTAGATAAAAACATCACAAGAGCCAGAGCTGTCAGTAGTAATAAGTTGGTTCCAATCAGCACTTTGGCTTTTAGTAAGAGAAACAGTCCAGCAAAAATGGCAAAAAATGCTCCAAGAATCAAAACCTGAAAAACTGAAGATCGATTTTGTCCGGCAGATCGGACCCTGGTAAACGGATTAACCCGGTTGGATGTTAGAAAGTGTTGGATCGTCTGTAAAAGGTAAAACGCGAAAAAAATCAGCAATCCTGCTGCCAGGCTCAGGAAATTGATCGAACGCCCTGACGAAGCAGCGATTAAAACTCCAAACAGGTAGCTTGTAGTGGCCGATAGTGCGAAAAACCAGTTAATGTTCAATTTCACTTTTTGCATATCCTCATTTTAACATGCGTCAGCCTCCAAGTGCTGAGTGATATAATTTTTTTTAGGTAATCATGAAAAAACGGCTTGTTTTGCTCCTGGTCTTTTTTTTCTTCGGAATTTTTGTTGCGCTGGGATCTGCTGCTGCTGAAACGACACAGCAGAACCAACTTTATGTGGCCAACACTGAAGTTCTTTGCGCTGGCTACACCCCTTGTTTTTTCAACGATGCTGCTGATTTAGCAGGATCCAATGCCTTGACGAAAGCCATCAAATTCGCTCGAGATAATGCCCTCACAGAAGTCACGATCAATGTACTTTCCCCCTACGAGATTAACAGCCACACCGTCATTGTCGATTACCCGGTCAGCATCATTGGAAAAAATGATGGTTGGATCAGCACCTCCACCAGTGTCTGCGACAAACCTATGTTCACCATTTCAGCCCAGGTGACCATTCGGGATATTGACCTGTCCGATGGGGCGTGCACCGACCAATCGAGAGACTTGGTGGAAGTACACAGTCCATCACCCGTACTCATTGAACGCAGTACTTTCGAGAATGGACAAACTGCTATTTCGTACCAGGCAGGCGTAGGTTCGTTGACTTTGCAGTTCAATCACATAAATAACAATCAAAGTGCCATCAACAGCACTAATACCGAACCAAACGCTAAATTACTTGTTGTGGCGAATAACATCACATCCAATGGCACCTCAGCCCAGGTTTCTTGCTCTGGGAACAGCTTTGTAGACCACAACTTCTGGGGAACAGATGTGCTTCCAAGTCAGTCCGCCGCTGGTTGTGGGACAGACGATGCCAAACGGCTCGATGCTCCAATCGTTACAGAAACTACAGGCGTAGCTGCCCGATTGTTGAAACTGTCAACCACATTTCCATCAACCGATTTTTACGGCTTCAAAGCCAGCAGTTCGAATCCCACAGGCACGGATCTCTACGTGGTTAACCACGGCAATTCCGTCCCATTCAGCAGTTCTGCTGGAACTCCTTACCATTGCAGTAATTTTTTTGACGTCTTCCTCCCTGCATCCGCAAATCCTGACCAAATCACGCTCTCATTTGCTTATCGCAATACCAATGATTGTGCACCAATCATCCAATCCGCAGCGTATTGTGGCTCTGGTGATCAAACCAAGTTTCCACTGCTCTGGTACGATCCAAAAACCCGTGTGACGGGCAAATGGGACAAAACCGGTGATAAGCCCCAATCTACAGTAGGCAACATCTACGACAGTCAACAGACCTTCTGCCGCGTTGCTTCAAAAACTATTGAGGTCATAATTGACAACGATGGCCGTCCTGACTTGCTGAATGACCTGTTTTTTACTCCTTTTGTCATCGGTTATGAACAAGCTGGGGTGCTTTCTTTTACTGCAGCCCCCACCACAAGTGCGATCAACCTCAACTGGACTACCGTCACAGAAGTTGATACGTTAAGCTTCTTTATCTCTCGCTCAACTACAACGGATGGAACTTACGAAAAAATCTCTGGCGATATTGCAGCAAACGGTCAACCAACCTCAGGTAGTAGCTACAACTATTCAGACTCCTCAGCAGCAGCCGGGCAGACTTACTTTTACAAGCTGGTTATTGTGAACAAAGACGGTTCGATACAGCAAACGGTGGGACCAAAAAGCGCTACGATTCCAGCCCAACCCACTTCCACAAACACCCTCACAGCCACCATCACACGCACCCCCACACGTACAGGTACTCCAACACGGACCATCACTCCCACCCGAACACCGACCCCTTTTCACACTGCCACTTCTGCCTATAAGACCGGGCTACCCGAAGAGCCGACTCTTTTTTTGTCAACATTTACAAACACCCCAACCATCGAGCTTGTCCTGGACCTCAGTTTGACCCCAGCTGACACAACCACTCCAACCTCCACACCTTCCCGAACGCCAACACCGACTATTTCAGGAACACCAAACTCAGGATTACTGGGAAAAACCGACCGTTATTCAGGTCAAAAACAAATTCCTGTCTATCTTGGCGGAGTGGCAGTCCTGATCCTGATCGCGATTCTGGCAATTTACATTCACCGAAGACACTGATTTTTTGACTTTTAGTTTTGATTATGCTATTCTATGCCCATTATTAAAAGGGATAGCCTGATATGTTAAAAGAACGCGTCTCAGATAATGTTTATTGGTTTCAAAGTGAAGTCTATGCGCAAGTAACTGCAGGTACCATCATTGGTCCACAATGGGCGGTGTTAATCGACACACTCATGCCTTCAGAGACACCACGCATCCGTAACTTCATTGAATCCCAACTGATGGTCCCGGTCAAGTACATCATTAACACCCATCACCATGCTGATCACTCCTGGGGCAACTGCATTTTTCCCAATGCCACAATTATTGGACATCAACAGACCCGCGATTTGATGCTTGAAAAAAGCACGTCAGCTTTGGCTGAAGCCGGACAGGAAAATTCGATATTTCGTGATATTTGCATTTCGCCACCCCAGGTTACCTTTACCTCAGGCACATTGAATCTGCGGATTGGGAAGAAACAACTTCAGATTTTTGCCACTCCTGGTCATTCTGGTGATAGCATTTCAGTGCTTTTGGAAGACGAACGAATCCTGTTCGCGGGTGATACCTTTATGCCTGTGCCATACTTTGTCGGTGGCGACATTGATGTTTTGTTGAAATCGATCTCACACATCGGCAATATGGGGTTGGAAAACATCGTTCAGGGTCATGGCGACATCATCCTGCGTGGAGAAATCGAGGAAGTGAAAAATCACAACCTTGAGTATCTGAAAACTCTTCAGAAAATTGTAAAAACAGCGATGCGCCGCCGAAACCCGCTTGAATTTCTTTCAGCGCAAGATATCGAAGACACCGGAAAACATCGCGTCAGTTTGGGTGGACTTGCTCAAGATCTACACATCCGCAACCTCAAGTGGCTTTATTACCAGGAGGTCAGAAAGCTGGAGGCTTAGGCAAGACTCGCAACGACAAGCAACAACACCATCAATCCCGCCATCACCAGTGGTTCGGTCAAGCGGCGTCGGGTCAAAGATCCCTCCATCACCATCAACGCGGTCAGAATGTAGAGTATTCCGCACAAAATGAGCCCATATTGTATCGGTTTCAAAAACAGGTAATACATTGCCCCACCAATTTCCGCGCAAAACACCCCACAAGCCAAAACAATTGAAAATAACGCTTTTCCGTTTGTTCGCAGGTGAATGGTTCGGAATGCGACGAAAATGGCGGCAATCAAGATCAAAAATGCCTGGACATACATCCTTATTTGGGACGCCGCCAACGAAATTGTGAAAGCCAAAAAAAGCCCAAATGCCAGGCTGGTCAGAAGTGGTGCTAAAACCTTATAATCTTCAACCTCGGGATAAAGGACACCATACTCAGCGTTTAGAATCACTCCAATTACCAGCAAACTCAACCCAAGTGCGACCCACCAAACAGCATTCCTTTCCAATTGAATCAACAAAGTACTTGTGATCAATGTGGCAAGTCCTGGAAGGACCACATTAGGAACCATGACCCAGGGAGTACTTACAAATTTCTCACGGTCAGGATTTGCTACAAACAACCAAAAACATCCCCCGACACAGAGCAGCATCAGTACCACGGGCACCAGCCCGATAAGGCTAACGTTAATGATGAAACCGAAAAGATTCGTGCCGGGATTGAGGGGCTCGCGTGGCATCAGGAATAAAGCAGCGAGGAACGTTGCCAGGGTCGCAAGAATGATACTAAAGCGATTTATGTAACGATTCTCCAAAATTAGCTCCTCATTTTTGAATTCTATCACTATTGAAATGAACGGAAGATTTATCCTTCCCTTCATTTAATGGTAAAATTATAAGGTTATGAAACTCATGCTGCCATATCAAAAACAACCCAAAATATTTGCCGCATTTAAGTCAGGTTATGACACCATTTCAAGACATCTTTACCTTATTCTCTTCCCTGTCATCCTTGACCTTTTTTTGCTTTTCAGCTCTCGAATCACTATTGTAAATTTCATGCAGGATGCGGTTCAACGCTTTGTTTTACCGCCTTCAGCCACGGCTGATTTGGTTGCTAGTTGGGAAGTATTTAAAACGCAAGCGGTTGAATTCTTCCGCTATTTTAGTCTTACATCCTTTCTTCGCTCTTTTCCTGTTGGCGTCCCGAGCCTTTTTTCCGTTGGTGCTTTTG
Source organism: Anaerolineaceae bacterium (assembly GCA_035388405.1). Taxonomy (GTDB): domain Bacteria; phylum Chloroflexota; class Anaerolineae; order Anaerolineales; family Anaerolineaceae; genus Mesolinea. The sequence goes on from DAOOPV010000003.1 coordinate 8,860, forward strand.
AACGAAATCCCATGGGCGAGTATCAATTCATCCAAATGGAGCAGCCTGCCGCAATTTTGGGCGTCATTATTGGAATGTTTCTCATCGGCTTGTTTATTGCCTATCTCCTTTATCGTTTGACTGCGAGAGCAACTGCTGCGCAATCTTTTCCAACTGAAGGGATCATTGAATCACGGTCACTGGTTTCATGGGTTTTAGTCCCGATTTTTTCCATGATCTTTTTGATGGTAATTATCTTTCCTGCCACTCTAGTGATCAGTCTGATTGGAGCCATTTTTCCTTTCTTTACTTCAGTTGGTTACTTTTTCTTGACCGTTGCCCTGATCACCTTGGTCCTGCCCATATTTTTCACTCCTCATTTGATCATTTTGGAGAAGTTGACTTTACCACAGGCAGTATTGAACAGTTTTCAGACAGTACGTCTCACAAACGCCAAGAGCACGACCTTTCTTTTCATGGCAATCCTGGCAAGTTATTTGACAAATATGCTGTGGCGAATTCCCTCAGATGACTCTTGGATGCTGATTGTTGGTGTCTTTGGACATGCGCTTATCTCAACGAGCATTTTGGCTGCAAGCTTTCATTACATTTTGGACGCGCGGAAATCTATCCGTGAATTCTTAGAAAATCAGATGTCAGAGACAAACCTGGCATAGACTTTTGGAGCAGAACATTGAATACTAAACCCGAACACTACAATGCAGGTGATATCCAGATCCTTGAAGGTCTCGAGGCTGTCCGCCGGCGACCTGGAATGTACGTTGGCGGCACCGATGTCAAAGCGCTTCACCACCTCATCTATGAGGTTGTGGATAACTCCATTGATGAGGCTCTTGCAGGTTATTGTGACCATATTTCGATCACGATTCATGCAGATGAAAGCGTCACCGTCAAGGATAATGGTCGCGGTATCCCTGTGGAAATTCATCCTGAGAAGAAAATTTCAGCCCTTCAGGTCGTGATGACTGTGTTGCACGCTGGTGGTAAATTTGGCGGCGGGTCCTACAAGGTTTCTGGTGGTTTGCATGGTGTGGGTGTCTCGGCAGTTAATGCTCTTTCGGAATGGTGCGAAGTTACTATTCACCGCTCAAACAAAATCTACTTTCAGCGATACGAGAGGGGTATACCCAAAGAACCTGTGAAAGCAATTGGAACTTACACAGGCGATCACACTGGCACTTCCACTTCTTTTCGTTTTGACCGGGAAATCTTCAAGGATGAGTCAACCTTCCGCTTTGAAACGCTTGTCCAGCGTTTCAGGGAGATGGCTTTTGTTACCCGCGGTGTCAGCATCCAGTTAGTGGACGAGCGCGAAGCCAAGGAAATGACCTTCCACTTTGAAGGCGGAATTGCCTCTTTTACCCGCTACATCAATCGCAATCGCGAAACGCTTCATCCATTGATCTTCGGCGAAAAAGAATTTGAAGGTATCGGTGTCGAATTTGCTGTGCAATATACCGATGCTTACTCGGAATCGATCTACACCTTTGCAAATACGATCAACACGATTGACGGCGGTACGCATCTAACAGGTTTACGCGCTGCCATCACACGAAGCATCAATGACTACGCACGCAAAGCAGGTCTACTTAAAGATTCTGAAGCAAATTTCAGTGGCGATGACACCCGCGAAGGTCTGACTGCCATCGTAAGCATCAAACATCCGGATCCTCAGTTTGAAAGTCAGACCAAGGTCAAACTGATGAATCCCGAAGTCCAGACTTATGTGCAGGCAGTCGTGCTTGAAACAGTGTCTACTTTTCTTGACGAAAACCCGGCCACTGGACGTGCCATCGTCCAGAAATGTCTCACCTCTGCCCGGGCTCGTGACGCAGCCAAAAAGGCACGTGATCTCGTCATTCGCAAATCTGCCCTTGAGTCCATGACTCTTCCTGGCAAACTGGCGGACTGCTCGGAACGCAACCCGGAAAAAACCGAAATGTTCATCGTTGAAGGTGAATCGGCTGGTGGTTCTGCCAAGCAGGGTCGCGATCGCCATTTTCAGGCCATCCTTCCCCTGCGCGGTAAAATCCTCAACACCGAACGCGCCCGTCTGGATAAGATCCTGGGTAACCGTGAAGTAAAATCACTCGTCTCTGCGCTCGGCACGGGCATTGGCGACTCGTTTGACCTTAAGGGTCTCAGATATGGTCGGGTCGTGATCATGACAGATGCCGACGTCGATGGTGCCCACATCCGCACCCTCTTGCTCACCTTCTTCTTCCGCTACATGCAGCCCTTGATCGAAGAAGGGCACCTCTACATTGCCCAACCGCCACTCTATCGCATCAGCAATCGAAATCAGATTTTTTACGCCTACAGTGACGCTGAAAAAGATAAGCTGGTAGCAAAGTTTGGCGGTCTGAACAAAGTCGGTCTCTCACGCTACAAAGGTCTTGGAGAAATGAACCCTGAACAGCTCTGGGAAACAACCATGAACCCTGAAAACCGGACCCTTTTGCAGGTGGAGATTGAAGACGCAGCAGAGGCGGATCTTACCTTCGATATGCTCATGGGCTCGCTCGTTCCGCCGCGAAGGCGTTTCATCCAAACGCACGCTAAAGAAGTGCGCAACCTGGACATCTAATCGCAAATCACTCGCCTGGAAACAGGCGAGTTCGTTATTATGAACCGTAAAATACTTCACCTCGACCTTGATGCTTTCTTCTGTTCTGTCGAAGAACTGCTTGACCTATCTCTTGTGGGTAAAGCTTTCGCTGTGGGAGGTAGTCCGCAGGGTCGGGGTGTGATCGCGTCCTGCTCTTACGCAGCCAGGCTCAAAGGTGTCCACTCTGCCATGCCCGCCGGAAAAGCGATCCAGCTTTGCCCTGAGCTGCTCTTGATCCATCATCGTCATAACCTTTATAGTGAGTATTCGGATCGGGTAATGTCCATTCTCCAGGATACGACTCCTTTGGTCGAACAGGTCTCAGTGGATGAAGCTTTCCTGGACGTCAGCGACCTTCCTCAACCACTAAAACTAATTGCAGTGGGCTTGCAAAAACGCGTCGCGGATGAAACACAACTTCCCTGCTCACTGGGCGGCGCAACCAACAAACTGGTTGCCAAGATGGCTAACGACTTTGGCAAAAAGCAGGTGCGCACAGGCCGTGCTCCCCGGGCAGTTACGATCATCGAACCTGGAGATGAACAAGCATTTCTGGCTCCGCTTGAAATCCAGGCTCTGTGGGGATTTGGACCAAAAACGGCTGAAAAATTACGCGAAAGAGGGATCTTACGCATCGGGCAGTTATTCGATCTTTCAGAGACAGAATTGCACAGTTTTTTTGGCAATCACGCCCTCGAGATCCTCGATCGTGCCAGAGGAATCGATACGCGTCCGGTTTACGATAGTGAAGGTGATCCGAAATCGGTCAGTAATGAAACCACTTACTACTCCGATACCGATAACCTGCAGCAAATCTCGGATACCCTAAGGTGGCTGTCCGACAAAGTTGGATACAGACTGCGCAAGCACAACCTGGCTGGAAGCTGCGTCCAAATCAAGATCAGATATTCAGATTTCTCTACTATCACACGCCAGAAAATGCTCCGACAGCCAACAAATTTGGATGATGACATTTTTGAAGCCGCTACGGAATTATTAAAAAGCCACCTGACGGTAGGACGCGAGGTGCGCCTTCTGGGTGTCGCCGTCACCAAGCTGGAAGAACCTACTACGCAACTCTCTCTATGGGACAACACTGTTCAGAAGAAAACCCAATTGACAGAAGCAATCGACTCCCTCAAAGATAAATATGGTAAGCAAATAATTGTTCGGGCGAGCTCAATAAAACCAGTTAAGAAGGAAGCCAAAAAGTAGCTTACGGATTGCGATGGTGGGTTGACGCCTGCGTCAACCGAGAAGTTGTGGAACAGGCAGGCCTGTTCCCTACGGTGGTCTTGTGGAAAATGATGGCGAAGGGTCTTGCCCCTGTACCTGACGATGTTGAATCCCAATACCTAATATACTGACACTCTCCCCCGCTTCACGGAACCTCCCTCGAGGAAGTGCTGACTACTGGGCTTCCCTGGGGAAAGCTGTCTCCTGCTGCTACACGGACAGGAGACTGAAGAGGGTCTTTTGTGTTGAAAGAATTGCCAAAGATACTTAGCCAATCTCCTCCGCTGATAAGCACGTTTTTTTGTGGCTGGAGGTCTTAACGTTCTAGGAAATGTCCACAATCATGGAAATTTTTTTCTGGTATAATCGCCGGCACGCCAACGTAGCTCAGTCGGTAGAGCAGACGCTTCGTAAGCGTCCGGTCGGGGGTTCGATTCCCTTCGTTGGCTTTTATTATTTAAACTTACGAACTCACCAAAACTTCGGGATCTTTTTTTTACACGGTTTCGCCAATAGTGTAACCGCCATCAACAGGCAGGATGGCACCCGTAATAAACTCAGCTTTGGACGAACTCATAAATACCACGGCATTGGCGATGTCAGCTGTGGAAGCATATCTTCCAAGCGGAATTTTCTTGAGTCTCTCGGATTCTTGCAGCACCTGAACAGGGTCACCCATTCTGCCTTGAACAATCTCCGTGGCAGTTGGTCCCGGTGAGACAACATTGACGCGAATTTGATGCTTCGCCAGATCCATCGCGGTTACTCTTGACATGGTATGCAGCGCTGATTTTGAAACCGTGTAATTCAGCCGTCCTTTCTTCACTTGCAGAGCGGACGAAGAACCAACGTTGATGATTACACCCTTTGACTTATTCTCAACCATGATCTCAGCAGCTTTCACCATGCAAAAATAAGCGCTTAAAACGTTGGTTTCGAAGGTTTTGATCCACAGGTCATAATCGATCGCATTCCATTCGGTTTTCTCAGAGAATGCGCCCAAATTATTTACCAGGACATCTATTCTCTGAAATTTTCCCCTGACAAAACTAAATAACTTTTCAATTTCAGACTCTGAGGAAAGATCGCAAGGAAATGAATGTATGTTGGCATTGTTCTCTATCGAATTCATTTCCAGCTCCAGCTTTTCCAGATTTCTGGCAACTGAGATCACTGAAGCTCCCAACTCCGAAAATTGCCTGCAAATCTGCAAACCAATCCCCTGACTGGCACCTGTGACCAAAACAACTTTTCCTGTAAATTCTTCAGATTGAATCATTGTGTCTCCATTTCCTCATCGATCCATTTGCCCAGCCAAGGTTCAAACCAAATCTATCCAATATCGGTGAATACTTCTCACTCAGCCATGATCGCACGACTATCAAGCGATATCGCGCCCTGACCTTCAGGATAAACGATCAGCGGGTTGATCTCGATCTCACTGATCTCTGGATTCTCCAGGCTCAATTGGCTCAAGCGGGCAATGGTTTCTTTCACAACATCAACATCCGCCTTCGCAGACCCCCGATAACCTTTGAGCAACTTACCTGCGAGTGTGCTATCGATCATCTCCTCGATGTCTCCATCTGACAGCGGTGCTACCTTAAAACTGATATCCTTTAGCAGCTCCACCATCGTGCCCCCCAAACCAAACATCATCAGCGGTCCGAAGGTTGGGTCACGCCGCATTCCCACAATTACTTCCAGCCCTTTGGGCGCCATCTTCTCTACCATCACACCGCGGATGCGCGCCTGGGGTTCATTTTGGGTTATCCGAGCCATCATGGCATCATATTCTACGCGCAATTCTTCCGTATTCTTGATGTTAAGAGCAATTCCGCCGGAATCCGACTTGTGCAGGATATCCTCAGAAACGATCTTCATCACCACCGGATAACCAGCTTCTTCAGCAATTTTTACAGCCTCTTCAAGATCGCTTGCAAGATCTCCCGGTACATTTTGGATCCCATAGGCCTCAAGCATGATGCGGGTCTCGTACTCTCCTACTGCCCTGGCACCATCAACCAATGCCAATCCTGCTGCCATTTTGTTGTGGTTTATGTTGATCACCTCAACAGCTTTGAAAAGCGGTTTTCCGAGAAGCTGTTTGTATTGTTCCATACCCCTGAGAACCCGACCAGCCTCGTCCGGATAAGCATAAACCGGCACTCCAGCCATATTCAGATATTGTTCCGATTCAAGCGTGCTGCGTTCACCCATTAAACAGGTTAGCAAGGTCTTGTTGGTCTTCTTGTCAATCTCAACCCAGGACTTTGCTACTCCGAGAGTATCCACCAAGGATTGCGGCACCAGGATGGGTAGGAGCACATCCACGCCCTCGTCCGCATCCAGATTCCCCAGGCTCCAGAGGTAATCCTCCGGGCTGACTGAGCCCAGCATATCCACCGGGTTTGATACCTGCGCGCTGGGGTTGAGCTTGGTTCTGAGCTTGGCCTGAATTTCCGGAGATATTTGCGCCAGTTCAAAGCCATTAAACGCCAGGCTATCCGCTGCCAGTGCCGCTGCTCCGCCAGCATTGGTCGTGATGGCGACGCGCTTGCCAGCTGGCAACGGTTGAGTGCCGAGCGCCCATGCCACGTTGAAGAGCTGGCTGATGGTTTCGACTTCAATCACACCTGCTTGTTCCAGCGCAGCCTGGTAAGCGGCGTAGGAACCCGCCAGCGAACCTGTGTGAGAACTGACCGCCTTCGCACCAGCGTCATTTTTGCCTGCCTTTAGAAAGACAATAGGCTTTTTCTGCGAGACACGTCTTGCTACCTCCATAAACCGCGGACCATCCTGGATGCCTTCAACATACATCGCAATCACTTTGACGTGTTCATCTTCTTCAAAAAGTTCAAGCATGTCGGTTTCAGTGACGTCCATCTCATTGCCCAGGCTGGCAAAATGCGAAAAACCGATCTTCGAATTAATAATTAAGTCAATCACACCACCACAAACCGCCCCAGATTGGGAGATAAAAGCGATCGGTCCAGCAGGAGGGAGACCTTTGATGAAAGTTGAATCCAAGCCAGTGCGAACGTCAATAGTTCCCACGCAATTAGGTCCAACCACGCGCATGCCATAAGATTGCGCCAATTCCTTCACAGCCAGTTCCACTTTCGCGCCTTCCTCACCCAGTTCTCTGAAGCCGCCTGTAATAATGACAACCGCTTTGATCCCTCGCTCGCCAATCTCCCTTATGGTTTCCATGATCACAGTCACGGGCAGCACCACCACCGCTAATTCAACCGGATCCGGCACGTCAGCAATTGATGCATAAGCTTTTCTGCCAAGAATTTCCGTTGCGTTTGGATTGACTGGATAGACTTCTCCCTTGTAACCAAAGCTTACAAGGTTCTCCAAAATACCGTAGCTCAACTTTTTAGGGTTCGTGGATGCGCCTAAGATGGCAACACCTTTTGCATCAAAAAATGGGGTGAGTGATGATGGCATGGTTCTCTCCTGTGTGATTGTCAGAAGGATTATACCAATTCCCATGCTGAGAATCCGCTTCAACGTGTGTGAGCCAACGGCATGATTTATAATTCTGACACTATGAAGGGGATCTTCTCACTCAAACCAGATAAACCGCAGGAAGAAGCTGCTGATTTTGTTGCCAATCCGCATCTATTCCTGAGCGGACCAGCCTCCTCTGGTAAAACCAGCGCTGCTTTGCTCCGCTTGCAGCAAATTCTCACCTCCAGCCCGGCTGCACCTGGTTCTTCCACACTCGTGTTAGTGCCTCAACGAAGCCTGGCTGAACCTTATCAAGAGTACCTGCGGAAGGTTAAATTGCCCGTTTCTCAGTTTGTGAGCATCCAAACCATGAGCAGCATCGTCCGCAGAATGATTGCCCTTTTTTGGCCATTAATTGCAAGCCGGCAAGTTTTCAGGCACCCTTTCGAACCTCCCCGCTTTCTGACGCTCGAAACGGCTCAGTATTACATGGCTCAAATTGTGGACCCATTGATTGATCGCGGTCATTTTGCCACCATCACGCTCACGCGCAACCGCCTCTTCAGTCAATTGGTAGACAATCTCAACAAATCCGCTATCGTCGGTTTTCCTCAAACCGAGCTTGCCCGCAGGCTCAAATCCGCCTGGAATGGCGATCAGACCCAACTGATCGTCTACGATGATGTCCAGCTGGCTGTGAATGCTTTCCGTACCTTCTGCCTGGAGCACAACCTTTTGGATTTTTCGCTGCAGGTCGAACTTTTCCGGGAAATTGTCTGGCCAAACGAAACCTTTCAAAAGTATTTTCAAAATCAATACCAGCACCTGATCTACGATAACGCCGAAGAAGATCCTCCCTACGTCCATGACATTGTTGGCTCCTGGATCAAGAACTTGCAATCGTCACTCATCATCCTGGACGAAGGGGGCGGCCTGCGCAGCTTCCTGGGAGCGGATCCGGTTTCTGCTGCAAAGCTAGCTTCACAATCTACTGCCAGGCTTCACTTTGAGCAGAATTACGTTAGTTCTGCCCCAATCAAAGCACTCCTGGGCTATTTGCAATCATCCCAAGCCCAAAAATTGCCTTATTCTACGATTTCTCAAGCGCTGATCATCGCAAGCAAGCAACCGCGCTTCTTTCCGGAACTGCTCCAGTCAGTCAGCCGGGAGATTGCTGATCTGGTGCTCAACGGCACGCCTGCAGACCAAATCGTGGTGCTTTCGCCTTTTGTGAGTGACCCAATGGTCTTCGAGCTTTCTCGCCGACTTACAAAAGCCAGCATAACAACCCAAACTTTGCGTCCATCTCTCGCGCTCAAATCCAACCCACACATTCAGACCATTCTCACACTGGCATCCCTTGCCCATCCAGATTGGAAACAAGCACCTGACCTCTACCAGACCCAGTCTGCACTTTCAACGGCTATTCCCAGGCTCGATCCTCTGCGTGCCCGTCTGATCCTTGAACAAGCTACGATCAATCATGATGGTGCTTTGTTGCCACCCATTGAGACACTTTCAAAGGATCTGACTGAAAGGGTTCCAAGTGATGTTCTGCGGCAATATGAGAAGCTGCGCCTCTGGATAGGCTCTGTGGACCCGAACGAACCACTGGACTATTTTATCAGCCGTCTCTTCTCTGAGCTGCTCACCCAGCCAGGATTTGGCTTTGCAGATGATCAGCCGGCAGGTGAAAACACCGCCCGCTTGACCCAAAGTTACCAAAAGTTCAAGCGCCCACTGGCGGCTGACCAGGGCGCAGATGCGTCTTATCTTGGCAGAGAATACTACAAAGCCCTCAGCCAGGGTTTGCTTTCAGCGCTTTTCGTGCCTGAAGAGGAAATCGTTGGGGAACCTGGCGTCCTGATAGCCCCTGTGATGACCTTCCTGATGCAAAACCGAGCAGTTCAACATCAATTCTGGCTGAATTTGGGCAGCAAAGGTTGGTACGAGCGGCTAGAACAACCTCTCACCCACCCGTATGTGCTCAATCGGCAGTGGGATCCTCGAAAAAAGTGGACCACCGATGACGAAATGGCACTGGGGCGCTTTAACCTGGAGCGCACGCTGGTTGGGTTGCTGCGCCGCTGCAGTGGGCAGGTGCACCTTTGCACCTCCGACTATGGCGAAGCAGGGATTGAGGAAAAGGGTCTGCTTCTGACCTGGGCTCAAAACCTCTTTCGTTCCGCATTGAGGGAGGAACAGCATGACTGAGCCTACCTTGCGCCAATCCCAGGCTGAAGTCCTGCGCTATCGCTCTGGCTGGATGGGCATCTCAGCTGTGCCTGGTAGTGGAAAAACCTGGACTCTCTCACAGTTGGCCGCAAAACTCCTGCTCACTGTCGATCTTCAGCCTGATCAGGAGATCTTGGTGGTCACTTTTGCCAATTCCGCGGTGGACAACTTCACCAGCCGCATTGGTTCACTCGTCCGTGAATATGGTTTGCTCGAGGGATTTGGCTACCGCGTGCGGACGCTTCATGGTCTGGCTGGTGATATCATCCGCGAACGTCCCGAGTTGGCCGGGCTTGGCAACGACTTCCGCATTCTTGATGATGAAGATGCCAATTCTATCCTGGAAGAATTATCCTTTGAACAATTGAAAGCTCGCGAAGACTTCTTCCTGTCTCTACTTTCTGCTGACACATCCGCCAAAAAAGCCCAGGAATTAATGCAGGATGTAAAAAGTGGGATGCCAGCTTTGTTGAAAGATCTTGCCAGCAGTTTTATAAGCTCAGCCAAAAATGCCGGGCAGATGCCTGCCGACCTGGCAAACCTGCAGAAATTCCGGTTGGTCACCCCCCTCTTTCAGATTTGTCTGGATATCTACAAGGGCTACCAGGAACGCCTGAAGTTGCTGGGTGCGGTTGACTTTAATGATCTGATCCACCTCGCTTGGAAATGCCTGCAAAGTGACCCAGACCTGGTCCGTCAGCTTGCCCACCGCTGGCCGTACATCCTCGAGGATGAAGCCCAGGACTCGAGCAAACAACAGCAGGCAATCCTCCAGATCCTGGCAGAGCAAACCGGCAATTGGGTGCGTGTGGGGGACACTAACCAGGCTATCTATCAGAGTTTCACCACGGCAGACCCGCGTCTTTTGAAGGAATTCCTTGCCAGAGCGGACGTACTCCCCCTCGACTTGCCTGAGTCGGGACGGTCCTGCCAGAAGATCATCGACCTAGCCAATCGTTTGAATGGCTGGGTTCAAACAAGCCACCCTAACCAAACAGTGCGCGATGCGCTGACCAAACCTTTCATCATTCCAACCAAACCTGGTGATCCACAACAAAACCCACCCTGTAATTCTGATGCGGTGGAGTTCATAACACAGCCATTTTCCTCAGATCAAGAGCTCGGTTTCATAGTCCGACAGACAAAAACCTGGCTCAAAGACCACCCCCAGGATACGGTCGCAGTGCTGGCATTAGTGAATGCACGCGTAAACAAAATTGCTGAAACACTCAAGGCAAACAATATCGACTACGTGGATATCCTGATGAAAGTACCCCGTGAAACACGGGAGACGATCGGCACTTTGGTCAACTTGCTGAAATTGATCTTTTATCCGCTTGACAAAAAGGTGGCGGTCAAGGCTCTGCAAGTCTTTTACCGCCACTTTCGAAGCGATGATGCCCTCTCACAGGCGGTTTCCAGCGCAAGTGGCTGGTTCCAGAGCCTGCAAAACCTTGAAGAATTCTTCTACCCCTTGGAAGACGATCCGCTCGAGGAGTTCTCCTACGGCGAACCCGACACAGCCAGCTTACTGGGAGATTTTCGCGCTGCTGTCCACCGCTGGCACCAAGCCTCTTACCTGCCCTTTGACCAGTTGATGCTGGTAATTTCGCAGGACTTGCCCCTGGAAGCTTTTGAATTGGCCACAATTCACAAAGCCTCCTCGTTCATCAATACCCAGATGGATAATCACCCCGAATGGACTCCCCCCCAGCTGATCGACGCGCTTACGGAGATCGCTAAAAATGAACGCAATTTCTTTGGCGTCAACGAGAACCAGGACACGTTTAACCCGGAATCCTATCGGGGAAAAGTGGTTCTATGCACATGTCACAAAGCCAAAGGGCTTGAATGGGACAAAGTCTTCCTCACTTCTGTCAATAACTACGATTACCCATCCGGCGCGGAGAGAGATTCCTACATCAGTGAGAAGTGGTACATCCTCGACCGGCGCAACTTGCAAGCGGAAATATTGGCAGAACTTGACCTGCTCGTTTCAAACCGCTCAGACAGGGTTGCTCATCCGGGGATAGGCAGGCTTGACGCCCGCAACGAACTCATTCGCGACCGCCTGCGCCTGCTCTATGTTGGGATTACCCGCGCGAAATCATCCTTGACCCTCAGTTACAACACCGGGAATAATCTGTCTCCAGCAGTAGCCTTCAAAGCGCTGTGGCAGGAGGAAGAAAATGACTGATATTTTGCCAACCGGATTTATCTTCCATCAGAGCAATCTCCAGGCTTTTCAAAATTGCCGGTTCAGTTTCCTCTTGCGATATGTCAAAAAGTGGCCCTGGCCCGCGCCGCTTGCCGCCAGAACCAGCACCTTTGAGCAGGATCTTATTGCCGGTTCCACCCTCCACTCGCTAATCCACCAGTATTTCCTCGGAATTGAACCTGAGTTGCTTGTGTCATGTGCCGCGGACTATCCCGACGCAAGGGTTTCTGTCTGGTTTGAAAATTTCTTAAGAAGTCCTTATGCGAGATTTACGGGAAATCAGTTTCCCGAACATAGTCTGCAAATCACGCTGGATGGTAACCTGCTGCTGGCTAAGTTTGATCTGCTCAGGCTTGAAGCCGACATGATTCAGATCTGCGACTGGAAATCCTCCCGGGTCATGCCGAAACGCCAATTCCTCCAGGATCACATTCAAACCATGGTTTACTCCCTGGTTGCCGCCCGGGCGCATCCTCTGCCACCCCGCACCATCAGCATGCACTATTGGGAAGCGGGCTTTCCTGATCAGCCGATCATTTTTGAGATAAAGAATGCCCAATTATTAGGGTATCAGGAAACCATCACAGAACTGATCAACTGCATTCGCTCCCTTTCAGTTGAGCAATTCGAACGCACCACAAACCTCAAAAAATGCGCTTATTGTGAATATCAAAGTTACTGCGCCCGCAGCGGATCGCCAGGAGACGAAGAATCGTTCCATGACTGGTTTGAGATTGGACTTTCAGAATTGCAGGAGCAAAATCTAGAACCAACAAGGTTCTAACAAACCCCAATGGCTTATAATTAAACAAAAAATGGGCAGAACAGGGCTCGAACCTGCGACCTCATCTGTGTAAAAGATGCGCTCTGACCAACTGAGCTATCCGCCCGCGAAAGCATATTATAAACGAAAAATGAGAATCATACGATTCAAAACTCAAAATACCCTCCCGCAATATGGCTGGATACGCGATGGCAGAGTTGGCGTGATCCAGGGCGATCCATTTGGTGAATTTCGTCGATTCGAAGAAGCCTATGAGCTTTCGGATGTCGATCTCCTGCTGCCTTGCCTTCCCTCAAAGATAATAGCGGTCGGCAGAAACTATCGCGAGCACGCGGCGGAAATGAACACCGAGGTGCCACCCTATCCGCTTATTTTCCTGAAACCGTCTTCTTCGCTCATCACCAGCGGCGAAAGCATCATTCTCCCTCCCCAGAGCAAACGTGTCGAACACGAGGCAGAGCTTGCTGTGGTGGTCGGGAAACGTTCCCGTTGGCTCACCAAGGAAAACGCGTTGGATGCAGTTTTTGGCTATACCATAGCAAACGACGTAACTGCGCGTGACCTCCAAAGATCCGACGGGCAGTGGAGCCGTGCCAAAGGGTTTGACACTTTTTGCCCAGTTGGACCCTGGATCGAGACGGAATTCGACCCCACCGACGCCATCATCACCTGCCACGTCAACAACACCTTGCGCCAGATGAGTTCCACGCGCGAGATGATCTTTAGCATTCAGCAGCTCATGCTGTATACCAGTTCCATCATGACGCTTGAGCCTGGAGACCTTATCCTCACCGGCACACCTGCTGGTGTGGGGCCCCTTCAGGTTGGTGACCAGGTCAGCGTCCACATTGAGGGGATTGGTACGCTCGTCAATCCGGTAGCAGCGCAAGGTTAAATTGTGCCCTGGTTTATTGCCACCTTCTCGTTGTATTTACCAGGCTGTCAGAGCCTGAAGGAAAAGCGATCCACGCTTGCGCCTTTACTTTCCCGACTGAAAAGGTACAATCTATCCGTTATTGAAGCCGCCCACCAGGATAGCTGGCAGACAGCTGAAATCCAGATCGCGAAAGTTGGGCAAAACCGTGCCCAGTTGGATCGGGACCTTGCACAGGTGGTAGCTTTGATCGAAAACGACTTTCGTGATATCACCCTTACGGAAGTAAAAAACGAATTCTATATATGACAGGTTATTTTGCAGAAAATAAACATAAATCAACTCGAAAAAATACTCTACCACGTCGAGAAACCAGGTCGATATGTAGGCGGTGAACACAACCAGATCCTCAAGGACTGGGACTCAACCCACACGCATGTTTGCCTTGTTTTTCCTGACATTTATGACATCGGTCAGCCAAACCTGGGTTTGGCAATCCTATACGACATCGTCAACCAGCAGCCCGACATCCTGGCTGAACGTGCCTTCGCACCATGGCACGACCTTGAAGCACAGCTTCGTGAAAACAAGATCCCATTGTTCTCACTTGAATCAAAGCATCCGCTGGCAGAATTCGACATAATTGGCTTGAGTCTTCCCTACGAATCGCTCTACACCAATGCTTTGAATGTCCTCGACTTGGCTGGGATTCCATTGCTGGCATCTGAACGCGGCGAAGACCACCCTTTGATCATCGCCGGTGGTCAGGCTTGCTTCAACCCTGAGCCGATGGCGGATTTCATCGACGCGTTTGTAATTGGCGAGGGGGAAGAAGTGACCCTGGAGTTAATCCGCGCCTTTGAGGAGCTTAAAGAATCCGGAGCTGACCGCAAGGCACTCCTGTTGGGTTTGTCAAAGCTTCCAGGTGTCTATGTCCCTTCGCTTTATCATATTAACTACGCGCAAAATGGTACTATCTCAGGATTTACACCTTCAGAACCGGGAGTTCCGGCAATTGTTACCAAACGCATTGTCTCGCAGCTGCCGCCTCACCCAACCAGGTTGATCGTCCCAAACATTGAAACGGTTCACGACCGCCTTTCAATCGAGATCATGCGCGGCTGCACGCGCGGCTGCCGCTTCTGCCATGCCGGCGTGGTCAACCGCCCTGTGCGAGAGAGATCAGCCGCTGAAATTCTTCAGATCATCGAGGATGGTTTATCTTCTACTGGTTATGAGGAGATCGGTTTGCTGTCACTTTCCTCTTCCGACCACACCCAAGTCCTGGAATTGACCAGGTCGGTTTACGATAAGTTCCACGACCGCAAGGTTTTCGTCAGTCTGCCCTCACTGCGTATTGCTTCGTTTTCCGTGGAGTTGATGGACGAGCTGCGAGATCTGCGCCCTGGGGGAGGGTTTACGCTTGCCCCCGAAGCCGCCTCCCCTCGCATGCAGGCGATCATTAACAAGCCGCTCGACAATGAGGTGTTTGAGGAAACCGTCCGCACCGTCTTTGAGCACGGTTGGCTGACACTTAAACTTTATTACATGATCGGTCTTCCGGGTGAAACGATGAAGGATGTCCAAGCGATCCTGGATGCCGGCAAGCGCGTGCTCGCCATCGGTCGCCAGCTTCGTGGAAATAGGGTCAAAGTACATTTATCGGTGGGCAATTTCATCCCCAAACCCCACACGCCTTTTCAGTGGTATCCTCTCAATTCCACCGATGAGCTGCAAGCCAAGCTGGACCTGCTAAAAACGGGTATCCGCCGCACCGGTCTAAAACTTTCCTACAACATCCCCGACAATACCCTGCTCGAAGCCTGGCTCTCCCGAGGGGACAGACGCCTTGGGCACGTCATCCAGCGTGCCTGGCAACTTGGCGCAAAATTTGACGCCTGGGGTGAGAACAACAATGTGCCGATTTGGCGCCAAGCTTTTTTTGAAACAGGCTTGGATCCGGACTTCTATGCCTACCGGGAGCGCGCTCTGGACGAAATCCTCCCATGGGTCCACATCCACACCGGGGTCACCAAAGCCTTCCTCCAGCGCGATCTGGAATGGAGCAAGCAAGGCAAAACTCGCAAGGACTGCCGCGAACAGTGCTACGCTTGCGGAATTCTGGACTCTTTTGGAAAGGTCCGTCCAGTTTCACCGCTGGTTTACTGGGGGTGCCCTTGAACAACGAACCAATGCGCGTCCGTATGACCTACGCCAAACTGGGAAACCTGCGCTTCATCGGGCATCTCGACCTTCAACGCCTGTTTGAGCGTGCCCTGCGCCGCACTAACCTGCCCTTGCGCTACACCCAGGGCTTCAGTCCGCACATGCGGATCAACCTGGCTTCAGCCTTGCCGCTCGGATTTATTGGTGAAGCTGAACAGATGGACTTTTGGTTGGATGATGAAGTTTCCCTGGATGAGATCAGCAACCGGCTTAACAAAGCTCTGCCAGCAGAGCTGATCCTCAAAAACCTGCAGGTGATCGATAACCAACTGCCATCCCTGCAGGCATCCCTGCTCACCAGCGAATTTGAGATTGTTCTGCCCCCTGACCTCGAACCAGGTAACCTGCAAGATCAGATGAATGCCCTGCTTGAGCAGGATTCCCTGCCAGTTCAGCGGCGTAAAAAAACCGTCGATTTGAAAAACCTCATCCTTACGTGGCAGCTTGATTGTCAGCCAGCAAAAACATTGATGGTTACTTCGATGAAAGCGACCCCACTTGAAAACGGCCGTCCGGATGAGTTGCTTGTGCTTCTGGGGATTGATCCTGCTGATTGCGTCATCACCCGGACCAAAATGGTCTTTTCGGAGGAATAGTGGAAGAAAATTGCATTTTTTGCTCGATCGTTGCTGGAAATGTGCACGCCTGGAAGGTACTCGAAACCGAAACCACGCTGGCGTTCCTGGATGCCCATCCGGTCGGTGTCTATCACACGCTCATCATCCCGAAAGCCCATTATTCCGACATGTTCACCGTCCCACAGGCAGTTCTCGCAGACACGATGGAGACTGTCCGCCAGGTCAGCCTGCTTTACAAGGACAAGCTTGGGCTCGAAAACCTGCATGTCTTTAACAACTCGGGGCGTCTGGCATCACAGAGCGTTTTCCACCTTCATTTCCACATCCTGCCGCGTTACCCGGACGACGGCAATAACTTCCCAAGATTCAACCGCCCTGACCTCAGCGATCGGTTTGAGGCGATGATCGAAGCATTACAATAAGAGCAACTATTGATCGAGTAACGAATATGCGGTGGTATAATGTGAAATCTTGTTTCCGTGGCCTAATGGATAAGGCACTGGCCTCCGAAGCCAGTCATGTGGGTTCGAGTCCCACCGGAAACATTTTTGTTTAACGCGTCAGGTCCACTCACTCAAGGAGCCTACGATGAGCGATGAAAGACTTCTCCAGGAACTTGCCGAATTACGGCAGAAGATCAACTATCATAGTTACCTTTACAACACGCTCGACCAGCCTGAAATTTCCGATTTTGAGTATGATCAGCTCTTCAACCGCCTGAAAGCAATTGAAGCTGAGCATCCCGAACTTATTACATCAGATTCTCCTACCCAGAAAATCGGTAACCAGATCTCAGAAAAGTTTACGAAAGTCAGCCATCCAGCCCCCATCCTGAGCCTCGCAAATGGCTTTGGCAGCCAGGACGCGCTGGCGTGGTACGAACGCATTCTCCGGCTAGACTCACGTGTCGCTCAAACTGATTTCCTGCTGGAGCCCAAATTGGACGGTCTGACCGTCGTCTTGCACTACGATAATGGCATCTTCTCGCTCGGGGCAACGCGCGGCGACGGCAGCGTTGGGGAAGACATCACTGCCAACCTGCGTACCATCCCCAGCCTGCCCTTGCGCATCCCGGTTGTACCAACCTCAAACCCCCTCCCGGATCACATCGTTTTCCGCGGAGAAGTCTTCATCACTAAAGCAGATTTCCTCGCGCTAAATGCTGACCTCGAACAGAAAGGTGAGAAGACTTACCTCAACCCTCGAAATACAGCTGCAGGCTCTCTGCGTCAGCTTGATCCTGCAATTACCGCAGCCCGTCCGCTGAAATTCTACCTGTACCAGGTGTTGGAATCCTCCGAGCCACTCCCCCAGACCCAATCTGGCATCCTGGATTACATCGCCGGCTTTGGACTTCCGGTTAACCCCCTCAGGTGGCACGCCCAAAACATTGATGAAGTGATTCAAACCTGCGAAAAAGAAGGTCTTCAACGTCACAACTGGCCTTACGACGCGGATGGGATCGTGATCAAGATCAACGACCTGCAGCTGCTTAATGACCTCGGCTACGTAGGCAAGGATCCCCGCGGCTCGCTGGCCTACAAGTACCCCGGTGAAGAAGTGGAAACTACCCTGCTGGATATCCAGGTCAATGTGGGGCGCACGGGTGTGCTCACACCACTGGCACTGTTGGAGCCTGTAAGTGTTGGCGGGGTGGTCGTAAGGCAAGCCACGCTCCACAATTTTGACTTCATTTCGGAGAAGGATCTACGCATCGGCGATCGGGTTCTGATAAAAAGAGCTGGTGAAGTCATCCCCTACATCGTCGCTGCCCTCAAGGAAAAGCGCGACAGCAGCCAGAAAGCCTATCAACCTCCAACCCAGTGTCCCTCATGCGGCTCCCAGGTTGAGCAGGCTCCGGGTGAAGTGGCCTGGTACTGCCTGAACGCTGCCTGCCCTGCTCAATTGACCCGCAATATCGAAAACTTTGCTTCGCGCACCGCGATGGACATCACTGGTCTTGGCGAGCAGATCGTCGCGCAACTGGTCCAAAGCGGTTTGGTGAGAAGTCTGCCTGACCTTTACCGTCTGACCAAAGAGCAGCTCCTCACCCTAGAAAAATTCGGTGATAAGAAAGCCGACAACCTGCTGGCAGCCATCCAGGCTTCAAAATCCCAGACCCTGCAGCGTCTGATCATTGGGTTGGGCATCAAAGGTATTGGCGAGGTCGCTGCAGGGTCTGGGATTTTGAAGCCTGGATGGCTGCCAGCAGTTGGAAGGCGTTGGACCCAACCTGGCAGAGTCCATCTACGAATGGTTCAAGCTCGAAAGCAACCAACAGGTCCTGGGTCAATTAAAAGAGCTTGGGCTTTGGCCTGTTGAGAACACCTACACATCCACGGATAAGCTTCCGTTTACAGGCTTAACCTTTGTGGTCACCGGCACACTTGAAGGTTTTAGCCGGGAGGGCATCTCTGAGTTTATCCTGGCGAATGGCGGTAAGGTTTCGGGCTCGGTGAGCTCCAAAACATCCTATTTGGTGCTTGGGGCTGATCCAGGTTCCAAGTACGACAAAGCCCGTCAGCTGGGGATACCAATTATTTCGGAAGAAGAGTTGCGTAAGCTAGCTGCATTGTAAATTGGCAGCCTCCGCGTAGGTCAGGTTGCGTTCTTCAACCTGACATCACAGGCCCTTATGTTAAACAATTTCTTAGCCAACACTCGGAACGTCAGGTTCAACTGAAGAACCTGACCTACACATACATCCTTTTTTTGAAAGACCATGAAAAACGAGCATCCGCGTAGGTCAGGTTGTTATCTTCAACCTGACATCACAAACCTTTGCATGATTCTTTTTAATGATGTATCAAGCGCTCATTACGTCTGATTCAACCCTGGAGACAAGAACCCCAGGGGAGGTGCTGCGGAACCTGATCTGCACAAATATCCTTTTTACAGTAAACACAACAAACAAATACGGGTAGGGTGGGTTGGCGTCACAAAGCGCACGGATGAAGAGATCCTGTTATAGCCAACCCACCGCGGTGCTAGCAGATCGATTCCTCAACGTTGACACACGGATTAATGCTATTTTTGGTGGGTTGGCTATTTCAAAGTTGAGATAGGTCAAGAATCTATGACGCTAACCACACCCTACGAACGTTGATTGTTAAACCAAAACCGCTCAGATTTCACTGAGCGGTTTTTTAGGTGGAGATGGCGGGAATCGAACCCGCGTCCGAAAGATTAGACCCTCGGATCTCTACGAGCATAGTCAGTTGTTCAGGTTCGTCCGTCTGCAGGTCAACTGACCGAACTGCTTCCAGACTATCCGCTTGGACCCGAAAGCCCTCTTAGCTGAACCTCACGGCGCGATCCAGAGCAGCCTGACTTTTATGACGCCTTTGCCGGTCCCGATCAGGCAAACGGTCCCAGGAGACGCGACCTCATCTAAGGAGGTCAGCTTCCAATCAATTAGCTTATGCAGCTAAAGGAAGGGTTGCGTAACTTGTGCGATTGGCACTTGTTTTTTGTACTGATTTCACGAGGTCGGTACCTCTCGGCTCGCAATCCGGAACCAGCTTCTCCCGTCGAGACCTGGCATCCCCATGCAATTTGATTATACAACATTAAATACCAAAACCCTTCCAGAATAGGAAGGGTTTTGATGTTCTTATAAAACTATTACTGTTCGATCTGAGCCAGTTGATCGGCCAGGATCTGATTGGCAGTTGTGTTTAATAAGGTGAGTTCATCCTGAACTATCAGAGTTGGATCCTCAAGCAGGGCTGCCATGGTGATCTTCATCTCTTCGCGGATGGGATCATAACCAGGCACTGGGGGCTCAAAAGCGCCGAATTCGATCAAATTCCAGGCTGTCTCGTAAGGAGGATAGGTCCCGAAGAAATCTACCATCTCTGCGGCAACACTCTTGCGAACAGGGAAATATTGGGTTTCTGTTGCCCAGTAGGTCTGGACATCTTTGCTGGTGTAGTACTTGATGAACAACCAGGCAGCAAGTTGACGCTCTGGAGTGCTCTTGGGAATGCTGACACTTGCACCGTAGATGTTCGGTTTGACCTGTCCGGTTGTTGTGGGCAGAGCCGCAACAGACCATTCCATCTCACCAACACCATCAGCGATGGCCTTGGGATAGTACACACCTAAGCCGGAGCTGGAAGCAACGGTAAAGAGGGATTTGCCAGCACCAAATTGAACCTGATCGTTGTAACCATCCACAACGCGCAGGCAGCCATCTTTTGCAAGACCCTGAAGGAAGGTCCAAGCCTCGATTGCTGCAGGGCTGTCGAGCGTGAACTGGTTGGTGGTGTAATCAAAGATATCGCCGCCAAATGCAAACACCCAGCTGGCAAAGTTAGAGGCATCCATTCTCATAGCCAGACCAACAGGTGTCTCTTCACCAGTACCCTTTTCAAAAGGATTGGCAACAGCGTCGCACGCCATGGCTCTAAATTCTTCCATGGTGGTGGGAGCAGCTTCGTAGCCCATTTGCTTAAGCCATGATAGGTTGTAGTACATGACTTCCATGGAGCGGTTAGGGGCAAGACCCAGCCGCTGATTATCATACAGAGAGTAGACATCCTGTTTGAAGAACGTGGGCAGGAAGTCAGCCTGATCGTCACCGGAAAGTCCATAAGTTGGATTGTCGATGATTTCGTTCATGTCCCAGATCGCATCTGCCAATTGATACATGGCAATCTGGTTCTGGTAACCCACTACGATATCAGGAACATCAGCAGTATTCAGAACTGGCAGCATTTTCTTGTAGATGTCGCTGTAGCTTCCAGCCACTTCAGCTGTCAAAGTGATGCCATATTCGTTAGTGGCGTTGAAATCATCAACGATCTTAAGAAGTATAGCTTCACGATCGCCGCTGTGATTGTGCCAGAATGTGATTTCCTTGGCTGGTTCGACACCCGCCCATGGATCCTCAACAACGGGTTCCTCAACCACAGGTTCTTCGACCACGGGTTCTTCAACCACTGGCTCTTCAACCACGGGTTCTTCAACCACTGGGGGCACTTCAGTCGGTTTGGCACAAGCACCCAATACCAGCGCTGCAATCATCACGACTGCAAATAAACCAAACAATTTACTTCTCATTTGTCAAAACCTCCATTTTGAACAGATAGTGTTGTTGATATCGGGTCAATCCCGCAATATCCTATATATTTTATCCCTTTAAGCCTGTAGTAGCAATTCCCTGTGTAAATTGCTTTTGAGTAAACAGATACAAAAGCAGTATGGGGATAAGGGTGATGACCGCGCCTGCCATCAGCAAATTTGTCTCGGTGCCAGCTTCACCAACAAAATTCCACAAGCCAATCATTACAGTCCGCCATTTATCATTGGATGTAACAATCAGAGGCCACGAAAAAGCATTCCAGGAGCCAGTGAAGCCAAACAAAAGTACTGTCATGATGGGGGCTTTACTGATGGGCAGCACAATCTGCACCAGGAAGCGCAGATGATCGGCTCCGTCCATGCGGGCAGCATCCCAAAGTTCATTCGGTACTTGTTGGAAAAATTGCTTGAGTAAGAAAATACTAAAAGCGTTCGCGATAAAGGGAATTGTGAGTGCCCAATAAGTATTCATCCAACTCCCCCCAGGAATTGGCAAAATATCACCTCGGATCATCAGATAATTAGGAATAAGCGTGACCGACTCAGGGATCATCATGGTAGCCAGGAAGAGCATAAAAATCAGATTGCTCCCTTTAAACTTGATTCGCGCAAAAGCATAGGCTGCCAGAATTGAAGTGATCAATAAACCTGCCATTGTTCCGAGTGTGACGATGAGACTATTGACAAGGTACTTGTCAAACTTGGCTCGCTCGATTGCTTCCGCGTAATTCGTCCATATCGGCACCGCCGGTAACAACCGCAGCTGCAAGGTTTCGCCCAAAGTCATTAAAGATGTCGACACCATCCAGAAGAAAGGAAAAAGGGCTATGATAGCGCCAACGATCAAAACGACATAGATCAAGACCTTACCGATAATAGCTAATGTTGGGTTGGTTTTACGTAATCCCGAAGTGCTTGTTTTTAAAGGTATTGCATTATCCATAGAAAACTCTTTCCGCCATCACTTTGTTTTGAACAACAGTAAGACCAAGAATGATCAGAAATAGAACAATTGCCTGTGAAGTTGCAACGCCAAATTGTGTGTATTGGTAAAAACGATCAAAAATGTAGACGCTTGCCGTGATGACTGAATAACCAGCCGATGGCAGGCGTAAAACGTAGATGTGGTTGAAGGCCTTAAAGGTACCAATCAATGAAATCAAAGATAAATAAAAGGTTATGGGTGAGAGGTATGGAATAGTTATGTATCTGAAAAGTTGTGATTTTGTTGCGCCATCAATTTCAGCTGCTTCATAGACTTCTTTGGGAATATTTCCCAGGCCGGACAGGAAAATGACAACGTTATAACCAACAAATGACCAGACACCATAAATCATGATGGTTATGAGCGCCAGGCTTGGTCCTGCAAAGAAACCTTCGATGTCGAAACCCAAAAGCTGCATAATCGGGATCTTTTCAAATCGCCATTTTAATGGGTCAATTCCAAACAGTCCTATCAAACGATTTGCGATCGAGTAATCAGGGCGGTTAAAGATAATTCGAAAAACGACAGCCGTTGAAACAGCTGGGGTTACGTATGGGAGAAAGTACAACATTCGGAAGAGCTCTTTTCCAGCTATTTTCTGATAGAGGAAATACGCAATCACCATTCCAATGATGATCTGGGTTGGAACTGTACCAAGTGCATAGTAGAGTGTATTTACAAGTGAGCTCAAATATGCTTTATCGCCAAGCTCAATCATTCTCCCCCAACCCGTCAGAAAGAATACTCCTGCCAGGACCAATAGGATAATGAGAACGACGAAGCTATATTTACTAAACCTGGTCTCCGATTGTTTTACTTTTCGGGATAGGGTAATAGCCAGAACGATCAGAGCGATCCCTAATACCACTTGAAAGAACGCTGTCCAGTCACCGAAGATATTCAGGTAATTTTGCAGACCAACAAACTTCCCTTTGCGAACATTCCAGTTATATAAGGACATGTAAAACGAATACCCGATAGGAAAAAGTCCAAAGAAGAAAATGATTATGATCGCAGGAAGAGTAAAAAGGATTCCGGTAATTTGGTCTTTAAAAGCTTGCTTCTTAAAAGCGCTTGAGCTTTTGGTTGAAATGAGTGTGTTGCTAGTTTCCATCGCACCTCAGTATTTGAGTATATGTCGTATGTTCATGACAGCCTTAGCTAACATACCATTCTACCTGAAAAATCAACAAGCAAAAAAACGATTGTGACCTCAGGTCAACAACTAAAAAATTCTACCTCAAGAACGGGCAGAATCCTAACAGAGAACCAGGGAAACTGTCGGTTATCAATAAAAAGCCCAGGTCATCAAGCATCACGATACCTTCCCAGTTCCTGGCGATGTTGTAATCGAGAAGTTGGAGATAGGTTGGGGCTTGATCAATACGCGTTATTTGATTTTCTCCAATCTGAAGCTGCACCAGTCTCTCAACCGGCTCGTTTTCCAAATGTGATTTCCCTTCACCATATTCCAGGATTAAAGCGTCCTGATCAACCGCAAGATGGGTGTCGCCAGGAAAGAAATAGTTCATTACCCAAAACTTACCGTCCCCATCGCTGATCGTCGCATCCGTAACCCGATAATCCAAAGCCGGAAACGGGATTGCCCCAACAAGCTCCAGGTCCTGGTTGTATTGATAGGCAACTGGCTGATTTTCCCCTTGATAGGAGTTTTGCTCATAGATGACGTAGAAGTTTTCATTCCAATACGTCATCGCCTCAAAAGTTGCGTTTCTTTCACTTGAAAATGGAACTATTTCAACCAGCGACTCAGGGTCAAGCGTTATACTTTCAAGCTCACCCTGCACCTCGCCTCTGACCAGGTACCCCATCATGGGATTTCCCGCGCGACTTTCAATGGTCAAGTAGACCATCTGATCGAGGAACAAGATCGATTCAAACCCCTCAAAGCCTTTTATCAAATCCCTAAGGTCGGAATTCAAAATCGGCACATCCCGAACCGGCAATTCAAAACTTGGATCCTCGACAGCTGAAATCAGGTCAGCTTTTCTGATCGCAAAGAAGTTAGGCTCGCGTGACGATTCTTTCCCATCAGCAAATTGCGGCAGTAAGACCAGGTAATCCCCATACCACGCCAAGCCGGAATATTCGAAACTTGAAGCCTGAAGCCTTTCAGGCAGTTTGAGGGTTACCACCCCCAATTCCTCAAGTATCGGCTGAACGTTGCTGTTTACGGGTATTTCGGTTTCAACGAACTCAGCAGTATTACCTGTTCCAGTCAGCTCATCAATTTGTTCAGATGTCCGAGTAGGATCAACGTGGACAAACATACTATCATTACTACACGCAATTAGGCTAAATAATAAAATGCTTGCTATTATTAATTTGATCAGTTTCATTCTTATCATTCCAGTGCGCTGAGATCAAATACCGCGACTACTGGATCATGGTCGCTTGATACATTACGCGATAAGCTCAGACTATTGATGTGGATCACCTCATAACTCACCAGCCTGGGTGCCAGGGCTTTACTCGCCAGGATCTGGTCCAGAATCTGGCCATTTCCCTCGTGTAAATAGGTAAATCGCTGGTTTTCAGGTAATGTGAAGGAAAGGTTTTCAAGCAACGCGCCCTCTAGCGTCTCCATGCTCACACTCCAGGGGAAATCGTTCAGGTCACCGAGCACAACGATCAGCGCTTTTGGGTTAATATCCAGAATATCCCGCACAAAACCGTTCACAGCTTTTGCTTGCGCAATCCTCTGCCGCTCGCTGGGTCTCTGCGGAGGTTGTTGATCACCGTAGAGTGGACCATCCTCCCCCTTGGAATTGAAGTGGTTACCGATCACATAAACATCCTGTCCATTAAAAACAAAATGGGCGATGATCGGTTTGCGGCTACTTAAAAACGCGTAGTTACCCGGCCAGATCCTGCCCGGGTTCAGGCTGAGCATCGCGCGCCCGTTCTCATTCCGCAAACCAACCTCATCAATCGCCTTACCGTTTTCTGAACCAGGCAGCAGTAATCCGCGTTTGCTTTGGTACAAAATGACAGTCCTGATATTTCCACCGATAAGACCCCCATCCGCGTTACGTACCGGGTCGATGTTCAGAGCTTTGTAAACCACCTTTCCTTTGCTGATGTCCACAATATCATCAATCAGGCTGGCCAGGTTGCGCTCAGCGCTGATTTCCTGCGAATCTAAACTGCCATCATCATCCATGATTTCTTGCAATACCAGGATATCCGGCGCCTTAAGCATCTCCACGATCTCCCAGGCAATTTGCTTTGAACGCTCCACTTCCTGCAGACTGTTGAAGTTTTTCAGGTTATAAGATGCTATCGCCAGTTCCCAATCTTCCTGCACCCCACTAGCCTTGATCGTCTGGAAAGGCGTGTTTTGGCTCAAAACCGGCTTGCTCAAGGGTTGAATACGGTAATTTCCAAAATCGTAATCTACTACGCCCACAATCGGCTCACTAAAAACCGCCCCCACATGGATCTCAGGCATCATGATGTATGCATCATCCAGCAGAATTCTCTCTGGGTTGGGGTCGGTTTCCCGCAAAACCAGCACACCTTCACTCGATAAAATGCCTGCGTTTTCACCACTGTCTGCTACAATCGACACTTCGTTGTAACCGTTTCGCGTTGATACTGCCCTGGCATTGTTGATCTGCACCAGCATGCCTTCGAGACTCTCGAAAAAATCCATGCCGTCTTCCTGCGGGTCAATTGGTTGTTTACTCTGCCCCACGTAACCGTTTACATCGTTCTCAATTACCTGGTTTGGGATGAGTCTGCCGCCTTCACCAATCACAACAGGTTCGGGCAATGGCTGAGTTTGGCTCAAGACTGTTACATCTTTCGCGACAAGCGTTGTGATGGTCAGAGAATTTGCTCCCAAACCAGCTGGATTCCATTCCCGCACCCAACCATCTACAACCAAAACCTGATCGCCCCGTTTGACATTCGCATACGCTTCAAGGTCGACGTAAATAGCCTCAGAAGTTCGTTCGTCATTATCCTGCACCAAGCTTTGAAGGTAAAATCCTTCACCATCAACGACCGTTACAACTCCAATGACTTTCGCGATCGTCTCTCCATCCATCGGTGAACGATGGGTGATGCCCTGGATTTGGTTGATCGCGGTTCCGCCATCGCTAGTTGGCAGCGTGGCACTGGGTAAAGTTGCCGTTGGGAAAGTCGTGGGTGTTTGGGCAACACAACTCGCGCATAACAACAGTAAACAAAAAGTGACAATAGTACGTTTCAAATCATTCTCCATAGGTTCAGGTCAGTAATTTTACATTATTCGCGCGACACCTGTGCTCATCGGTTGGAATGCGATAAAATTGTGGCATGGAACTTCAGGCAGCAATTTCAAAAGTTGATCGCTACTCGTCAGCCGCGCAAGGTGACAAAGTTGAGATCATCGAGCGTCCCCGTGGCGGCATTTCCATCATCATGGCTGAGGGCAAGCTGGGTGGTCGGCGTTCTAGATCGATTGCCATGAAAGCCGTTCATTCCATTATGAATTCGATCGCCAACGGATCTCATGACGGCACCGCCTCCAGGTCGGTACTTTCAAACATCATTGAGGAGCATAAAGGAAAGGCTCAGGTCAGTTTGAGCATCATTTCCTGTGATCTCGAATCCCAATCGATTGTTATTACCAAAAATAACACCACCCCGGTCATAACCGTTTTCGAAGGTACAGTGGATTATTTGCGGTTTGACGGTGCGATCGATTCTGAACCATCCGCAACACCTTCCGTATACCAGTTCGAAATTGAAGAAAGTCGCGATTTCATCCTAGTTTCCGATGGTATTCTGCAGGCTGGCAGCCAGTACGAGCAACCACTGGATCTGCGAGTTTCAGTCGAGTCCCTTTTTGAAGATGATGAACCTTCTGTTCAAGAAATAGCTGACGCAATCCTTAAACAGGCGATCAGTCAGGACCTTGGTCGTCCCCGGGATGATATGACAGTTACAGTTTTGCGTATCTCACCTGCGCCTCCCAATAACATCCGCCGGGAGTGCGTTCACTTTCCTATCTTTGACCGAAAATAAAGGAGACGTTCTATGCACGAGGAAGTCATTCTGATCACTGGGGCAAATGGGGAAATTGGTCATGGTCTTATCCATCACCTGGCTGACCAACAAAAAGCAATTATCGCTCTCGACCTTAACCCCCTGGACGAGGTGCTTCAGCCGCTTGTGCGGCATTGGCAGGTCGGTGACATTCTCAATTTCGCTCTTCTGGAAAAACTTTTCGAGGAACACCATTTCAGTGTCGTCTTCCATCTGGCATCAATCCTTTCCACAAAAGCTGAACAAAATCCTGAACTCGCCCACAAGATAAACGTGGATGGCACCCTCAATCTGTTCCGCCTTTCCGAAATACAATCCAGGCGGGATTGTGTGCCTGTCAAGTTCATTTATCCTAGTTCGATCGCAGTGTATTGCATGCCTGATCTTCAGACCAAACAGGAAGTTGGTAAGATCCGCGAAGATCAATTCACCACTCCCACCACTATGTATGGCATCAATAAGCTCTACTGCGAGAATCTTGGACAGTACTATAGCAGACACTATAAACAACTTGCAAACAATGCCAATCCCGACGAACTCCTCGACTTCCGATGCCTGCGCTTTCCGGGCTTGATCAGCTCCGAAACTGTCCCTACTGGCGGCACCAGCGACTACGGTCCCGAGATGCTTCATGCTGCTGCGAAAGGTGTTTCTTACAACTGCTTTGTGCGCTCTGATGCAAAACTGCCGTTCATGGTCATGCCCGACGCTGTTAAGTCATTGATATCGCTCAAAGAAGCTCCCCGCCATGATCTGACTCAGACTGTTTATAACGTTACCAGTTTTAGCCCGACTGCACAGGAGATCTATGACCTGACAATCTCGGCTTTTCCTCAAGCTGATATTCAATTCGTTCCAGATTGCCACCGGCAGTGCATTGTTGACTCCTGGCCAGCAGACATTGACGATTCTGCAGCCCAGCGGGATTGGGGTTGGCTGCCAGACTATGATTTTGGACGCGCCTTTTCGGAATACCTGGTGCCTGCAATCAGAGCACGGTATCAATAATTAAGGATAACTATGCCTCTTTACGAATACGTTTGCCAATCGTGCAAACAAAAATTTGAATCACTCCGATCATTCAGCCAGGCAGATCAACCAACTACCTGCCCAAGCTGTGGAAAAACTGATTCTAAGCGGCAGCTCTCGCTGGTAAACGCTGTCAGTTCCGGGAAAAGCCTCGGAGGAAGCAACTCCTGCAGTTCTTGTGCTTCAGGTAATTGCTCAAGCTGCGGGCACTCATGAAAACCGCAGATTATTTCCGCGGAAAATCTGTGTTGATCACAGGTGGATCCAGTGGGATCGGCTTTGCTATTGCCAACGCCCTGGTTGAAATGGATGCCGTAGTGATCCTTCTGGCAAGAGATTACGAGAAGCTTAAAGCAGCAAAGGCTTCCATCCTGGAAAAAAATCCAAAAGCCAGAGTCAAACTCGTTTCAGCCGATGTAACTGATGCGCAGACGCTCATCGAGCTGCACGAAAAATATGTTCGCAACCACGAAACACCGGATATCCTGATCAACTGTGCCGGTGTGGCGCGGCCGGGTTATGTTGAAGAAATACCGCTGGATGTCTACAAGTGGACGATGGATATCGATTACCATGGCACTGTAAACACCATTAAAGTCCTTTTACCCGGAATGATTGAGCGTGGTTCCGGACACATCGTAAATTTTTCCTCCATGGCAGGGGTCATTGGTGTTTTTGGTTATACGGCTTATTCAGGGGCAAAATTCGCGATTAAAGGTTTCAGCGATGCTCTTCGCTCAGAGCTCAAACCTAAGGGCATTAAGGTTAGCATTGTCTACCCTCCCGATACCAACACGCCTCAACTCGCCTGGGAGGATCAATACAAACCGTTTGAGACGCGCGAATTGGCAGGTTCCGATAAACCTATCCAGCCATCGCAAGTCGCCAAGGAAACGTTGAAAGCTGTCGCACGCGGTCGATACAAAGTAGTGCCGGGACTTAGCGCGAAACTTACTTATTTTGTTGCCACCCGTTTGGGCAATTGGTTTAACCCGATCGTGGACTTCCTGATTTCGCGAGCGACAAAAAAGAAAGCCCGACTTGAAAAATGATTTATTGCAGCACCCAGGCGGTGCTGGTATCCGCTCTCTGATTGATCGCTGGCAGCAGGACCAGGAATTTCGGGAAAACATTACCTACTGGCAGGTCACAGCTGCGCGTGACGCGGTCAGCCTTCCAATCCCCGCCTCACTGGATCCCCGGCTGCACACCGCGCTGAATTCGCTTGGAATAACACAGCTCTATTCGCACCAGGCTGAAGCAGTCGAGCGGGCTCACGACGGAGAAAACCTTGTGATTGCGACTGGAACTGCCAGCGGTAAGACCCTCTGCTACAACCTGCCCGCTGTTCAGCAAGCGCTTTCGAACCCCAATGCCCGCATCCTCTACCTCTTTCCCACCAAAGCCCTCACCCAGGACCAACTTACCAGTCTTGATCAATTACTCAAGGCAATCCCCTCCAAAAAACCGATGCCCGTCAACATTTTTGATGGTGATACACCCCAGCATATGCGATCTGCCATGCGGAAGCAGTCGGTTTTCCTGCTGACCAACCCCGATATGCTGCATCAAGGTATCCTGCCCCACCACGCCATCTGGCAGCCATTTTTCCAAGGGCTGAGCCTGGTTGTTATTGATGAAATGCACACCTACCGCGGCATTTTTGGCTCACATTTTGCCAACCTGTTGCGCCGCCTCAAGCGCATCGCGGCTTTTTATGGCGCTTTTCCAAAATTCATCCTCACATCAGCCACAATAGCCAACCCGGTTGAGCTGGCTGAAGTGCTGATCGATGACCGCGTAAGCCTGATCGACCAAAGTGGCGCTCCGCAGGGTGAGAAGCATTTCCTGCTTTTTAACCCGCCTCTGGTCGATCAAAAACTGGGCTTGCGGAAATCCAGCGTTCAAACCAGTGTCAATATTGGGTTGTCCCTGCTCGAAGCCAATCGCCAATCGCTCCTTTTTGCCCGCACAAGGCGCACAGTTGAGATGCTCCTGACCTACCTCCTCGAAAAAATGCCATATCAACAACGCTCAAAAGTACGCGGCTATCGCAGCGGCTACCTCAAGAGCGATCGCAGGGAAATTGAGCAGGGTTTCAAAAACGGCAGCATCCGCCTCGTGGTCGCTACCTCAGCCCTGGAGCTGGGAATAGACATCGGTGAGCTCGAATCGGTCATCCTCGTAGGATATCCAGGCTCGATTGCCACCACCCTGCAGAGGGCAGGCCGCGCCGGCAGGAAGCAGCAGGACTCGCTTGCACTCCTGGTCGCCACGAATGACGCCATGGATCAATACCTGGCGAATCATCCGGAATATCTCAGCAACTCACCCGAAAAAGCGCTTGTTGACCCCAACAACCTGCTCGTCCTGTACCAACATCTGCGCTGCGCTACTTTCGAGTTGCCTTTCTCACCGGACGAAGGTTTCGGTCCTGTCGATCCCCAAAATCTCACCGAGATCTTCCAGGCAATGAGTGCCGTTGGTGAAGTGCTCAGCCGCAACAACACGCATTATTGGGTCGCGGACGCATATCCTTCAGCAGGGATTTCATTACGATCCTCTACGCCGAATATCGTTTCGCTATTCATTGATGGAACCGATAAGCCCACCCTGATCGGTCAGGTGGATGCCCATAGCGCTGAATGGCTCGTCCACCCGAAGGCTGTTTATCTGCACGAAGCTGAAACTTACCTTGTTGAAGAGCTCGATCTGGAGCAAGGCGTCTGCAAGCTCAAGCACGCCCAGCCAGATTACTACACCCTGCCTACAATCAAAACAACTATTGAAAATTTTGATGTTCGATCCAGCCAACCAATCGGATCCTCCAATGTCAGCTCAGGACCGCTTTCCCTATCGATCAGGGTTGAGGGTTTCCGGAAGATCCGCTGGCAGACTAACGAGACGCTCGAACGCCTGCCGCTCGATCTGCCGGCTCGCGGTCTGGAAACTGAAGGAGCTTGGTTTTCCATTGGTGAGAACCTGGTGAATCACCTGAGAGAACTTGCCTTGTGGAACTCCGATCCGAATGATTATGGTACGGGATGGACTGCACTCAGGCAAAAAATCCTCATGCGAGATCAGTACAAATGCGCCGCCTGCCATCAGACCTTTACCGCCAGCGAATTGCACGTGCATCATTTCCAACCCTTCAAAACCTTTGCGGATGCTCTCCAGGCTAACGTGCCATCCAACCTCGTTACTCTGTGTCACAAATGCCACGCCGTGGTGGAAACCCGTGTGCGAGTTATTTCGGGCATGGCTGGCGCGCGCCACGCCCTGCGTAATATTGCACCCCTGCTCATTATGTGCGACGATGCCGATATCTCTATGCTTTCCGAGCCCAAATCCATTCTCAACAACGGTCAGCCGGCCATTTTGGTTTACGACACCATTCCTGGCGGTGTAGGTCTTTCGAACCAGTTATTTGAGGATCACCGCTTTTGGCTTGAGCGTGCGGCTGAGATGATTGGCGATTGTCCATGCGAAGATGGCTGCCCGGCTTGTGTCGGTCCTTTTGGTGAGGACGGCTATGGCAGCAAGCGTGAATCTCTGGCTTTGCTGAAGGGGTTGCTTAATGAGTGATTGGAATAACCTTTCGGAGAGATTGAAGCGCCTTGGCGTCCAGCTGGGCATTTCGCAACCTCTTCAGTCTAATTCGGGCAAATTAGAACCGTTGGAAAAAATCGTCCCGGGGCGTAATCTGAGCACGATTTTCGGTGAAATTTTCTCTCTTAATCACATATACCCCGGGGATCACCAACACGGTCACCTGCCCCTGAAACCACTCACTTCCCACCACTGGCTGGCGCAATGGGCCAAGGCGTCTGCCACACCGGCTCTCGAATCGCTGGTTTTTCTGGATACCGAAACAACAGGTCTTTCCGGCGGCACGGGCACGATGCCATTCATGATCGGCGCAGGTCGCTTCAGAGAAGACCAATTTGTGGTCGAGCAGTTCTTCGTGCGCAACCCTGCTGAAGAAACGGCGCAACTGGCTGCCCTGTCTGAATTTGTTGAAGGCGTGGAGGGGATTGTCACTTACAACGGCAAATCGTTTGACCTGCCCATCATCAATACACGCTACATCATGCAGCACCTTTCGAACCCATTCATTGATGTCGCACACTTTGACCTGCTTCATTTCACCCGGCGAATCTGGAAATCGCGATTGGGTCAGTGCAACCTGGGGAACATAGAAAAGCACGTTCTGGGGTTTGAGCGTGAACAGGAGGATATCCCCGGTTACCTTGTCCCCGATTTTTACCGCGAGTATCTTTTCACTGGCGATGCCACTCACATGCCTGGCATTTTTTATCACAACGAAATTGACGTGCTCAGTCTTTCAGCCCTCTTCAGCTGGCTGGCTGCCATCCTCGAGGACCCTTCCGATGAGCGTTTCACAGACCCTGGCGATTTGTTGTCGGTTGGACGTGTTTTAGAAATCCTTGAGCGTGATCGTTTGGCTGACGAAGTTTATTCTTCCGATCGCCTCCAGCAACTTCCGGACACAGATCGCCAGAAAAGCCTCCTGTTGCGAGCTAAGCTCCAAAAGCGCCAGGGAAACCTGGAAAAAGCGAGCGCATTATGGCAAGAAGCCGCGCTGGCAGGCTCTCTGGAAGCGATGATTGAGTTAACCAAATATTTCGAACACCAAAGGCGTGACTATGAAGCGGCTTTACGTTTTACTGAGCAGGCTCTAGGTGTCAGTTCAGACAACTCCCTGACAACATCGCTATTACATCGTAAATCCAGGCTGGAAGCCAAAGCGCAAAAATCAATTAAAAATAGTCAATCCTAAAACATTCTAAAGAAGGTTTTAATTGTGTATTTCTCACCTTTAAGCTACACGCTGACGGTCGTAATTTAACAATCCACACAACGAAACAGTCTTCGTAATTCCTTGTTATTTTCCAACTATCTAATTGATTTTCTCTATAATCTGCTAAATTTCTGACCTTTCCGTAAAAAACGGAATTCTGATCAGATTCAACCACGATTTGCATTTTTACCTTGACGCTTTTGAAACAGGCTAAGTATAATGGTTCGAACTAGTATTATTCGTTGAATCGAGACTGTTTTGTGTGGGCAAAATTGATCAAGACTACGAATTTCTTATCTTTGGTTTCCTTGCAATTTACGATTAACGTAAATTATGTTCTTAACTCGGTAACTTAATCTCCAGAGGAGGTGAAACAGAATCCAATAGTAAATCTCATTTTTCAGTAGAAATAAAAGCTTCACACCATCTTAGAAAAGGAAGTGACATGAAACGTAACGCAATACTAAAAGTCCTCGCAGTTGTCCTGGCTTTGGGTATGCTCATCAGCTATATCCCAACCAGCGCGACTGCCAAGACCGCCGTCAACCAAGAAGTTGTTACTGTTGACAATGCCGTTGTTGATGAAATCAATAAGAACGGCGTCGCTACCTACTGGGTCGATTTCAAAGACTCAGCCGACCTCTCCCAGGCTTATTTTATGGACTGGGGCAAACGCGGCTGGTTTGTTTATGAGACCCTGAAGGAACAGGCTGAGAAAACTCAATCTGCGGCGATTGCTTACCTTGAGACTACCGGTCTCGAGTATAAATCCTTCTGGCTCGCGAATCGCATCCTGGTAAAACAGTCCGACAAGACTGTCCTGGCCAGTCTGCAACATCTCCCCAACGTTGTCTCAATTTCTGCTCAGAAGCAATACATCCTCTACGAGCCAGAAAGAGTTGAGATTACCGAGGAACCCAAAGCTATCGAACCAAATATCACCCACGTAAAGGCTCCTGAAGCCTGGGCACTTGGCTTTGATGGTAGCGGTCTGGTCGTGGCAAACATCGACACCGGTGTACGCTTCTCGCACCAGGCGCTTGTTGGTCAGTACCGCGGTAACAACGGCGGAACTTTTGACCACAACTACAACTGGTTCAATCCTGATGACCTGGGCGATGATGTCCCACGTGATGGTCACGGTCACGGCACGCATACCATGGGCACCATGGTTGGCGACGACGGTAGCGCGAACCAGATCGGTATCGCTCCTGGAGCCGAGTGGATGGCCTGCGCGGGCTGCCCTGACGGCGGTTGTACAGACTCCGCGCTGTTGGGCTGCGCCGAATTCATGGCTGCACCAACTGACCTCACT
Organism: Anaerolineaceae bacterium; assembly: GCA_035388405.1. Lineage (GTDB taxonomy): Bacteria > Chloroflexota > Anaerolineae > Anaerolineales > Anaerolineaceae > Mesolinea. Next base: position 43,369 of record DAOOPV010000003.1, read on the forward strand.
GGAGCAAATGCCAACCCCGATATGCGCCCGAATGTAGTTAACAACTCCTGGGGCGATTGTGGTCAGACCTACGATCCCTGGTTCGCTGAGGTGATCGATGGCTGGCATGCCGCTGGCGTTTACCCCGTTTTTTCCAATGGTAACAATAGCAACTGCGGTTATTCTGCTCCTCCCGGACTCAACACCGTCGGAAACCCTGCCCGCTCGGGCAATGTGACCGGTGTCGGCTCTTCTGGCACAAACAACGGTCTATACGCAACCCACTCTAACTGGGGTCCTACCGATGACCCTGACACGGTCAATCCAGTCGTAGGTTACGCAATGCTTAAACCCCAGGTGATTGCACCAGGCGTTAGCATCCGTTCTTCTGTACCAAGCAGCGACACCTCGTATGAAGATGGCTGGACGGGCACGTCCATGTCTGCCCCGCATGTGACCGGTTTGGTCGCAATGATCATGCAGGCTGCCCCCTGCCTGGTTGGTGATTATGCCACAATTGAAACACTCATTGAGAGCACAGCTGTCGACATTGTTTATAGCGACGGTTCAGCACTTACACCCACAGACTTCCCGAACTTTGCAACCGGTTGGGGCGAAATCGACGCCCTGGCAGCTGTCCAATTAGCCTCGGGTATGTGCGGTAACAGCGTGCTCTATGGCACCGTCACCTCAGATTCTGCAGAACCTGTTTCAGGCGCGAAGGTGGAAATTACCGGTACCGATCCGGTCAACAACCGCACAGTCTTCACCAACGCCGCTGGTGAATACACAGCCAATGTTAACGCTGATACATTTGATATGGCTGTCTCTGCCTTTGGCTTCATGAACGCCACTGCTGAAGATGTGGTCGTTGCCGATGGCGCTTCTGTCCTGCAGGACTTCGTTTTGACAGAACTCCCCAACACCCTGGTTACGGGCGTTGTTTATGACGATGGCATCCTGGATGGAGCCGCTCACGGCTATCCACTTTATGCCAAACTAACCTTCTCGATGACCGGATATTCTGAAACGGTTTACACCGATCCACTGACTGGTGAGTACGAAATCGTGCTTTACAACAGCCAGGAATATGCGGTAAACGTCCAGGCTCTGGTGCCTGGCTACCAGGTTCTTGAAACCACTATTACTGCAGCTGACGTAGAAGTATATGTACAGGACTACTACCTGAATATCGATGATGTCGCCTGTTCTGCACCAGGTTATAGCCCTGAATACGAGATCATGTACGATTTCGAAGCTGGTGATCAAGGCTTTGTCTCCAGTGGTACCAATAGTTCGTGGGCTCGCGGCATCCCCACCAATGGTCCTGGCGAAGCCCACAGCGGCAGTTACGTCATCGCCACCAACCCGACTGGCAACTACAACCCCAGCGAGTTGAGTTACATGACCTCTCCGCTAATCGACCTGACCGGTTTCGGCACGGATACACCCGTGGTCGAATTCTGGCAATGGCGACATATCGAGAGCGCCACCTGGGATAATGCTACCGTCGAAGTATCCAAAAACGGCGGCACAACCTGGACGGCAGTTTATGGTCCTGTTGGCGGCATGACTGACACGGCTTACAATAAGGTAACGTTGGCTCTCGATCCAACTTACAACGTTGCCAACTTCCAGATCCGCTTCAAGTTCAAGAGCGACAGTTCGGTGATGTACGAAGGCTGGTATGTCGATGATATCGGCATCGCCTCTGCTCCAGTTCCTGCCCCAACACAGGTCTACTTTGAGAACTTTGACACAACCGATGGCGGATTCGTTGTCAGTGGTACAAACTCATCCTGGGCATGGGGCGCTCCCTCAGCCACCCCAGGACCTGGCGCCGCGTATTCGGCTCCAAATGTGTGGGCAACCAACCTGTCTGGTAATTACAATAACAGTGAGGAATCCTACATTACTTCCCCCGTTATTGACCTGAGTGAGCACGCTGGATTAGCTCCAAGCTTAAGCTTCATGCAATGGTACAACAGCGAAAGCAACTCCTACGATTACCCATCAGTGGAAGCTTCCAAAGACGGTGGCGTAACCTGGATAGTCCTGGGGCAAAAATTCGGCACCTCCATATCACCATGGACACCTAAAACCCTAGTGTTAGATCCAAGTTATGCTGTCAGCAATTTCCAGTTCCGCTTCCACTTCCATAGCGATAGCTCAGTCAACAGCTACGCTGGCTGGTATGTTGACGATGCAAAAGTAACTGTTTCAGAACCCTACACCATTTCTGTTCCTTGTGGAACAATCGACGGCGGTATTGTGGCAGGCTATGTTTACGACGCCAACTTCCCCACTGAGAAACTGATTGGCGCGAATGTCGCCACCGCGACAACGTCGGCGCTGACCATCCCCAACACTGAGGATCCCGATCACGCCGGTCTGTATTACATGTTCCAGGCTGTTGAGACCGATCCGGAAGATGTTGAATTCACAGTCTCACTTTCCAAGTATGAGACCAAGATTGAAACCCGCGCAATCGCGCAGGATATCGTCAACCATGAGGACTTTGAACTCGGCGCGGGTATGCTGAGTACTGATCCGACCGAGCTCGAACGCACCATTTGGCTGCACGACGATCCTGAATTCACTACTCTCACTTTCATCAATGAAGGTGCTGGCGGTGGGAATTTCACGATTCGCGAAGAAGATAAGGGCTTCCAGCCTTATAGCATCCCTGCCTTCACCGGCAAGGCTGTCCAAAGCGCTGAGCCCGCTTCCATGTTCCGCGATCCCAATGCGGCTGAAACGGTTGGCGGCTTCGAACTGAACGCCCTGAGCGGTCGCTACGGCATCACCGCTGCTCCTCCCGCTTATGGCATAGACCTGCTCTCTGATCAGATGTACTTCTGGCCGGATGCTTCTGTGCCAGGCACATCCACCCTTGTTGGCACTCCTGCAGCGACCTCGCTGTTTGCGGGTGACTTCATGGGCTCAGATTTCAGCACCCTCTACGCTGTCAGTTACGATAACAACAACCTCTATGCCATCGACACAGCAACCGGTGTTGCTACTGTTATTGGCGCCACAACTCCTCCCACCGGCACTTTTGGCGGTTTGGCTGGCGGTCCTGGGGTTATGTACGGTATCACCACTGAGTGTAACGTTGCTTCAACACTTGTGGAGTTGGATGTCACCACTGGTGCCACAACCACCATTGGCACGCTTCCAAATGCCACTTGTATGATCGACCTTACCTACGTGCCGGACGATGGCATGCTTTACGGTGTTGACCTCGTCTCCAACTCACTGCACCGCATCGATCCCGCGACTGGTATGGACACAATCGTTGGTGACCTCGGTGCGGATCCCAACTACGCTCAGGGCATGGACTACGATGAAGAAAACAACGTCCTCTACTGGGCTGCCTACACGACTGTAGCTGAACTGCGCATCATCGACATCACCACGGGTGCCTCTGCTCCAGTTGGCGCTTTCACCCAGGGTGAGGTTGACTCCTTCGCGATCGCGGCTGGCGGTGCTGGCGGCGGCGTATTCTGGCTGGATGAAGTGCCTGTCGAGGGTTATGTTCCCGCTATGGACAGCTTCGATGTCCAAATTGAATTCAATGTCGATGATATAGAACAACCTGGCGATTACTTCGCCAATTTGAAGATCTCCACCGACACCCCCTATCCTGTTCCCAGTATTCCTGTTACCCTGCATGTGGTTCGCCCGTTCGATTACGGCAATATCAAGGGTAACATCACCGCCACTGGCAAGTGCGATCTTGACCCCGCTCCGTTCGCGGAAGCAATGATCAACTTCTACAAAGATGGCGTATTAGCCTACTCCACCGAAACAGACGAAACTGGCCATTACAGCTATGCCCTCAAGAACGGCACGTATGATGTCGAAGTGATGGCGGACGGCTATGTCAGCCAGATGGAATTTGGTGTTGTCGTTGGTATGAGCACGGATACCGTTGTGGACTTCCAACTCCGCCTCGATGACTCCTGTTTGACCGTTGACCCGGAATCCTTCTACCAGGAACTCAATCCGGATGGAACTGCCACCCAGACCATGACCCTGATCAACACCGGTGCCCTCGAAGCTCCGTTCGAGATCACTGAACGTCCTGGCAATGGTCCTGTTCCTTACAGCAAAGCCTTCGATGTCGAGTTGGTCCTTGATGACGGTGTTGCTGAAGATGCCATTGGCATCGGTGGTGCGGCTGCATTCATGGCAGTCAACCGCTTCACACCAGCCGAAGATCAATTCCCCTTTGTACTGGAACAGGTCGATATTTCCTTCGAAATGAGTTCTGCAGTTGCGGCTGGCGATCAAATCAGGATCGTCGTCTACCAAAATACCACCGGTTATGAAGATCCTGCGCCTGGCTCTGAATTGCTTTACCAGCAGGATGCTGTTGTAGAAAATATCACCGGCTGGAACAGTTACGTTTTAGACGAACCCGTTATGGTTTCAGGCCCTGGCGACGTCATCATCGGCGCGATCTTCCTGGAGGTCCCGGGGACTGCATACTACCCTGCAGCCATTGATCAAACCTCAACAGAGGAACGCTCCTGGGCTGGTTGGTGGGCTGGTGATGTACCTGCCGAACCCACGCTTCCTCCGGATGAAGAATGGACGCTCATAGACGCATACTTCCCTGGCAACTGGTTAATCCGTGGCATGGGCTCTGCCGGCTCGACCGATATCGTCTGGCTGACCGAAGATCCTACCGCGGGTGTTGTTGCACCTGATGGCGGCAGCGTTGATGTGACCCTCACCTTTGACTCAACAGGTCTGACATGGGGTGATTACTTTGGTAGTCTCCGCGTCAACAGCCCGAGCGAAGCAACCATGAACATACCTGTCCAACTCAGAATCCTGGCTTTACCGGAAGACGGGTTTGTTCAGGGCAATGTTTATACACTGGAAGTTTGTAATGTGAATCCTGCCCCTGCGGGTAACACAGAAATCCAATTCTTCCAGGCTGATTCCTTAATCTACACAATCTCAACTGACGCGACAGGCTTCTACAAGAGTTCAATTCTTTCTGGTAGCTATGACGTCATCGTTGAAATCGAAGGCTACGAGACCCAAACCATCGAAGGTGTGGTTATCACTGCCGGCGAAACAACCATCCAGGATATCACCTTGCGCCTGCTTGCTCCTTGTCTGAAGGCATCCCCCACCTCGCTTGAGAAATGGCTGCTGCCCGATACAACCGGCACCCAAACGTTAAGACTCATCAATGTTGGCGCAGCTGAGGCTGTTTTCGAATTGATGGAACTTCCCGCTGCTCCTCAAGGCACTCCTGGTCCAACCTACAAGTACAATCCTGAGCTGGATATTCCTGGTCTTGACAAATCCAAGCAAGCTCCAAAGAATGAGGTTCAGGCTCCGCCTTATGAGCCGACTGATGCCTTGATAGGAGAAGGTTTTGAAGATGCCTTCCCACCCACTGGATGGGAATTGCAAAGTCTATCCACATACACCTGGGCACCTGATAGTTTCAACCCCCATACAGGCGCTCTTAACGCAAATGTCACCTACGACGAGGACCTGAATGACCAGGATGAATGGTTGGTCACCCCCGAGTTCAATCTTACCGAGGGAACCTTAAGCTTCTGGTCGTTTGGCAGCCTTGTCTGGTGCCGTGACACCTATGACAACTGCGACTTAAATATCTGGTTGGTCGTTGACGAAATTGGTGGTGAGGATGATATCTTCCTTCAAAAGGCAGATGACGATTGGTCTGTAAGCTGGGAATGGGCTGAAACTGTAATTGATCTCAGTTCCGCCTTACCAGGTGGCATGGTCCGTATCGGCTTCCAGTACGTTGGCAATGACGGCGCACAGATCGGTCTTGATGATGTCGCTCTCGATGGTCTCGAAGGTGGTGATGTTCTTTGGCTGTTTGAAGATCCGACTGCTGGCGTAGTTCCTGCTGGTGGATCCGCAGATGTCACCATTGGCTTCGATGCAACTGGACTGGCAATTGGCGACTACTTTGCCACCCTGCGTGTCAAGAATGCTGGCGCTCCTCTCAACTTGCCTGTAACCCTGCATGTTGTGGATGAGATCCCTGTGTTCTATCTCTACCTGCCCTTACTTCTTCGGTAAAGGACCAGGATATTAGTAAAAGGAGCTCTGCTTTTAGCAGGGCTCCTTTCTGTTCTGGCAACACGAGTTAGGTCTCAAAACAAGTGGTACTGATGGCATAGGATTGGTTGCAGCCATTGATCTATCCAAAAACTTGCCCAAGATAGCGCATGGACGGTCAAATTGGAATTCATCGATCAGGTAAACTGACTTTCAACACGATCTGGAAAGTAAATTTTGCTATCTACACATCCTTCGATCTTCCCGCGGGCTAATACTTCATGATATACTTAATTGCTTAGCTTTTCATTCATATTTAAGGAGATTTTCTATGTCAGGACATTCTCATTGGTCCACGATTAAACGCAAAAAGGGTGCTGCAGACGCCAAAAAAGGCGCAATTTTCACCCGATACGCCCGCGAAATCGCCCTTGCCGCACGCAATGGCGGCGGCGACCCCTCCATGAACGTTTCACTGGAGCTTGCCATTGAACGCGCAAGAGCCAGCAATATGCCCAAAGATAGCATCGAACGTGCAATCAAACGAGGTACGGGTGACGATAAAGACGGCATCGAACTGCTTGAGATAACTTACGAAGGCTACCTCGGCAAAGGCGCTTCAGCCGTCATCGAATGTGTCACAGAAAACCGCAATCGCACCGTCGCTGATCTGCGCCACATCCTTACGAGGAGTGGTGGCGACCTGGCAAGCAATGGTTCGGTAACCTGGCAATTCGATCGCAAAGCCATCTATACCGTAAAATCAGACGGTAAAAACTTCGATAAAGCCTTCGAAGCAGCCCTCGAAGCTGGCGCGGATGATGTCACCGAAGAAGATGGATACATCGAAATTGTCGGCCCTGCTGAAACCTTCAAAGCCATTCATGACAGCCTGGCAAATGCCGGCCTAAAAATTGAAGATGCCGGTGTGCGCATGATCCCCCAACAGGAAATCGAACTCGACCCTGACCAGACGCTTTCTGTCCTGAAAGTCATTTCTGCCCTTGAGGAAAGTGACGACGTTCAGAATGTTTACACCAACCTCAAGTACACCGATGAGGATTATGAGAAGTTGGAGGAAGATTAAGCCTTAATGCTGATTTTGGGTATCGATCCAGGTCTGACACGCACCGGCATCGGTCTCATTCGCCTCAATCAGCGCAATGAACCAGAATTGGTTCACTACGAAGTGATAGATTCAACGGCTGTGAGTTCAACCTCCAGCCGTTTGATTTTTCTTTACGATCGATTATCCGCTTTGATTGAGACCTATCAGCCGACTGAATCCGCCATGGAAAAACTCTTTTTCCAGCGGAACATCACTACCGCGATGGCGGTCAGTGAAGCCCGCGGTGTTGCCACCTATTGCCTTGCCCGCTTTGGTCTGCCCATTGCCGAATACTCGCCCAATGAGGTAAAGCAGTCCGTCTCCGGGAATGGTCGGGCAGATAAAAAGCAGGTGCAAAGCATGGTAAAGCTGCTGCTGGACTTAAGTGAGATCCCTCAGCCTGATGATGCTGCCGATGCGTTAGCCGTTGCCCTTTGCCATGCCAGCCACCTCAATTTGCGCAGCCTGATGGAGTAAGTGCATGATCACCAGCTCAGCTAACGAACACATCAAAACCCTCCGCAAATTGGATCAGGCTAAAGAGCGCCGTTCGAGTGGTAATTTCCTGGCGGAAGGGTTAAAAGCAGTCGGTCAGGCTTTTGATTCAGGCGCAAAAATCCAAGAACTTATTGTTTCGCCCGAGTTGCTTATCAGCGAGTACGGTCGGACTCTAATCGAGCGTGCCAACAAGCAAAAGACACCTGTTTTGGAACTCAGTTCATCCGTCTTTGCGACGCTGGCTCGAAAAGAAAAACCCCAGGGAATCGCGGCTCTCATCGCCCAAAACTGGGAAGATATTAGCACAATCTCCGCTCAGCCCGATTCTTTTTGGGTGGCAATCGAATCGATCCAGAATCCGGGAAACCTCGGGACTATCCTGCGTACCTGCGACGCGGTCGGGGCAAGCGGATTGATCCTGCTGGATGATTCCACCGACCCATACGATCCTGCCGCCGTAAAAGCGTCCATGGGCTCAATCTTTACTGTTCCCCATTTTCGTGCAGGATTCAACGATTTTGAGGCTTTTTTGGAACGCAGCAAGGGCTTGAAGGTTATTGGAACATCCGACAAAGCTGAATCTTCAGCTTTTGAGGTAACATTCCCCCCAACCAACCTGTTGCTCCTGGGCAGTGAACGCCAGGGACTCTCAGAAAAATATGTCTCCTTGTGTTCCCAGATGCTGCGCATACCCATGGAAGGCGCTTGCGACTCCCTCAACATCTCTGTTGCCGCGGGAGTCATTCTCTACCAAATTTATCAACACCGCCAAAAAGAACAGAGGTCATTATGATTGCATCAATATCCGGAAAAGTTATCCAACTCACCAAGGAAAGCGTCATCATCGACATCAACGGCCTGGGAATTGAAGTTTTTGTTCCCAAACCACTTTTAGGTGAAACTGAAGCCGGTGATTTATTGTACCTCTACACCTACATGCTGGTTCGTGAGGACAATATTTCTCTCTATGGATTTGCCAGCCTTGAGGAAAAACAACTGTTTCTTCAATTTTTGGCAGTGGGCGGGATCGGTCCAAAACTTTCGCTGTCAATCCTTTCGAGCCTTTCCATCGACAACATTCGCTCTGCCATTTTGAGTGAAAAACCGGATTATTTCAGCCGGGTTCCTGGCATTGGCAAGAAAACCGCACAGAAGATCATTATTCAGATGCAGGGAAAATTGCCTGAAGGTGATGGACTTGGCGTACGCAGCATCACAGATGTGGATGACGCCGTGGTCGATGCTCTTATCACCCTCGGTTACAGCGTGGTTGAGGCTCAGACTGCTTTGCAAACCATTCCTAAAGACACGCCTGATGACGTTGAAGCGAAACTTCGGGTTGCGCTGCAGTATTTTGATCATTTCTAGGCTTGCTTTTTTCCATCTATAGAGATGGTAAAATTATAAATTGAACATCTTTGAAAAATTGGAAAAAACATGGGACTTTCTCGGGAATTAGGCATAGACCTCGGCACGTTTAACACACAGATCGCGGAAGGCAATCAGATCCTTCAGCAGGAACCGACTGTTGTCGCGATAGTTGTTAACGAAATGAAGCTGGTCGAATACGGCACGACCGCCCTTGGTATGATGGGACGTGTGCCTGAATCGATTGAGGTTATTCGTCCGCTTCGCCACGGAGTAATTGCTGAATACGAGCTGACTGAGATCTACCTGCGCGAGATGATCAAAAAAGTCACTGGTCCAACCCTCTTCTTCAAGCCCCGTCTACTCATTTCCGCTCCATATGGCGTTACCAGCGTCGAAAAACGAGCCGTGGTGGAAGCTGGTCTGGGAGCAGGCGGAAGGGAAGTCAATATAATTCCTCAGCCTCTGGCTGCAGCCATAGGTATCGACCTCCCCATCAACACACCCACAGGCAACATGATCATCTGCCTTGGCGCCGGCACGACACAGGCGGCAGTTGTATCCATGACCGGTATTGTTAGTGCTGAAACCAACCGAACCGCCGGGTTAAAACTGGACGAAGCCATCATCAATTATGTCCGTAAGAAATTTGGTCTGATCATCGGACAGCCAACCGCTGAACAACTCAAACTCAACATCGGCGCTGCCACCTCCACCCAGGAAGAAAGAACGATGGAAATCCAGGGTCAGGACCAGGTCACCGGCTTGCCCAAGCCTGCCAGCCTGACCACCAACGAAATCGTCGAAGCTCTGCAGCCACCTTTGGAAGAAATTGTTGCTGCCATCCGCCGTGTTTTAGAGAAAACACCCCCTGAATTGATATCTGACATTATCGATCGCGGCGTTGCGCTTTGTGGAGGCACTTCCCTCCTGAAGGGTCTCGATAAATTCCTTACAGTTGCCCTGGGCATCCCTGCCTACGTGGTCGAAAACCCGGTCACCTGTACCGTTGAAGGCGCAGCGAAGGGTTTTTCAATTCTGGAAGTAATTCTTCGCAACCAGGGGCGATAATCACAAGGGTTATAAGTAATAAGTAATCGTCTGCAGGCTCAAAACAGGGTCTATGTTTGCGAGTCGGATTCCTTCCGGCACTTTTAACGTTACTGGCGCATAATTAAGAATCGCCTTTACCCCGCACCGGATCAACTGGTCCGCCATTTCCTGCGCGTTTCCAACTGGTACGGTCAGAATGGCGATGGGAATCCCCCGTGGGCAAATGTGTCTTTGCATCTCGTTAACGTCCGTTACCGTTATCCCGGCAAACGTTTCTCCAATAACCTTAGGGTCATTATCAAAGGCCATCACAATCTCAAATCCCTTGTGGGAAAATCCCTGGTAACTGAGCAAGGCTTGCCCGAGATGCCCCACACCCACCAGGACTACTTCCCATATCTGGTTCAAATTTAAGATACTGCGTAATGACTCAAGCAGTTTGATCACGTTATAGCCTGTACCCTGCTTCCCAAAACCGCCGAAAAAAGACAAATCTTTTCGAATTTGCGCAGAGGTGACTCCCAGATGCTCCGCCATCTCTTGTGAAGATACGTTTTCCCGACCTTCCCGCAAAAGCTGGTTAAGTTTCTGGATATAGACTGGTAGCCTGGCGATAACAACTTCCGGAATTGATGATTTTTCCATAGGGTCCTTAATGAAAATTTACTATAATATAATTTCAGATAACGTCTTTGATGTTATCATCATAGTGTTCAACATATTATATAGGGTTTTGCCGATTGCATCATGTTATGCTGAAGGCAAACCATTATCGAAGGAGTTCCTATGAAAGCTGGCAGCGTTATTTCCTACATTCTTGCAGCAATCTTCATTGTTTTTGGATTTCTGCTACTGCTCGGTTCGGGCGGTGAAGGCGGCGCGCCTTCATGGATCATCTATGGGATCATTCTGCTCATTTTGGGATTTGTGTTGATTTTTGCAGGTGTCCGACTGGCTGCTGCAGCGAAGCAGACCGTCCAGAATGTAACTCTCAACGTCGATCTCCCGGGTAATGTTAAAATGGATACCATCAAATGCCAATCTTGCGGTGCCCCACTGGCTCCTGATGACATGAAACTTGTCAATGGCGCGGTCACCGTGCAGTGCCATAGCTGCGGCACTACGTATCAGGTAACTGAAGAACCAAAGTGGTAAGCTTATGAACAAACTAAAACGCGTTTTGTTAGCATTGTGCCTGATTCTGCTGCTGATCCCAGTTGGATCAGCCCAGGCTCAGACTTATCTTTTTTCCCTGACTGCTTATGAAGTTGAAGCATACCTCGAAGCCGATGGCACGCTAACCCTGTATTACTACATGGCGTTTCAAAACGATCCGAATGCTGACGCGATCGATTTCGTGGATCTTGGCTTACCAACCACCCAATACAAGCTCTCCGACATAAAAGCTGATATCAACGGCATCGAAATGCCTGCAATTAATGATTCAGCTTACGTACAGGGAGCTGAACTCGCCCTGGGCGAATATGCCATCCAGCCCGGTGAAGCTGGCATTGTTACAGCCTGGGTCTACGGCGTCAAGGGAATTTTGAGCCCTTATGATGGTGAAGACCGCACGGATTATGCCAATTTCTTCTTTGTTCCGAGCTTTTTTGACTCCCAATACGATCGCTCGCAAAACACAAAATATCGCATGACCATCATCCTGCCCCCTGCTGTGGGCGCCGAGCAAGGCGTCTATTACCAGCCCTCTGGTTGGCCAGGCTCGATTGAACCTGAAGCCACCATGACCAATGATGGGCGTGTCAATTATTCATGGTACACCACCAACGCAGATGTTCACAGTGAATATTTTTTTGGCGCTGCGTTCCCTGCCTCCGCAATTCCTGCTGGAACACTGATAACCAAGGAGCCTATCCCCTCTGATGGTGGATACACAGAGCCAGGTGGTTCTTCGGCACCAAGTTTCTTTTCCCGGCTGTGGAGCTTTGTCAGTTGCGCTTTCTTCCCACTGATTTTTATTGGTTTCTTCATTTTTGTGATCATCCAGGGCAAGAAGCAAACCGATAAACGCAAGATGCAATACCTGCCCCCCAAAATCTCCATCGAAGGTAAGGGCATTAAGCGCGGTCTGACAGCTGTTGAAGCTGGAATCCTGCTGGAGGAACCACTCGACAAGATCCTGACCATGATCCTTTTCGGGCTGCTGAAAAAGGAATTGGTTACCGTACTCAATCGCGATCCCCTAAAAATTGATATCGTGGATCCTCTACCTGAAGGACTATATCCTTACGAGCAAGCTTTCCTTGAGTCTTTCAAGGATGATAATAAAGCAACACGCCGAGCAGGGATCAAATCACTCATGATCGACCTGGTCAAATCTGTCGCGGACAAGATGAAAGGTTTTAGTTCAAAGGAAACCAAGGACTATTATCAGGATATCATCCTCCGTGCCTGGCAAGCGGTTGAAACCGCTCAAACACCGGACATCAAGAGCGCCCAGTATGACCACACCCTCGAGTGGACCATGCTCGATAAGGAATTCAACGACCGCACTGAACGTACCTTCACCGGTCAACCGGTGTTTGTGCCCACCTGGTGGCCGCGTTACGACCCAACTTATCAACCTGTGATGAGCAGCGGAGGTGGTGGCGGAGGTCTTGCAGCCCCAACTTCGGTGAGCACAGGGTCTGGTGGTGGACGTCCTTCGGTAAGCCTGCCAAGTCTGCCTGGAGCTGATTTCGCCGCTTCTATGGTGAATGGTGCTTCCAACATGGCTGCTGGTGTAATCGGAAATGTGACTGATTTCACCTCTTCAGTTACCAGCCGCACCAACCCCATCCCCGTTACCACCACCCACAGTGGTGGCGGCGGCTTCCGCGGCAGCGGCGGCGGTCATTCGTGCGCCTGCGCCTGTGCTTGCGCTGGCTGCGCCTGTGCCTGTGCCGGCGGCGGTCGATAGTTGATATTTGTTTGGATTAACCAAAATGCAACCGCTTAGTGAAGGGATGTACCAATACGACATTGCCGATGCAGACTCCAAGTCGCGCATCCACTTACGCGTCGACCCCGATCTGAGCGGTCTGCTGGTTGTCAATGCCTCGCGCGTTGTCCACCTCAACCCAACAGCGCTCTATATGGCCTTTCTCACCCTTGAAAAAGTTGATGAGAAATCCGCGATTCAAGCCCTCCAAACTCGTTTCAATGCCCCCTCAAAGCAGTTGAGGCAGGATTACCTGGAGACGCGTGCTCGCGTTGAAGCATTAATCGATGAGAAATCGGGATTATGCCCGGTATGTGATCTGGGTTTGGAAATGGATCTGCCTTTCAGCCATGAGTTGAGCGCGCCCTACCGTATGGACCTCGCGATTACCTATCGCTGCAACAACGACTGCGTCCACTGCTACAACGCTCGTGTGCGCAACTACCCCGAACTGCCAACGGAAAGCTGGAAGTCCATTCTGGACAAGATTTGGAGCCTGAAAATCCCCCATGTTGTCTTTACCGGTGGAGAACCGACCTTGCGCCCTGACTTGCCTGAATTGGTTGCTTATGCCCAACAAACAGGGCTTGTTGCTGGGCTGAATACCAACGGGCGAAAGCTGTCCGATCCTGCTTACATCGCCAGTCTGGTTGAAGCTGGTCTCGATCACGTGCAGATCACACTCGAATCAAATCGCCCAGACGTGCATGATCAAATGGTTCGTGCCAGGGGAGCCTGGAACGAAACCGTTCAGGGGATTCGGAACGCAGTCAACAGCAAGCTCTACATGATGACCAACACCACCCTGCTCGAAAACAACGAAGCTTACCTGCTCGACCTTCTCACTTTTCTGCGGGATATCGGCGTTCCAACCGTGGGGTTGAACGCCTTGATCTACTCAGGCAAGGGCAGCACCGTCAACACCGGTCTCAAAGAGCAGGATCTGCCAAAACTGCTTGAAATAGCGACTGATTTCACCCAAAAAAGCGGTCAGCGCCTGATCTGGTACACCCCCACCCAGTATTGCCACTTTGACCCACTTCAGCTTGACCTCGGCATAAAGGGCTGCACCGCTGCCTATTACAACATGTGCATCGAACCGGATGGTCAGGTCATCCCCTGTCAGTCTTACTATGAAGCCCTGGGTGACTTCTTGACAGCTCCGTGGTCTGCAATCTGGGAGCATCCACTTGCGCTTTCTTTGCGTTTGCGTAAAGACGTTCCGCAAGCCTGCAAGACTTGTGACTTTTTCATCGAGTGCGGTGGTGGCTGCCCGCTGGCTCGTGAGCACCAAAATCCACAGCCGATCTATCGCGATCTTGTATTAAGAAGGAGCTAATCATGGCTGCTAAAAGTGATAACCTACACGCAACTAATGAACCAATTAAAGGCTTAACCCCCGGTTTTTACACCTACCACACCGCACCTGAAGCGCCGGAGCAATTTCGACTTCATTTGCGTGTTGAACCAGATAGCGAAGGGATTCTGGTGGTTAACGCCGCCACCGTTCTACATCTCAACCAGACGGCCACCGAGTTTGCTTATCATCTGATCCAGGGCAAGGATAACGTGGAGATTGTGGATGCCATGTCCGAACGCTACGAAGTGACACGCGAAGTACTAATGCGGGATGTTCAGCAATTTATCGATCAGATCCTCTATCTCGGTCGCCAAAATGACCTTTCCCCGTCTGCAACAATTGGTTTCGAGTCGCATGTATTCGATAAAAACCTTACTGCACCCTTGCGGATCGATTGCTGCCTTACCTATCGCGAGCTTTCTGACGGTGAAGACAATCAACTTGCGGCTAACGAGCTAACAACCGAAGATTGGAAAACGCTTCTCACGCGGCTCTACAATGCGGGCATTCCCCATGTGGTCTTTTTTGGCGGAGAACCCACCCTTCGCTCTGACCTCACCGAGCTCATGGCTTTCACCGAACAGCTTGGGCTGGTCAGTGGACTGGTTTCCTCGGACCCCAATCTGAAAGACTCTGCCAACCTATTGCCCCTGATTGAGGCTGGTTTGGATCACCTGACCTATAGCATCGACCCATCAAATCCAGCTGATATTCAGGGTTTGTCCAATATCCTGGATCAGGACCTTTTTACCTGCCTGCGCCTGCCAATCCATTCCAACCGGGATTATCGCGACCTCATACGCGAACTTCAGGATCTCGGTGTCAATGCCTTCAACTTTATCCCCGAGGATACCTACTCTCATGCTCACGCCGGAAAGCTACAGCACGAGCTTAGTGAAAGCGGAGTTGGTTTCGTCGATGACATGCCGCTCACCTATCACCTCCACGAACCGCAACTGCTTTTCAGCGTCTGGGATCCGGATTCACAACCTGCGCAGCATTTCGTCATCCAACCAAACGGCAGCCTGGCAGATCATGCTGGTGGTCAGAACAATTATGGGAACTTGCTTCACGAGGAATGGTCCAATCTTTGGGCTCGTGTGATGGCGGGAGGTGCTGCTTGAAAATTTCGGATTGGCATGAACGGTTCCAGCTCCAGTCTTCCTGGACTCAAAATTTACGTTCCTATATTTTTGGGAAAGTCAACGCCCAGCCTGGCCAGACACTATTGGATGTTGGGATTGGCACCGGGGCTTTGTTGAATGAGTACAACGCTCGTGGCTTGCAGGTTACTGGTCTGGATCTTGACCTCGAAAATTGCCAGTATGCCAAGCTCAACCCTGCAAAACCGACTATTTTCAACTCTGACGCCCACCGCATGCCCTTCAAAGCGCACCAATTTGACCTGACGACGACGCATTACGTGCTGCTCTGGGTTCAGGACCCAGCCCAGGTTGTCGCTGAAATGGCGCGTGTTACCAAGCCTGGAGGTTACGTAGTCGCCTTCGCTGAACCAGATTACCATTCACGCATCGATTATCCGCAGGTGTTCCAGGAAATTGGAAAAATCCAGAATCGCTCTCTGGCTTTTCAGGGCATCGATCTCAGCATGGGGCGCAAGCTCGGCCACATCTTCCGCACTACTGGATTGAAAGATGTCCAACTCGGCTTGCTTGCTGGCCAGTGGCGCTTACCCGAACAAGATGTTTTTGAACACGAGTGGGATATCATCGCCTTTGATCTCGGGGGTTTTGTACCAGTGGATGAGATCCTGGCAATGAAAGATCGCGCACTCAAGTCATGGCTGGACGGGGAAGCCACTGTCTTTATTCCGACATTTTACGCATACGGTTTGGTTTAAAGCTCGCACAAATTAATATTTTTTTCGCAAAGGATTCGCATGAAAAAGACCAGACTGGTTTTGCTTGTCATCACGTTTGTCCTGCTGTTTTCCGTACCAACAACCTCTGCCACCAGTCAAACCCCAACCTGCCCATCCAATCCGACCGTTCAGGAAATCCTGAACCAGGTCACGGAGGATGCGATAGTTCAATGGATCCGCAACTTTAGCGGTGAGGATTTTGTTCCGATCGGTGTATCTCAGCGGAAAATCCTTACCCGTTACTCTTATCAGTTGTTTGGTTTGAATGTCAACGCGATGGCTTACCCTTACCTCGGCGAACAACTTGAGAGTTTTGGCTATGAGCAAGGTACCTTCCTTACAGACCATTCTTATTTCGCATCAAAGATCTTTGAAAGCAAAGGGGAAATCGTCCGAGAGTGGATAGGCAAGAACGGTAATGGGCTTCTCTCTCTGGATGAAAATGTCACGTTTCCTGAGCAGAGTTACACGTGGAAGAATAAAATCGTCACCATCCCAGGGCACGGTCCCAACGCGGATGAGATCGTCCTCATGACAGCTCACCTCGACAGCACTTCCACTTCTCCCAGCACTCTCGCGCCAGGCGCGGAAGATAACGCCAGCGGCGTCGCCGCCCTGATGGAAGCTGCTCGCCTGTTCCGTTTCTACAAGTTCGACCGCACAATCAAGATCATCTTCTTCACAGGGGAAGAGCAGGGCTTGCTCGGCAGCGTGGCTTACGTGGATGACTATCCCGAGGTAATGGACGACATCGTGGGGGTCGTCAACCTGGACATGTTTGGCTATGACAGCAATAATGACCGTTGTTTTGAAATGCACGTAGGTACACGTACCGACTCAAACGAGGTGGGCACTTGCTTCACTGACGTTATTGACAACTATGGGCTCAACCTGACTTACGATTATCTCACCAGCGGTGCGACGGGTGCTTCTGACCATGCCTCGTTTTGGGCTGCCCAGGTTGGAGCGATCGAGATTCTAGAAAACTATTTCAACAACAACCTACCCACAGGCTGTAGCGGGCAGGACAGAAACCCTTACTACCACACTGTCAATGACAAGATTTCTGCTATGAATCTGCCTGTTACTCACGCAATTTCCCAGGCTGGGATTGGCACTGCTGCCAGCCTGGCAGCGCCCATTGGGCGATGTTTTGCCGCTGATCCGGACGTTACAGCCACCGTCCTGACCAATTCCATCCTGCTCACCTGGCCTGAAGTTGTCGATGCGGATGTGTACAACGTCTACCGCAGCACCACAACTTGTGCTGGCACCTTCACCCAGGTCGCCCAGGTCACGTCCAATACCTTCGAAGACACGAACATCCAATACGACAGGTTCTATTTCTACAAGGTCCAGGCTGCCGAAACCGGAGCTGTTTGTTACTCTCAGATGTCCAACTGCGCCGTCGCCAAGGTTGAAGAACCAGTCTTCTTCGAGATCTTCATTCCATTGGTCCTCGCCGGGGAATAGAAATTTTCCACCTGTCGAATTGTCGCAGGGGCGAAGAATCCTTATGGTATCAATTCTTGATTTAAGTCAGGTATAACAAATACAATCTTACTTGGTAGAGCGACGCATGCGTCGCCTCTACAATTTCATCAAACCGATTGAGGGAAAATGCGCTAATTACTATTCCACTAATATGAAACTGCACTTACTCCAGTTCTCGCCGGTGTCCTCACCGAGCGGGGTAGTTGACCGCTAGGTCTCCCATCACAAAAACTCCGGCTTACTGGACACTGCGGATCGAAAAAGCCCATCCCTACAAGATTTGACCGTACGGTGGGGGTTTACTCCCACCGCTAAGATCCGAAAACCAATTGTGTTATAACTGGTCAAGGGATGAAGACCTTCGGTCAAAACCCTTGCAAGGTCCGGAGACCTTGCAAGAACAAAGGATTGTTCTCCTGCCCTAGAAGCGTAGCGGAGAGGGTTCAATCCGGCTTTGGTTTTATCACACACGGACTTACTAACGGTAAACTAGCCTTCCTTCCACCTCTCGCTTGATCGCCTGATGCTCGCGCAGGTACTCGTCAATCACCGATTGCATGGAGGTTGCCAACACTCTGGGAGGGTTAATCTCGCTCAATTCCTCCATCGTGAATCCAAGATTTTCCTCACAGTTTATGGCGTGGTAGGACTGCAGCCCGATCTCGTAGTTCCGATCCATATCCACAGGATTGCCATCAATCTCCAGGCTGACCAGCCGTTCAAAAATCTCGTCGTAAACCGCCTTTACCCCGTGGTTCACCTGGTAACACTCGCCCTCTCCGTTGCGGTTATCTTTTCGCATGATGTGAGCAAAAATATGTTCAAGCTGCTTGCCGCTGACTGTGTAACGTGAGAACGTGTCGTCGTACGGAAATAGTTGTTTCAGGTCTCTAAGTGTCACTACCGGACCCAATTGCTTCATCCGGATTGACCCACTGCCAATAAATGCAACATCGAGATTGCCATTTTCAGCAAAGATGTCTGAAATCAGATCCCCCAGCGATGTTTCAACTTCTCTGCTTGGATGCGTCAATGTCTGGGACATGCGGCAGAGCAATGTGTTGTATTTGGCATCCACCGCAGTCTTATAGGAATCGATGAATTTATGTAACTCAAGATCAGGCTTGATATCGTCTGAATGTATTGGCACCAGACGCCACTTCCAGTCTACGATCGAATTGGTGTCATCATCCACCAGGATGTCAAAGCGTCCGACCTGATCCGTGCCAACAGCCGCCTGGGCTATCAGAACATTATTTACCTCTTCAGGCTGTTCCATGTAACTGTGGGAATGACCACCAAGGATCATGTCCACGCCCCATTCTGGTTTCAACATCGCCGCGAGCTCTTTGTCCGAGTCAAGACCGATATGGGTCAGCAAAACCGTCAGGTCAATGTCATCGTTTTTGTAAGCATCACAAATTCGCCCAACCTCAGTAGCAGCGTCTTCAAGGCTGATAAAAGTCCCAATCTGGCAATCTAGCTTGAGAGCATCCAGCACAGTCTCAGTCACTATACCTATGAACAGGATGTCAAAATCATCGATAGTCTTTATCAGGTAAGGCAGCATCAGGCGCTTGTTGTACTTCTTGATATACATGTTCGCATTGATGATGGGGAAATTTGCAAGCTTATCCAGGAATAACAACTGAGGCAAGCCGTAGTCCAGCTCGTGGTTTCCCAGGGACGCGCAATCCGGGGAGAGGTAATTCATGATTTCGATGGTGCTGATCCCTTTAAACTCAGAATCGATGATCGAGCCCTGCACCATATCGCCGGATATTGTGTAGATCACATTCTTTTCAGTCGCACGAACCTGGTTGATGTATCCTGAAAGTAACGCGATTCCGCCAATGGCATCTCCGCTGCCGGCTTCGAGTTCCGCCAGGAAGTCTCCGTGCATATCGTTGGAATGTAAAATTGTGAAACGTTTGGTATTCATGCCAGGCTCCTTGGTAAATTGAGTGTGGAAGTCTGAAACGTGAGAAAAATTTATTAGGATGATTATAACCTTGCGTGTTCCGATACAAAAAAAATGGTTTATACATGCTAATTCTTAATCTTGGGGGTGAAGCATTCGACCAATCGTCACCAAAAAATTTATTGGTGGGAAACTTGATGCGGGGTCAGTGATGGTGTCGTAGGGTCAACCCCTGTGGTTGACCGTTTCCTTTGTAGGCCGGGTTCCGTACTTGAACCCGGCTCTTTGGTTTTTCGTGGACCGCTTTGTGCCCCTACCCATCATCATCGGGGGTAAGATCCGTTCAGATATCTTGGTAGCGGCGACGCATCCCCCGAGGGGAGGCTTTGCACTGCGTCACCTCTACATGAACACATATTTATTTCACCAATCTTCTATTGGTAACTATTGGAATCAAAAAACCCCGGGATTCATCCCAGGGTCTTTTCTGTCGGGGCGAAAGGATTTGAACCTTCGACCTCTTGCACCCCATGCAAGCACGCTAGCCGGACTGCGCCAGACCTCTTACAATGTCAATTTTCGTATGTTACCAGTTCCCAATTCGATAGAATCTTGAACATTGTTACAGGTCTTCAGTTCAATATCAGGGGGGTAAAATGAACCTTTCAAAGGCTACAGAAGGACTTTTCTTCAGTTTGAAAGCGGATGGATACTCCCAAGCCACTATCGATTTGTATAGAATCATGTTGAAAAACCTAACGGAATTCTTAGACGATCCTGAAGTCCAAAACATAACCACCTATGATTTAACTCGTTACTTCGCATTTCTAAGGTCTGATTATCAACCCCAAAGAAAAAGTGGAAGTATCGCACCATTATCGGGTAGTACATTACAGAACCATTGGAAGGCAATTAAATGTTTCTTTAATTGGGCGTCAGTGGAATTCTCCTTACAAAAAAGACCAGATGAAAAACTGAAGCTTCCCCCTAATAATCCAAAAGTGATTATGCCATTATCGGAGAGTGATATAAAAGCTATCCTCACTCATGCAGAATACAGTCGTGAAGCAAAAACTAATAGTCGTAATTCATTCAAGATGAAAAGGACAACTTCAGAAAGAGATATTGCACTTATCATATTCTTGCTTGATACAGGTGTCAGGTCTGGAGAGGCTTGCAGGCTAAATATCATGGATTTGGACTTAGAAAAGGGTGAGGTTTTTATTGCTCCATATGGGAGCTCAAAAAGAAAGACAAAGAGCAGGGTTTTACCTATAGGAAAGGCTACCAGAAGAGTCATATGGCGCTATTTAGCTTCACGTTCCGAAACAGATGAGAATGACCCCCTTTTTCTTACTGTTGCAGGTAAACGAATGAATCCTAATTCGGTTAGGTTACTCTTAACAGATCTGGGGGTAAAGGCAAATGTACCTAATTGTCATCCACACCGATTCAGACACACCTTTGCGGTTCAATATTTACGAAATGATGGGGATATTTTCACCCTTCAAATGATACTTGGACATGAATCACTTGACATGGTCAGATTTTACTTACAATTGGCAAATTCAGATGCAGTAAATGCACATCGCCGATCATCACCTGCAGATAATTGGAAATTGTGATTGGTTTGAATTTCAAATTTAGTAAGTCAATTCCAAAACCTGATGGAGTATACTGATATGCAGGTATAGGAACTTATTTATTCGGACTAATCATTATCACGACTATCTTAGGAGGGTAAGATGGCTAGTATCTTTTTACAGCTAGCAAAAAGAGTCCTTTCGGAGGAAAAAAAGCCCCTTTCTGCCAATGAAATATGGGAAATTGCTTCGTTAAAGGGTTACGATAAACAACTCGGTTCTTCAGGAAAAACACCTTCTGCCACTCTAGGGGCGATGTTGTACGTTGACATACGTGATAATACAGATTCACTATTTGTCTCTATAGGTGTCAGACCAAAACGTTTTTCCTTAAAATCATTGCCAGCAATCACTGACAAGCAGGCAATTGACTTGCCAGAAGCAGTAACAAAAAAGTTTGAATTTCTAGAGAAAGACCTACACCCTTTCCTTGTTTATTATGGTTTTTATTATCTAAAATCATATATCAAAACGATTCACCATAATAAATCAGGCAAAAGAGAATTTGGAGAGTGGGTGCATCCTGATTTAGTTGGTTGTTATTATCCCTACTCCAATTGGGAAAATGAAGTCGTTGATGTTAGTTCCGCCCTTGGAAATCCCGCAGTAAAACTCTATTCATTTGAAATGAAGCGAGAGCTACGGATTGGCAACCTTAGGGAAGCCTTTTTTCAAGCTGTTTCAAATTCATCTTGGGCAAATGAAGGTTACTTGGTAGCATCCTATATTGATTCGAGTGATGAATTGCATAGCGAGCTTGCAAGATTATCGGCTTCATTTGGAATCGGAGTAATCAGTCTAGACATAAAAGACCCTGACTCTACTGTAATTCTCTTCCCTGCAAAATCTAGGGATTATATCGATTGGGAAACTGTAAATAAACTTTCGGGTATGAACTCAGATTTTAGTGAATTTCTAAAACGCGTAAAGAATGATATATCAAGTCATGAAGTGCGAAAAGAGATGTATGACAAGGTTTATGAAAAAGAAGTTCTAGTAAAGTCACTTGAAAAGTGATACTTTTCCCAGCAACCCGTCAACCTTATTTTTTCTACATCCTAGAAAAAGCAAAGTTTCTCAGCCCAGTTGAATATTGTAGACTGGGTCGTTTTCCAAGTTCGCTCTAAACCGACGGTATAATAACCCTGACTCAAGAAAGGGAGTATCTATGTCATTTAACACAAAACTCACTGATCTTCTGAAAACCAATCCCAATTTCGTCGATGATGAAGGCGAGTTGTTGCTTGCCGCAGTTCAAGATCGGGCATGGAAACTTGACCATGAATTGATCCGGCTTCTTTTATCTGATGCGGAATTGAAGGCAAAGTTCTTTGATGAGATTGATGGTTCATTGCTGTTCAATACAAGAACCTTTATTGAGTACATTTCCCAGAAGAATTTTCTTGACAGCTCCTATACACATTTCCGCAACCGCATCGGATTAACTATCGATGGTAAA
Organism: Anaerolineaceae bacterium; assembly: GCA_035388405.1. Taxonomy (GTDB): domain Bacteria; phylum Chloroflexota; class Anaerolineae; order Anaerolineales; family Anaerolineaceae; genus Mesolinea. The sequence continues at coordinate 66,135 of DAOOPV010000003.1, forward strand.
TATCTGAGCGAGCGGGGTGAAGTCAATCTGGTATGGGCATACAAAGATTGTGTTCTGGAAGGTGGACAGACTAATGAAGAAGAAAAGCGTAAGGAGATTTTCTTCAATGAAGTATTAGCGCAGGATGAAATCAACCGCATGCTCGACCCCAAAGTATTGACCAACTTCACCCGCTACACCACTGCTGGTACACAACCTGTTACCGAGATAAAACGTGATGAAAACGGGGTCATTCGTGAGAACTTGATAATCAAAGGCAATAACCTGATTGCTCTTTACACGCTCAAAGATCAGTTTCGCGGTAAAGTCAAACTGATTTACATTGACCCTCCTTACAATACAGGAAATGATTCTTTTGGCTATAACGATAATTTCAATCATTCTACATGGTTGACTTTTATGAAGAATAGATTGGATATTTCTAGAGAATTACTTCACCCTACCGGTTCAATTATTATTTCTATTGATAATAAAGAATTAGCCTATCTTCAAATACTACTGGATGATATTTTTGGAAAAGAAAACAATAAGAATTTAATTACTGTGAAGAGAAGTTCAGTTTCAGGTGCAAAAGTAATAAATAGAGGCGTAGTTAATCTTTCAGAATATGTGGTGATCTATTCAAAAAATCCCAATCTATGGCAACCAAACCGAGTGCACAAACCTAAACCTAGAGATAAAAGATATAACTCGTTTATCATGAATCGAGAGGAAGACCCCTCGAGCTGGTTATACTGTTCAGTGCTAGAAGCTTTTGCAAATCAATTAAATATTAAAAAGTCAGAGCTAAAAAATCATTTAGGTTACCGATATGAATCATCTCTTGAAGATTTCTATTTCCAAAATGCAAATAGGATTATTCAATTTGTCTCCCTTGACGAGAAAAGTGTGGGGGCAAATATTGTTGCGCTAAAAAGACTCTCTGAAAAAGAAAAAACCAAAACCTTCTATCTGCAAAGGGAAAATCACTTAGACTATTACTTACACCATGGGAAAGCTGTCTTATTCTTTGAAGATAGGCTTAGGGAAATAGATGGCAAAAAGGTTTTTGGTGAGCCAATTTCTGATATATGGGATGACATTTTACCAAATGATTTACACAATGAAGGAGGCGTTTCTCTTCGTAAAGGAAAAAAATCTGAAAAATTATTTCAGAGAATCTTTCAGTTAAGTTTAACTCAAGGTGATATTGTTCTTGATTACTTTTTAGGTAGCGGTTCAAGTTGCGCTGTTGCTCACAAAATGGGTTACCAGTACATTGGTATCGAACAGCTAGACTATGGAAAGAATGATTCTGTAAAAAGGATAGTTAATGTAATAAATGACAATGATCCTAGTGGAATATCCAAGAATGTTAATTGGCAGGGGGGTGGCGAATTCATCTCCTGCGAATTGATGAAATACAACCAAGCATTCCTTGATCGTATTAAAGATGCCGAAAATTCTAGCGACCTTCTTCAAATCTGGCAGGAAATGGCAGAGAATTCCTTCCTTAACTGGTACGTCAATCCCAAATTACCTGAAGATGCCATCAGAACGTTCATAGAAATTGGCAAGGAAGAAAATGGGGTAGTAAAGCAGAAGAAACTTCTGATGGAACTCCTCGACAAGAATCAGCTTTATGTCAATCTCTCCGAAATAGATGATGCTAAATTCAGCGTGTCCGATGAAGACAAAGCTTTAAATAAAGCATTTTACGGGGAAAACTAATGCCCGATCAATTCTTATATCAGTTGTTGGATGGTGCTTCTGATATGAACCTCCTTAAAAAGGAGATTCCTGATTCTATCCATCTGAATCTACATCCTCGTTATGAACTCCGAAAATATCAAATCGAAGCTTTTGCCCGATTTATTCATTGCTATAACAATGAGTATCCCAATAAAACCTTTCCCCTCCATTTCTTGTTCAATATGGCAACCGGAAGTGGTAAAACCCTCATCATGGCAGGTCTCATCCTATATCTCTACGAGCAGGGTTTTCGAAATTTCCTATTCTTCGTCAATTCCACCAACATAATCGAGAAGACTAAAGACAACTTCCTCAACCCTTCATCCATCAAATATCTCTTTAATCCTGATATCACTATCGACAATCAGCGGGTAAATGTAACATCAGTGCCAAATTTTGAGGGTGTCAATACCCATGATATCAATATCTGCTTTACCACCATCCAGAAGTTGCATTCTGACTTGACCACCCAAAAGGAAAACTCCCTGACTTTTGAGGATTTCCGTAAGCACAAGATTGTGCTGATTTCCGATGAATCCCATCACATGAATGTGCAAACGAAAGCAGAAATGGAATTGTTCGAAAGTTGGGAAAACACCGTCCAACATATTTTCGAACAGAATCGGGATAACCTTTTGCTTGAATTCACTGCAACCCATGATTTTGCTACCCCTGCAATGGTAAATAAATATCGTGACAAGGTCATAATTCGTTATGATCTGCCGGAATTTCGCAACGATGGTTTTTCAAAAGATATCACCCTTGTTTATTCTGACTTTTCTTTAGACGACCGGATTCTTCAAGCCTTGATTTTGAGCCAATACAAGCAGGAAGTCGCTGCTAGCCATCGCATCAACCTAAAACCCGTGATTCTCTTCAAAGCGCAACGCACCATTGCCCAATCACAAGAGAATAAGGCTAATTTCCACAAGATAATCGGCGGTCTTTCCGGCAACCAGATTGCTCGAATTCGCAAATCCAATATACCAATCATTCAACGTGCCTTTCAATTCTTTACAGAAAGGGGTATCAGTGATAACGAGCTGGCTGAAAGATTGAAGAGTGAGTTCAGGGAGGAATTCACCCTTTCCGTGAATGATGAAACCGAAAAGGAAACGTACCAGATTATCGTCAACACCCTCGAAGATAAAGACAACCGCATCAGGGCAATTTTTGCGGTCCAAAAACTAAATGAAGGTTGGGATGTGCTCAACCTCTTTGATATTGTGCGTTGCTATGAGCCCCGTGATACAGGCAGAGCAAAAATCGGAACAACAACCATGTCTGAGGCTCAATTGATTGGTCGGGGTGCACGTTACTTCCCCTTTGTTCTTCCCCAAAACACAGACCGCTTCCGCAGGAAATTCGACAAGGATTTAGAGAATGAAATAAGGGTTATTGAGGAATTGCATTATCACAGCATCAATGACTCTCGTTATATCTATGATATTCGAAGAGCCCTTGTTGAGCAGGGTTTGATGGAGCAAGAGGAAGTTACTAAGGAAATCAAGCTCAAGGATTCCTTTAAGAAGACTTCACTTTACAAATATGGTCTGTTTTATTCAAATAGACCTGTTAAGAAGGATTACAAAAACGTCTTTTCCTTTAGTGATTTAGGGGTCACTAAGAAGAATTTTGTGCATACGGTCGCCACTGGAAAGGGTGGCGAGAGTGCGGTGCTGAACGGAAAACAGCAGGCTGCGATAATCAATGACGAGAACATATGCGATATCGCACTAAAAGACATTGACCGCAATATCATTCAAACAGCTATTGCCCGAAACCCTTTTTATACTTTTGCATCCCTCAGAAGATACTTTCCAAATCTAAACTCTATTGATGATTTCATTGATTCACCCCAATTCTTGGCTGGTTTGAAGATAACATTCAGGGGGGATCTATACCTTCTGGATGAAAACAGGCGTGAAAAATTGGATGCGATTTTGGGATTATTAGGTGAAATTGAAACACAGATCAGGGAAAACACCAAGAACAAGTTGGTGGGTTCGAGGGAATTTAACCAATCGTTTATCCATGAAATATTCAAAGATAAGACTTTGAAATTTTCTAAGGACAATCTGAAAGCTCAGGACAATCCCCAACTTGACCATTTCATTTCCTCACGAGATTATTTGACCTTTGACAGGCTCTTTGCTACTGGTGAAGAAAGGGACTTTGTATACTTACTTGACAGAGAAATTGAAAACTTGAAATCACAATACGAAGATATTTATCTGATGAGGAATGAAGGTCATTTTGCTATTTACAACTTCTCAGATGGTCAGGCTTTCCAACCCGACTTTGTGTTGTACATGAAGGAAAAGAGCGGTCGATCTCTAACCTATCAACTCTTCATCGAACCCAAGGGGGCTTTTCTGGCTGAACATGACAGATGGAAGGAAGATTTCCTCAAAGAGATAAAGCAAGAGTACAAGGGAAATCTGCTTACTGTTGAAGGTGGCACCAAATATCGTCTGGTCGGCATCCCCTTCTATACTTCAGATGATGAAAACGCCTTCCGGGATTCTCTCGATTCAGCTTTGTCAGATTAATGCCAATGTACATTTAGTTTATTAGCCTGAGAACTACACACTTATTCGCTCTAGATTGTGTTTTGTATGCCTTCATTTCAGAGCATCGTGACATTTTACGATGTACATCGACTTTTACCGAAGTATAATTCATTGATATACTGACAGGCTATAAAAGGATAAGATGAAATTATCGGAATTTCAACACCTGCTAGATCTGGCTGAACCACTTACCGAATGGAATGAAGAAGTAATCGGGATTTACACCTTTAGGCAAACTCCAAACTGTCTTCACTACTTCTTGTTTAGGATTTGGGCGCCTTTCGTTACACGATATTACTTGCTGGTATTAACAGATATTCAAGTGATTGTTTTACCCTTTTCGGAATTTGGATCTATAAATTATGATTCTTGCTTCTCAGTGGATTATTGCGACATAACAATAAAGAATAACAATCAATTAATGATCAGGTTGATTGATACTGCGAAAACTCTTTCTCTTAAATTTCCTTTCTTTGAAAATCAAAATCATATTTCCGAATTTTTCACAATACTCAATTCTCAACAAGAAGCATTATGCCAGTAAGTACGACGTGAAAATTTTGCAAACATGTAAAATATCACTTACATAAAGAAACTAATGACCATTACTTAATATCTTTTATGTTATCGATTTTTTGATTAATATAGTTAATATTGGATAATACTGCGTTTCTACGTACGAGTAAAAAAATCGTAAATACTAGAATTACTGGAATAAATGTAATACCCAATGCTTTAAAAAGCTCCTCGTAAGAGCTGTACACAGGAAGCAATAAATAAATCAATATAAGAGTAACAAGACAGATAACTATTCCAACCATTTTCGTTTTCTTATAGCCCTGTAACAACATCTCTCTGCTATTTTGTAGCCTTGATATCTTTTCTATAATTTTTTGGTCAGTAATATCACTAGAAATACCGTCAAAGAATTCCTCATGTTCGAAAGATTTGGGGTTGGACGAGGTTGGCATTTCAGTAGCGGTTCCAACGTGCATGTCCTGAGATGGCTTTTCACTTGTCTCGTCAAGACTCACACCTGAGAGAATAACCGGAGAAAGATCATCAATACTCTTTTCTTTTTCCTCAAGGTATGTAATTCCGCCTTCACTCTTAACAACGATAGTATGCCCACAAGTGTTGCATAAAAACTCTTTTATACTCTTACTAGTTATGGTCAATTTTGTTTTGCAGGAAGGACATGAAAATGTAAGTAATTCAGGCATAACAAACCTCCTATCACGGCTCGTGGTCTTGAGCAAACATTATTGTAATTGTTTTTAGTTTACTCTATTTGATTTATAGAAGTAAATTCAAGAATCGCAGATTTAACGATGCTCATCGACCTTCATAGAGGAGATTGGCAGGGAAACACTGTAAAATATCACGGTGCCTGTTAAAAGATCAGACAGGGAGCGTAAAATATGCAGGGAAGCACCGTAAGATTCGCAGTAGGCGGCGTAAGATTCGCAGGGGGGTGCGTAAAAAATAGAGGGGGCGGCGTAAAATGTAGAGGAGGCGGCGTAAGATTCGCAGTCCGTAATATATATATATAGATTAATATAGGGTATCTTTTGATAGTTAATACAATAAGTAATATATAAATAATATAATAGTTAATACAATATAGAGGGAAATTTCGAATTTTTTCGCTTACAACCACAAAGCAACATCAAAGCCATCAGCTAAGCCTCTTCATCGAAGTTCCAACAGCAAAGCCACATTAGAGAAACCGCAAAGCCACCCATTTCTCTGTTGGGTAGGGGGTGCTATTAGGGTTTGCCAAATAGTACATATGTTCTACTACAATCCCGCCAGAGCCCTAAAAATCCCCTAAAAATGTTAATCTATGCGCAATGTGGGAATTTATCAGGAAAGAATGCTAATCGCTTTAAATATGCCATTTTTTGCGTCTGGAGGAATTCTGGTTGTCAGTTTAGATATGCTTTTTCCGCACTGGTTATTTGATTGTTTCTGGAGACTAAAAAAGGGGGCAAAACAATAGCTGATAACTTCCAGATGCTTTTCAATCAATCTTGTAACTTTATAAAGGCGGGAGATTACACTCTGCAGACTGACTTGTGATCTTTGTTGGTTAAGGCTTTGAAAAATTTTTTCCGGAATTCTTCCAATTGGCTATATTTAATTAGTGCCTGTATACCGTTTTGTCTCCATGCTCCATATCTACCCTTTTTAGCGCCTCCCTTGCGTGTTACCCGATTTAGGTGTATTGTAGGTCAAATATTGCTTTACTCAGATAGCTCATGTTCTCTTGTTATTTTTTACTGAATAATTTTGGATACATAAAGAAGACCCATCATATGGGTCTTCCAAGATTGCAATTAAGGCGGGTACTAAGTTGTGTTACCTTGCGGTAAATTAAAAACCACTATTCTCATCTGCAAACAAATTCAATTAATCTACCATCTAGGTTCTTAGCATAATCTTGAATGCCATAATAACCATCAGTTGAATTCACTTGGATTGCGACAACCGCATTGCATCTCACAAAAAGTATTACATACATAGACAAATCTGGAATGCTCATCAAAAGTCCATATGCCTGCTCTCCAAAATCATAATTGGTTTCAGAAGTCTGGTTTAGTAACGCCATTGGGGGGGATTCAAAAACAATATCTTCAAACACCTCTTGTGCAACATCTGCTGTCTCATATAGATTTATGGACACTTCTCCGCCAAACTCACCTTTTAGTTCCAAATTCTGAGTAATGCTATTTATTGGTTGTACTACGCTTTTTTCAAGAATCGGATGAGTTTCATCAGTGATCTCAGCTCGTGTATAACCTGCAGGCATTTTGTCCTGAACAAAAATGATGTCCGAGAGTTTCAATTCCTGAAGAGGTATTTTTGTCGGCGTCGGTTCAGGTGTCGGGCTTGGTATAGTTGTCGGGGTGGGCTGGGCTGTTTGGGTTTGTTCAATAGCTATTTGGATAGCTCTTTCTGATTGCCCACATCCTGAAAGCAACATACCGCCAATAATCAATATTAATAATGCTTTTTGTTTTCTCATAATTCTGTCCTCCAGTGAGTTCTCATTTAATCGATTACGCCTTGAATTTGTGCTTAGGGTGCCAATGGGGCGTTTTGCAGTTTTTCAAAAACGATTCGTGCGAATGCTTCAGTAATATCTAAATCAGGCTTTCCTGTATACAATATTCTAACAACAACATTTCTATAAGAAAATTCGATTCCAGTTAAAACACCCCCTCGGTATATTACATTCTTATCCCCTAAATCAAGTACTTTATCAAAATATGCCAGATTAATTCCCTGTTCGGCATAGTTGTACCTTTCCACAGCTATTTTCGCGGCATCTACAGTCTTGAAAGATGTGATTCTGCAACTTAAGGCGTTGCTTTCGCTTATTACCTTTCCGTTTGCATCCTTTTCACTTTTCATAAACTGTCTGTCCCAAGAGGTTATTCTACCCAAGTTGTAGATTAACGCATCGTCGAACTCATCATAATCATCGGATTCAATCAAATCCTCATTAGTAGTCTCATATTCCGATTCATAAAAATCGAAAGTAGTGTAATGAAAATTGTATCCTTCATTAGCTATATCTTCTTCAGTCAGCATATAATCACGCAGGTCACCATCAATGACCCATGAATCAGGTACTAATGTAGGCTCAACAACTTGTGTTGGCGCGTTTGTCGGCAGTGCATCAGGTGGCATTTCTGCCTGAGCCATTTGAGTCTTTTCAATAGCTTCTTGGATTTTTGCTTCCGACGGTCCACATCCTGACAGTAATACGACACAAATAATCAATACCAAAATTGCTGTGTATTTCTTCATCTTTTTGTCTGCTCCTGTGTTTGGTAGTTTCTCATCGTATACCCCACTTTAATGAATGACTTATCAGATTATAAACCATATCCTGACCGCATTTAGTGTCCATTCGCGAATGAATGTGCCATTTTGGCCTATCGTATTGCTGATTGGATTTTTTCGAACAATAGACGTGCAAAATCCTCAGCTATGTTTATTAATTGAGCATCTCTTTGTGAATCTGAGATAATAATCTCTGCCTTTACATTCTTATGTAGAAATTCCACATTGTAGTAATTAATATCTTCAGTCGACCAACTATATGAAATGCATATATCGCCAACCTCAAACGTTTTTTTGATATCTTCCCCGATAAGTTCTATAGTTCCCTTGGAATTGTTCCATGCTTTTTTTGCTCCTTCATTGTTCTCGTAAATGATGAGCCTAATTATCGCTTCTTCTCTTGAATTTGAGTTGTTTGATAGAAATTGGAAAAACTCTGTCACCCTGCCAAATTCAGTGATTTCGGCTTGGCGTTCTGCATCATAATCTGAAGAAGACATCCACATGTCATTTGTATATTCCACCCAGCCGATATCTGATCGCCAGTTTTTGTACCCAGTTCCGCTGATATCACCGCTCGTGGGCAGAAATTCCTCTACAGAATTATCATAAACCCTCGTATCTGGAGTATTTGTGATTGCTAAGGTTGATTGACTATCAGTTGAGATTGTTAGGGCAGATTTCGTAATTTTTTCAAACATAATACGAGCAAAGGCTTCACCTACTTTCAAATCCTGAGTTCCTATTACCCAAACTTTTCCCCCGAACCTGTTCACAGAAAACTCGATATACAGATTATCCACTAGGTCCTCATACATCACGCTCGTATCACCAATGTCCAAATGACTCTGTATATACTTATGAAATGCAAACTGCTCAAGCTCATCGACTTCAGCCGGATTGTATTGCTCGACCGCCAATTTTGCGTTCTCTTGATTACTATATGATGTAATTTCGCAGATTACAGATAATTCATCTGTATTGTTATCAATGAACCCTCGGGACCACCCGGTCTCTCTTCCCAAATCAAATATCAGAGCGTCATCAGTCTCATCATAGTATTCCGATTTCATCATTTCTTCATTGGTTGTTTCACTGGTGTCACCCTTTTTAGTTAAACTAAACTGTAAGCCAGCAGCTATCAGATCTTCGTTCGTAGGAAGGAAATCTCTGAGGTCACCATAACCACTATCTTTTTGTGTAGATTGACCGCAGGCAGAAAGAACCATAATGCCAATAATCAATACCAAGATTGGTGTGTGTTTTCTCATAATTCTGTGTTCCTGTGTTTGGTAGTTTCTCTTCATTTACCCTCTTGAAAGTTGAATGCCTAGGAAAAAATTATAATTCATATTCTTTTTCGTGAAGAACGACGTTTGATAGCAAAATTGTTGTTATAATTTCTCTCTTCTCACAATAGGAGGTCATGTAATGAAGAAACATTTCTCATCCCACCTTGTGTTACTGACACTGATCTTCCTAGTCGGTTGCTCCCCTTCATCAGAAGCTATTCAAAAGGCTATCGAACAGACTCAAACCGCTCTCCCAACGAATACTTCGGTTTCAACAGAAGACGAAATGCAAATTGAAGAACAGGAACAATTGTATTTTCAAACCATGACACCCCTATTTCAGAAATTCGTTATCGATTTCGAAATAGCCAATACCAAAACGCAAGAGATAGGACAGGATATATATATTGTTCTAAATGATAAAAATTACAAGGATGGTTACTATTCTTCCATTGATTTGGTATATTCCGATTTGGAAGAATTGTCCTTAGTTCCTGCTCCCT
>DAOOPV010000004.1:0-73888 GCA_035388405.1 Anaerolineaceae bacterium
CCATTTCCTGCTTTCCTTTTCTTACTCATTGTCCAAGATGTATGGTAATCCTACAGATTTGGCGACCATCAGGTCAAATTTTGGAACTGGTCACGCGGTTGGGGCTATTGAAGCGGTATGAAAGCCGTCCGAAGTGGAGGATATCTCCGTGGTGGATCTCAGCGCCTTTTGTATCTACTGCCTGAAAATTGACGTATGTTCCCGCGATGGTGTGAAAGTCCGTTAAGCGCGTGCGACCGTCGGGAAAGGCGTGAATTTCGGCGTGCAGTGGTTCCAGCGCTTCGTCATTCAGGACCAAATTTGCCAACTGTGGATCTTTGCCGATAAGGGTGACTTCTTTGATGAGCAAAAGCGGCTTCTCGGCACAGGGGGTGTTATCCCGGTCAAGTTTGATGAGGCTGCCATATGTTTTCACCAATACATAACTCTCCGATTCCACTCGGACGGCTGGCGCAGCTGGCTCAACATCGTCAGATTTGACGGGTTTCTTTTTCAGTCTCGTGGGCAGGATGATCACGCCTAATAATCCAAGTGCTGCCAATCCAATCCCGATCCAAAGCCAGGAATTACTTTGCAGTGGCTTGGGTTGATCTGCGTTTGGATCGAACCAAATCAGTTCGATGTACTTCATTTCACTGCGGGTTTCAAAACCGAGTGCGTCTTCGAGCGTCAGTTGCAGACTGAGTTTAGTTTGATCCCGAAGTGGGGTGAGGTCGAGCACAAAGTCACCAAAAGGCGCTTCGTTGTGCTGCTGGACCAGGCTGCCGTTGGCGAACAAACTGGTGCTGAGGACCTCACGCGGAAAGCCATCCGGGAATTCGATGGCTGCCTGGATGGGCAGTTCAGCTGGCTCGATCAACTCATCACCCCTAATTGTTACCGTCAGTTGTTCAGGCAGATTGCTGAAGCTCAAACTGGTGGGCAGGACTTCCAGAGCAACATCACTAACAGCAGATGTCAACACGCCTCCTCCGGGAGGGGTGAGACGCAGCCCAATCTTTTGTGTGCTGCCGGAGCGTACTTCGGACTGCCAGGTGACGGTATATCGATAGCCCTTCCCCTTGAGATAATCTCTCGGATTGGGGGGGATTTGGCTGCCGCTCAGGATGGTCAGGCTACCACCCCAGGTTTGACATGCTGTGTCCAAATCTGTCTGATAAGCTGAACCAATCACCACAGGCGCGGCAGTCATCCAAATGTGCACTGGGATGCCGGCTTCGCCAGCTTGTTTGATCAGGGCTGTCAGCGCAGGAACTTCAGTTGGTTCAATGTAGGGGGTCATATAGACCAGCACGGTTTCCTTGGCTAGCGGATTGCTTGTCAGCAAGCTGATCGCTTCTTCAATACTCTGCAATGAGCTGTTCATCTGCCGCTGGTTTTCGGTGTAATCTTCAAGGGCTTTTTTCCACTCGGTGTAGTTTTCAAGTTGATCGTAACGGATGTTTGGGTTGATGAAGAGGCTGTAGACATCGCCAGTAACGGGGGTGAGGTCTGAGCCAAGCTCGCGCATGGCTGCCAGCATGCGGTCGTAGTTGCTGAAGCCGCTGGCATAGGTGAGTACCAGGGTGCGCTCAGGATTGATCACCAGGCCATAGTGCACACCGACATACTCACTGGCGAGCGAATCAACGGCAATTTGTGTGTCGTTTTCGATGACACTCACCTGGCTGGCTGCGAGGGAGGTTTCTTGTCCCAGCCCGCCCGGGATTGAAAAGTTCATGGTTAATTTTGGAAACTCGCGTGCGTCAAGCGCCTCGATCAGCACTCCCGGTGGGGACTCCTGGCCTCTCGCAGGCACAATTGGCTGAACCAGCATGGCGCTGATCAGGCACAAAATCAAGAAGATTGTCCCCAACGGCTTTTGGTTCATTATTATCGCAGTTTTTCTATCTTACAAAATTGATATCACAGTCACTGAAAAAAGCGCCAATTGCGTTTGTTGCTGGATGAATTTTACCTGAGAATACCAAACCGATTGTGCAAAAAATGGTTTAGATCAAGCCAAAATGCTTAAATGCGTTGAAAATGCCATCCTCTGTTACAGCGTTGGTAACATGGTCGGCAATAGCCTTGAGCTCCTCCGCGGCATTACCCATGGCAATGCCGGTCTGGCAGTATTGCAGCATTTCGATGTCGTTGAAGGAATCTCCAAACGCAAAAGTGTCTTCCCGGTTTAAGCCGAGCCTTTCGAGCAGCACTGCAACTGCTGAAGCTTTGGTGACATGTTTTTGGGTGAAATCACCAAAATCCCGACCTTTTCCGAAGATATTCCAAATACCAATTCGGAAATAATCACCAAAAATTTCTTCGAGTTCAGCTTTGCAGATGCCTGGTCTCATCACAAAACTGACCTTGTTTACATCCAGATGGTAATCCTGGTGATCGAACGTCAGACCGGGGAATGCCTTCTGTAGATTCTCAGCCGCTACTTCTTGAGAGATCCCAAAAGAACGGGCGGTTTCGCTCAGGAAGTAACGATTACCATGGAGCCCACTATTGCTTTCTTCGTAAAATCCTATCTTTTGATCATCAAGGTACGCGTAAAGCCGGCTGATCTGCGCCTGGGGAATAGCGCTTTCGATGATGGTCTTCCCCCTGAATTCTGCATAAGCGCCCTCGCCGGCGATCATGCCGTCAAATCCGAGGTTGAGCAGCCAGGGGTAGATGGAAGGTTTGCTGCGTCCTGAAGCAATCATGAGCATGTGTCCGCGGATTTGAGCGAGATGCAGCGCTTCCCTGGTGGACTGAGAAAGTTGCTGCGTGTAGTCGATCAGCGTGCCGTCAATATCGAGGAAGATAATCTTTTGTGTGCTCATTTTTTCCTTTCAGGCGTCGATGATAACACAGTCAAGGCAAAGAGGATAATTCTTTGTTTTTTAGGATGATTAATTCAGCCTGTTTAGACAAGTATGATTGTTTACACAATATCCAGGGTGATTGTTCACATTTTTCAGGGCAGACACTGGGGTCTGCCCCTACGAAGTTGTTCCCAATTTTACCCCCAAAAGTAGGGGTAACCCCCTGTGGTTACCCGCTTTCATGGCATATATGGGCTTGCCATTATGATCCAGGAGAAACTTAGTGATAGACAAGAGTGAAAACAATCTCTCTATACAAAGAGTAAACCATCATAGTCTTGATGCAGACCTTGACCTAAGCTAAAAATATTAATAACGTTGGGTAACGTGTGAGGATGGCTAATTCTGACCAATTTGCTATGGTCCAATAGGGACTAGTGCTGATTGGTCAGCCTTCTATGGCGTGTCGTGCTTGAACAACACGTCCGAAAACGCAGCATCCTTTTCCATGACGTGTTTTGCATACGAGCAAGTGGGGAGGATTTTGACTCCTTCGGCGCGTGCCGTATCTGCCAGTGTGTCCACCAACTTGCGGGCAATGCTGAATCCGCGATAGTCGGGGTTGACCCAGGTATGATTGGCATTCCAGTATTTTTCATTCATCTCATACTCGATTTTGCCGACTTCTTCGCCATCATACTTGGTGGCAACGATGCGATTGGCATGAGGCTCGTATTTGTAGTGGATCTCTGTCATTTTTCTCCCATTTTTTCTTTAGTTTAATCTGACTGAGGAGCAAAATAAAATTCCAGCTTATGCAAGCGCTAAAAGGGTTATACGAGGGTTTGCGCCGTTACGTTTACAGTTGTAAACTAAATGCTATGAAACGAAAGGAACGAAATATGTCCGAAAACCTGAATATCAGCGACGCGGAATGGGAAGTGATGCGGGTGGTATGGGCGAGTGGAGAATCCACCAGCCAGGATATTACCCAAGTGCTCAGTGGCAAGCGAGGTTGGACCCAGTCAACCGTCAAGACTCTGATCGGCAGGTTAACCAGTAAGGGCTACCTGCAAGCGCGAGAGGATGGGCGCCGTTTCGTCTATACAACGCACCTGGAAGAGCCGGAAAGCTTGAAACTTGAGATTGAGGGCTTGCTTGGGCGCATCTGCAGCCGCAAGAAACCAAACTTACTGGCCTACCTGATCGAGAAAACACCAATGATTGATCAAGATCGCGCGATGCTCATAAAGGTACTACAGAACAAGCAGGTGGTCGCGGAAGTGCCCTGCGATTGCTTCCCCGGGCAGTGCACCTGTCATTTGCATGCAAGCGGCACGATCCTTTCCAGCCTTTCTCTTGAGGAGAAAAAACATGAAAACTAAAACCTTACCAATTGAGGGGATGACTTGCGCGGCTTGTTCAGCCGCTGTGGAACGCGCAGTGCGTAAACTACCCGGTGTGACTGAGGCAAACGTCAATCTAAGCGCTGAAAACTTGCATTTGAGTTACGATGAATCGCAACTCTCGCTCGATAGCGTCGTCGAGGCTGTGGACGATGCCGGTTACAAGGCTGTGATACCCTCCCAGCACGCTCAGCTTGAAGTGCAGGGTATGACCTGCGCTGCATGTTCAGCGACAGTCGAAAGAGTCGTGGGAAAACTACCTGGCGTGCAGACCGCCAGCGTCAACCTGGCTGCTGAAACGCTCACGCTCGATTACGACCCTGCAGAGATTAGCCTGCAGCAGGTGGTCAGCGTGGTTGCGGAGGCTGGATATCAGGCTATTCTGCCTGTCGAGAGTACGATCGAGGACGATCTCGAACGAAAAAAAGCACACAAAGCCAAACGACTGCAAAACCTGAAATTGCGCTTCATTATTAGCGCCATCCTGACCGTGCCACTACTTTTTATCTCGATGGGACCGATGCTCGGGCTCAAGCTGCCTGCTTTTTTGAATCCAGATATCAATCCGTTGAATAACGCACTCGCACAACTGTTACTGACCACCCCGGTAGTGATTATGGGTTGGTCCTATTACGTCAACGGATTTCGCAACCTGGTGAAGTTGCATCCCAATATGGACTCTCTGATTGCCATCGGCACAGGCTCAGCTTACCTTTACAGCTTGTATGCTCTGTGGAATATCACCGGAGGTCACTCCCATTTCGCACACTCGTTGTACTTCGAGTCGGCAGCAGTCGTCTTGACCCTTATTACGTTGGGCAAGTTCATGGAGGCGCGTGCCACTGGCAAAACCTCGGAGGCAATCCAGAAGTTGATGGCGCTCTCGCCCAAACAGGCGCGGGTTATCCGCAACGGGCGGGAAGTCGAGATCGACGCCAGCCAGGTTTTGGTGGGGGATGAGGTGGTGGTGCGTCCGGGTGAAAGCTTCCCGGTCGATGGCGTCCTCCTGAAAGGCGCTACCAGCGTGGATGAATCCATGCTAACTGGTGAGAGCCTGCCGGTTGAGAAAACCATTGGCGATAACGTCACCGGAGCTTCGATGAACATCAACGGGGCGGTGAACTTCAGGGCGACCAGGGTTGGCAAGGATACGGCTTTGGCGCAGATCATTCGACTGGTTGAGGATGCCCAGGGATCCAAGGCACCGATAGCGAAGTTGGCAGACAAGATCTCGGGCATTTTTGTACCGATTGTGATCGCACTGGGCTTGCTGGCGACTTTGGGGTGGGTATTGATCGTCAGGGAGAGCATCGAATTCGGACTGACGATCTTCGTGGCTGTGATGGTGATTGCCTGTCCGTGCGCGCTTGGGCTTGCCACACCGACGGCTCTGACTGTGGGGATGGGCAAGGGCGCAGAACATGGTGTGTTGATCAAGAACGGCGACGCGCTTGAAAACGCGCAACAGGTGGACATGGTGCTACTGGATAAAACCGGTACTATTACCGAAGGAAAACCAGCCGTGACGGATGTTTTACCGCTGGCAGGGCAGAGCGAGCAGGATCTGCTTGCGCTGGCTGGCGCGGCTGAGAAAGGCTCCGAGCACCCGCTGGGCAAGGCGATTTTACGGGCAGCGGAAGAAAGGGCCTTGAGCCTGCCCGAAGTCAGCGGTTTCAAAGCTTTGGCTGGGATGGGCGTGGTCGTCGATTACGCAGGCAAACAGCTGCGCATCGGCAATCAAAGAATGGTTGATGAGTATTTGTCGTTGGACGAGGTTGCCTTAAGGCTGGGGCAGGAGCTGGCAAATGACGGCAAAACACCGATGTTTGCAGCGCTTGAAGACCAACTTTTGGGCATCATCGCCGTGGCAGATACCGTCAAGCCGGACAGCAAGGAAGCAATCAAACAGCTGCACAAGATGGGTATCCAAGTGGCGATGGTCACCGGGGATAACCGCCGCACCGCGGAGGCCATCGGGCGCATGATGGGCTTGGACCAGGTCTTTAGCGAAGTGCTGCCCGATCAGAAGGCTGGGATTGTTAACCAACTGAAATCTGAGGGACGCTTTGTTGCAATGGTCGGCGATGGCATCAATGATGCTCCCGCACTGGCGAGTTCCGACGTTGGGATTGCGATTGGCACCGGGACTGATGTGGCGATCGCTTCGGCTGATATCGTACTGATGCGGTCGACGCTGATGGACGTGCCGGTGGCGATCGATCTGAGCAAGAAAACCCTGCGCAACATCAAGCAAAACCTGTTCTGGGCTTTTGCTTATAACGTGATCGGCATTCCTATTGCGATGGGCGTGCTGCACCTCTTTGGCGGACCGCTGCTTAACCCGATGATTGCTGGAGCGGCGATGAGCCTGAGCTCTGTCTCTGTGGTGACAAACGCCTTGAGATTGAGGGGCTACAAGTTCAAGGTGGTGTAAACGCTTTTTCGGGGAGTGTGGTGGTAAAAAGGACGAATGTCTAGACTCGCAGATCCTTTGACATCACCACGATATCTCCCTCACGGGCTTTTTCCACGAAGCCAGCTTTTTCGAACAAGCGCAGAGGACCGTTGAAGTCGTAAGGCTCACGGTCCTTTTGCACCCTGGGGTAACCTTCGACGGCTGCATAGCCACGAGTTTTTGCATCCTCGATGATGAACTCCAGCAGGGCAAAAGAAAGCCCCTTCCCTCGATACCCTGGGGCGATTGCTAAACAGAGTACCGAAATGGTCCTTCCCAAAGACACTTTGCGGGCAATCTCGGGAATCCAACTTAGATAGACATCTCTGTCACCGGCATTACACCAACCAACAGGAATGGCATTTTCAAATGCCAGATACCCATGAATTCTGCCCTTGGAAAGGAGATTAACGGCATACTTTCGCAGGGTACCTTTAACATCGTCCCCGAATTCGCTGACCATCTGAGCTTCACTGGCAGCGTCCATGCTGGGGGCGGTGCAGTAACACGGTCCGCACGGACTGTCGTCCGAAAAAACCCGGTTGTCAAAGAAATCAAGATAACTTGGGATCAGGTCAGGGGATAAGGGCTTAATTTCAATATTCATTTGATTTTTTCCTTCCATTGGAACCACTGTAGACTGACTCAATGTCCTTCGCATCCTGGCAAGGTTCAGACCCTTTTCATTGCCTCGCGTTTTTTCTCATCAGGCATCTTTTCAATCGCATACCGCAGCGCTGTTCTAGGCATGCTAGCCCTGTGATCGAGTACATACTGGAAGACCTCATCTTCGCAGGCATCCGCAAGCGATTTGAGCATCCAGCCATACCCCTTTTGGACCATGTCATCCGTGTCCAGCAGCAAATTATCTGCGATTTCGAAGATATCTTTCTTGAAGAGACCCTTTCTGGCAGGAAGGATGAAAGAAACAGCAGACGCACGTTTGACCCACCGGTTTTTCGAGAAGGTCCACTCTTTTATGTCTTCGACAAAACTCGGATATTGCTCGAGGAAGGATCCAATTGAATGATTGCACAAAGAATCGCAAGCAGCCCAATTGCTGACATATTTGTTGACCCAGGCTTCGAACATGGCAAAATCCTCAGGCGCGTATTGTTTGCGGATGGAATACGTCCAGTTGCACGCAATGAACGACTCTTCCATCATGCCCGATTTCCAAAGATCCTCGCATAAGGCAAAGACCTCGCTTTTTGGCATTGCCTTGATCAGCTTAAATGCTTGATTTCCGATTTGAGTGACGATTGCGGTTTTAACACCGTAAAGTTGGATTTCTTCCTTGAAGTATCTCCTGCCGCTTTCCCTGGTCTTCTCGTCCGCGTTTTCGATGAGCTGTTTTCGAATCGTGTTGATAACTTCTGCCATCCCGATCCTCCTCTATACAAGCCGTTGTTAATCGTACAGTGCAAAATCCTTGACGGTTTTGATTATATGCCGTCTCAGGAATCAGCGATTTGGATGAACAGCCTTATTTTTGAAGGAGAGGATTGCAAAAAGAACACCCACCATAGCGATAATTACATTTACAGAAAGCATTGTTGTCATACCGCTCAATTCCAATATCCAGCCTCCACTCAGGCTGCCCAACACAGCTCCTACCCCCATCATGCTGGCTAAGTATGCCTGGCCGGTGTTTTGGTCTTCTTTGGAAACCATCTCAGAGGTGTAATATACAGACGAGGAGGCGAAAATGGCATAGCTGAACATTTGGGCAAGCTGGATCATATATATCATGGAGACACTGCCTGAAAGAGCATACATCAGGGCTTTGAAAGCAAAGCCAGTCGCGGCGACGAGCATCAGGGTTTTCGATCGGAAGCGCTTGATAAGCCTTGAAAAACCGAATAACACCGGCACTTCCACCACAGCCTGCAACGCAACAGCGATTCCAAGCTGACTGCTGTTTCCGCCAACTGATTGGATGATCTGTAAAAGATACGTGTTCAAAATACTGTGGGCTGAAAGCATCATCAAGGTTGCCAGCAGCATCAAGTTGAAGGCTGGGTAGCGGTGAATAAATCCTTTTTGAAGCGCCACTTCTTTTGGGGCAGGCTCGACAACTTTTTTCTTGGTTGGCATGCGAAAAACTACGAGAATAAAGAGAAACACTATCAAGATCCCCGAGATCGGAACCATTTCGATGCCGTATTTTTCAGCCAGGAAACCAATCAAGAGGGCCAAAATCGCATACATACCTGATCCAATGCCTCTGGCAACGCCGAAATTGATGGTCTCCCCGGCATGAGTGTAATAGAAATGGGCGCTGTTGATGAACGGCATGATTGTGTTCCCAAGCAGGATCAACAGTCCCATGAAGATCGCGCCTGCCCATGCCCCTGGGATTAGCGGCATGATGATGCAAATCAATAAAAAAGGTATCGCCAGCATCAGGGTCATGCTGCGCCAGGTAAGCTGTCGACTGCGGTCGGTGATCCCGCCCAGGACAGGCTGCAGAAGGGCAGCCATGATGCCAAAAATGGCGGTAACTGTGCCTATGCCCCCGTTGGAAAGACCACGCCCCTGGAGATAGAGTGAAATAAAGGATGCGGGTATGCAAAATAGCATCCAGTAAAGCCCCTGCAATGCCATGTATCGATTATTGATGGTTACTTTCACGCTCGTTTGCCTCGTTCAAATAACAACATCAGGCTCCTGAGATTCTCGAGGTTGACCAAGAATTCAAGATTACCCTTTGAGATGATTATTCGATCAGCTTATTCCCACTCAATGGTTGCAGGGGGTTTGGAACTAATATCGTAAACCACGCGGTTCACGCCGACAACTTCGTTTACAATGCGGTTGGAGACCCTCGCGAGCACATCATGCGGCAAGCGGGCCCAATCCGCGGTCATGAAATCGATGGATGTGATCGCCCGTAGAGCGATTGTCTCGGAATAGGTACGTTGGTCACCCATCACGCCCACAGATTTAACCGGCAGCAAGACCGCAAAGGCTTGCGAGCTGCCGCAGAGGTTGCCTGCTTGATCAACGTAAACGTGTGCCAGATCCGCCTGCTTCAGTTCTTCGTCGAAAATGGCATTAGCGTGGCGAACTATCTCGATGCGTTCCGGGGTCACCTCCCCGAGCACCCTCACAGCCAGACCAGGTCCCGGAAATGGCTGACGCCAAACGAGATCGTGGGGCAGTCCGAGCACTTCACCAACTGCGCGAACTTCATCCTTAAACAAGTTGCGCAGCGGCTCGACGAGTTTGAATTTCAGATCTTCCGGCAACCCGCCGACGTTATGATGCGACTTGATGCGGTGGGCTTCCGAGACCCCGATCCCTTTTGATTCGATCACATCCGGGTAAATCGTGCCTTGTGCGAGAAACTCGTGTTCCTCCAGTCCTGCCACGACTGCTTCAAACTCGCGGATGAAGCTCTCGCCGATTATCTTGCGTTTCTCTTCCGGGTCTGTCACGCCGGCTAGTTTGGTGAAGTACCGCTCTGAGGCATCCACCATGATCAAATGATCGCCAAGGATTGGGCGAAAAACCCGCTCAATTTCCTCCGGTTCACCCAGGCGCATCAAGCCTGTGTTGATGAACACTGCAGTAACCCGATCGCCAATCGCTTTTTGCACCAGGGAAGTGGTGATGGCGGAATCCACGCCGCCGCTGAGGGCGGATAAAACGCGACCTTCACCCACCTGGGCACGAATGGCTTCAACACTTTCTTCGATAATCGAGGCTGAGGTCCAACCAGGCTGGCAATCGCAGATCTTGAGAACGAAATTGCGCAAGGTCTCCTCACCATATTGGGTGTGGTGCACTTCGGGGTGAAATTGCAGCCCGAAACGCTTTTTGTGCTCATCCATCATCGCCGCGAATGGGCTGTTGGGGGAGCTTGCAATACGGGTAAATCCTGCTGGCAGCTGCGTGACGTGGTCTCCGTGTGACATCCACACCGTTTGGTTGCCCTGATGCAGCAGCGGGTTCGCCGAGGGCACGTCCAACTCGGTCAATCCGTATTCGTGTTCGGTACTTTGAAGCACCTTGCCGCCGAGTTTGTGGGTCAGAGCCTGCATGCCGTAGCAAATGCCGAGGATGGGTAAGCCGCTCTCAAGCAGGTAATCCTGGATGAACGGGGCACCATCGGCATAAATGGATTGGGGTCCACCCGAGAGGATGATGCCCTTGGTGTGAGGGTCGAGGGCTTCTTCTTTTTTCGCGTGCCAGGGAAGCAACTCGCAGTAAACGTGCATGTCCCGAATGCGGCGACCGATCAGTTGGGTGTATTGCGAGCCAAAGTCGAGAATAACAATTCTGTCGCTCATAGCTTCCTCTTAGGCTGCAAATTCGTCGGTGAAGATAATTTGTCCATCGTCCATGGAGCTGATTGAGACCAGGGAATGCACTGGCACACCCAGGTAAGCCAACTTGTTGCGCCCGCCTTCGAAAGTTTTTTCGACTAGTGTGCCAATGCCGACCACCTTCGAGCCGGCGGTCTGCGCGAGACGAACCAGCCCGATGATGGTCGCGCCGGATGCGAGAAAGTCGTCGATAATGAGGATTTCTTCATTCCGCAGCAGATATTCTGGCGAGACGATCAATTCGGTGTTGTGACCTTTGGTATGGGAGGGAGCAACGGTGATGTAGACTTCGCTTGGCATGGTGACGGGTTTGGTTTTGCGGGCGTAAACCACCGGCAGATTGAGGTATTTTCCTGCCATGAGCGCAGGAGCGATGCCGGATATCTCAGCAGTGAGGATCTTGGCGGCAGTGGTGCCGGCAAAGAGGCGGGCAAACTCCACCCCACAGGCATCCATCAGGATAGGATCCACCTGGTGATTGATAAACCGGTCAACTTTGAGGATGCCTTTTCCGAGATTCTTGCCCTCGGTCATGATGCGCTGCTTGAGAAGATCCATAATTTCGCTCCTATCTCACTCCAAGTTTTGTAAAACAATCAAGCACAAGAGAAAATTGTTGATCCTTTTGTGCCTGACTGGGAATTATAACAGCCGGTTCCTGCTTTGATGAGCAAAAACCGGCTGCCAGGGAGATTCGGTTGGAATTTTATTGATGCAGAATTTCTCCTGAAAATACAGTCACTGCCTTACCCCCAAGGTAGACCCGATCTTTTCCCAACCTGCACCAGACAGTACCACCGCGGGCGGATGCCTGGTAGGCAACCATCTTATCTTTATTAAGCTTTGCTGCCCAGTAGGGTGTCAGAACACAGTGACCTAGCCCTGTCACGGGGTCTTCGGGAATGCCGGTGTGGGGGGAGAAGAAGCGTGAGACAAAATCGTATTTCCCTCCGGTCATCTGGGCAGTGATGATCAGATCGGTTTCCTCCAAGCTGGCGATTTTTCTGAAGTCCGGGTCAAAAGATTCTACAGCAGCCTGATCCGCAACTTCAGCCAGCAGGATGGTTTTATCTTCGGAAAGAGCAATCGCCAGGGGAACCTGTCCGAGGATTTCCTCGAGAAGCGGGGTGGACTCAGCAGGAACTGACCGGATCAATGGCATATCGAGTTCGATCGTGCCGTGGTCAAAGCAGGCTGTGATCACGCCGCTCTTGGTGTGGAAGAAGATGGTTTCATCCGGGTCGTAAAAGCCTAATTCGAACAGAATATGGGCGGAGGCGAGCGTGGCATGACCACAGAGGTCAACCTCCGTGCTGGGGGTAAACCAGCGCAGATTGTAATCATTACCCTTGGGGCAGAGAAACGCCGTTTCGGAGAGTCTCATCTCATGGGCAATAGCCTGCATCCAGGCGTCATCGCGGGGTTGTTCCAACAAGCAAACGCCAGCTGGATTGCCTTTAAACGGCTTTACAGTGAACGAATCAACCTGAAAGAGCGGAATCTTCATGCCAACCTCCAGTAACTTGGATTAATTCTACCCGTTTTGCTTATGACTGCAAGACATGATTCTAAGCAATCTCTCAATTTGGAACAATGTAATAAGGGCAGATTGAACGATTGTGATAATTTTTCCGTTCCGGGAGATGGGAACCCACACTTTTGCACAACCTCAGCCACCTGCCAAATTGGCACAGAAGCTCCCGGCAGGTATAATGCAGCTTATGAAAACCAAAAACGTTCTGCTTCTTTTGGTGGGGATTGCCTTTGTGTTGGCTGCTTTTCCAGCAGCCACCCAAGCCGCCATACCAGCAGTTCCCCCTGTGCCTTACTATGACCTGCCGCTCTGCCAGCCTGGATATTACCCAGCTGATCCGGGCGACTGTATGCCCCTTGGAGCTTCGCAAACCGTCGCTCAATTACATGATTCTGGATTTCCGTATCCCATAAAAGCGCTGGCAGCAGCCAAGCCCGACCCTTCGCTCTCCGAATTACCAGTGCGCGTAGCCAGAATTACTGGCGGGGAAACACCTGTCTATGCAAGCCTGGATGACGCCATTAGCGGTGGAACGGTCCTGCAGACTATCCCGGATGGCGGCAGCCGCTATGTAACGATGATCGATACGGCTGTATCTGGTGGACGGACCTTCGTGCGGACGATGACTGGTGGGTGGGTGGAAGCGACGCCGTTCTACTCCTGGCCGCAGTGGCAGGGTTTGGAGTTTTATGCCACCCCATTAAACGATTTCGGCTGGACAATCAATCCAACGCCGAGCTACACCGAGCCGAGTTTCGCCGCCGTTCAAACCGGCAATCAGTACGAAAAGTACGTTGAATTTCAGATTTACCAGGTGGTCGAAGCAGAAGGCTATGAGTGGTACGAGGCTGGACCAGGCGAGTGGATCCCCTCGCTGAAGTCGCGACGATTGGTGGTGGATACTACCGTACCAGAAGGCGTGGACAACAACCGCTGGATCAGCATTGATCTTTACAACCAGACCCTGGCGGCCTATGAGGATGGCAAGCTTGTTTTCGCGGCGTTGGTGGCGACTGGCTCAGGAGAGCTTTATTCTGACCCCGGGCTGTATAACATCTATGAAAAGCGCGAACTCGAACAGATGCAGGGCTCCTACACAAGCGACCGCTCCGACTTCTACTCGCTGGAAGGTGTGCCCTGGACGATGTATTACAACCACGCCCAGGCAATTCACGGCATTTATTGGCCGGCTTCACTCGGGTTCACGCAGTCACACGGCTGTGTGAACATGTTCCCTGGCGATGCGCATTGGCTCTTTAATTGGGCCAAACTGGGCGACTGGGTCTATGTGCATGACCCCTCCGGGCAGACTCCCATCCCGACGCCTACTCCGATGGGTACGCCCGCGCAAGAGATCATTTACCCAACCCCGACAGTCCAAAATTAAACAAAAACAGGCCCCAACAGGGACCTGTTTTAATCATATTTCCCCCGTATATAACTACTCTCTTACGATTTTGCTCAGAACGGTTTCTTTGTCCAATTTCTTGAGGCAGAAGAACCAATCCTGACAGTTCATTTCTGATTGGTCTGTCGCCATGCGTTCTTTGGCAACACCGCAGGAGCCGGCAGTGGGAACAATAACGTCGTTGCCAGGGCGCCAGTCAGCAGGAGTGGCAACACCGAATTCGTCAGCGGTTTGTAAGGCGAGGATCAGGCGGTAAAGCTCGTCGAAGTTGCGACCAGTGGAAAGTGGATAATAGATCATTGCGCGAACAATTCCCTTGGGGTCGATCACGAAAACTGCGCGGACGGCTTTTGTGGTGGCATCGTTGGGATGGATCATGCCATATTTGTGGGCAACATCCATTTTGATGTCTTCAATCAATGGGAAGGTAACTTCCACGTCTTTGTGACCATTGAATTCAATCTTTTCTTTGATGGTGCGCAGCCAGGCGATGTGACTATAGAGTCCATCTACGGAGAGCCCAACCAGCTTGGTATTGACTTTCAGGAATTGAACCTGCATGGATGCGAAAGTGACAAATTCGGAGGTGCAGACAGGGGTGAAATCAGCAGGATGGCTGAATAAAATGACCCAACTTCCGGCGTAATCTGCAGGGAAATTGATGTTGCCCTGTGTTGTGACTGCTTTGAACTCCGGGGCGCGGTCGCCGATGCGTGGCATTGAAAAAGTTTCGTTCTGTTCCATTATTGTAAAGCTCCTTTGGTTTTTTGATTGTGTTTAAGTTGACATTCGGGACAAATCCCGTAGTAAACGACGCGAGATCCATGAACAATAAAGCCTGATTTTTCGATGAGGGAGTTGGTAAAGTCCGTCTTTTCGTCGGGCATGTCCGTGATTTTGTGGCATTCGGTGCAAGCGAGGTTAATGTGAGCGTTGGTATCGCCGTCAAAATGAACCTGATTGTCTCCAATCTCACCAAGGGCATTGATTAATCCAGCTCCAACTAGCAGATCCAATGTGTTATAGACTGTTGCCAAAGAAAGGGTGGGATGATCGGGTTTAAGCTGGTCGAATATTTGCCTGGCGGTGGGATGGCTTGAAGTTTTGATAAGATATTCATACACATCCCGGCGTTGCGTGGTGTTCCGAAGCCCATTCTTCTTAAAAAGAGCCTGAAGCTTATCTTGCTTGCTTGTGAATGTGTTATCCACAACTTATTTATAATCATTCTAAATAAGTTTGTCAACATATAACTTGTACAAATTCCATCATCCACAAAATAAAACAAATCTGGCACTGTAGAGTGCCAGATTTCCTTTTTTTTGCCATTTATTGGCATTCTCAAATTAGAGCAAATTAGCAGATTTTCCAGCGCAGTGGATTACCCTGCAGGATGTTCATGACTTCGCTGGCGATATCGCCTGCAACACGCAGCTGGGCTTCTTCGGTCTGTCCGCCTACGTGAGGTACAGCAATTACTTTGGGATGTTCCGCAATGGTCCAATCCACCGGGGGTTCCTTCTCGTAGACGTCGAGAGCGGCACCAGCAACCTTGCCGCTTTCCAGCGCGCGCAGAAGAGCAGTTTCTTCGATGATGCCGCCGCGGGCAACGTTCACAAGCAGAACGCCGTCTTTCATCTTGGCGAAGGTTTCGTCGTTGACCATGTGTTTTGTCTCAGGGATCAAAGGCACGTGGAAGGTGATGATGTCAGCCTTGGCGTAGATGTCCTCCAGCTGGACCGGTTCGGCTCCAGTAGCACGCATCTCATCGATGTTGCGGATGGGATCGTAGCAGAGAACCTTCATGCCCAGAGCCTGGGCGTATTTGCCGATCGTGCTGCCGATGTTGCCGTAACCGACGATGCCGAGGGTTTTGCCATGTAATTCATGTCCCTTGTAATCTTTTTTGGTCCAATTATCGTGCTTCATTTCAGCGTCGGTATGAGGAATATCACGTACCAGCGCCAACATCATAGCAAAGCCAAGTTCAGCAACCGCGATAGTTGTAGCAACGGGGGCATTCACGACAGTTACACCGTGGTCTTTGGCTGCCTGGAGATCGATATTATCCACACCCACACCGGCACGACCAACCGCCTTCAGGTTCTTTGCGGCTTCAAACACTTCCCTGGTGACCTTGGTTCGTCCCCGAACGATCAAACCGTCATATTCCCCGATGATTTGCAGCAACTCATCAGCTTCAATGCCTTTTTTGTTGACGGCTTCACCAGCTGCATTAATGATATCTAAGCCTTCTTTCTCCAAACCGTCTGTGATCAAAACTTTGAAACCCATATTCTCTCCTTTTTATGTGTTTGTAGTTCTAAGGACGCGGACGTCCCCTTTCCTTAGAGTATACCCAATCGAATCAAGATATTCCAGAAAACCAGCAGCATATTTTCGACTTGTTTGAAAATGGTCCCTGAATTGTGCTAATGAGAGACTTCCGTTGACCATGATCGACGCCCTAACCCATGATTTCATAACCTCCATCGTTTCGGGCAGAAACAGCACAGCATCTGATACACGAATCAATCTGTCAGTTGCGATCAAACCTTCCAGCAGGTTGAGCCCAAGCACTGCTTCGGCTTCAATCACATCCGGTGGTGAGAAGGGCGTCTCTTTAAACTTTGCCAGGAATGCCGCAGACTGGGTTTCCTGCTCTGGTGTAAGAAGGATGGAATGGTTGGCTGCCCAAACCAGTGTGCCTCGCTCCACAAGATTCCCTTGTTGGGACATGTTTTCCAAAATCAAGTCGAATGGTTCCTGGCTTAATTTTAAGCCGGACTTGAGAAGTTCTCGGCTGATCCCCGCTTTGAGGGGGTTGTTGCGGTGGAACTCGCTGAGTGTTTCCAAAATGTGTGTCGTGATCGATTTCCAGTTTTGACCGGATATCAGCTGCGTTTTGACTGGATGAGGATGCTTGCTGAGGAAAATTACCTCACCAGCGCTTTCAAGTTCATTGAGCTGTTTTTCGAGTTCCGCCAAAGGCAGGGTGGTTTGAGTCGTGAGGGCGGAGAGATTGGTGACATTGAGTTGATTGAGTGCCTGCATGACCAGATCTGCTCGTTTTCCCACGCGCAGTTGTTCCAGACGGGAGAGGGTTACTTCATCAAAACGGCGATAGCGGCGGGTGGGCTGCGTATCGAGGATCACCCCACCGCCAATCGTGGCGGCAGGGGAGGGCAATCGCAGCACGTAATGATCGCCGCGAACTGCAACCAGTGGTTCTTCCAATTCAAGCTGCACAAAGCCTTCCTCACCAGCTGCCAGGGCTTCAACGCCCAGCAGGCGCACCCGCGCCAGGGTCTCGCTCGCACCGATGAATACCTTCAGGCTCATGTTGTGGGTGACCTCTGTAACGGGGTCCTGAACCAGCCGGATGGAAGCATCCATGCGCGTGGTGGGTTTGTAGGTGCCAGGGATTGCAATCACATCCCCGCGGTTGATATCCTCTTTTGCGAGGTTGTTGAGGTTGATGGCAGTTCGGTAGCCTGGTGTGACTTTTTGCAGCTTGCGATTGTGGTTCTGCAAGCCACGGATGCGGCCTGTCTTGCCGGCTGGCAGACAGACAATCTCATCACCCAACGAGAAGCTGCCATCAAGCAATGTGCCTGTGACGACTGTGCCAAAACCAGAAAGCGTGAACACACGATCTACTGGAAGGCGTGGGCGGTTGAGATCGCGTTTTGGAGGGATTTCGGCTAACAATTCAGCGAGTTTGAGCTTAAGCTCATCCAGACCCACGCCAGTTTGGGCTGAAACGCGCAAAACCGGGGCATTTTCGAGGCTGGTGCCTTCCACCAATTCCTGGGCTTCAAGCTCTACTAATTCCAGCCATTCAAGATCTGTGATAAGGTCGCATTTGGTGAGGACAATCAGACCGCGTGTTATCTCAAGTAAGTCTAAAATGGCGAGATGTTCGCGGGTTTGTGCGCTGACGCCCTCATTGGCTGCAATAACCAGCAGCACCGCATCGATCCCGCCGATTCCTGAGAGCATGTTTCCAACAAAGTCGCGATGTCCGGGCACGTCGATAATGCCGATTGTTTCGCCTCCTGGCAAGACCATGGACGCGAAGCCAAGATCGATCGTCATCTCACGGGCGATCTCTTCCTTGAGGCGATCCGGATTGGTGCCGGTCAAGGCTGAGATCAAGGTCGATTTACCGTGATCTACATGCCCGGCAGTTCCGACGATGTGCATGATCAGCCAGTCTTTTTCTCAAGCGAAGGAGCGACTTCCTGGATGGAATTTTGATAAGCCATCAGGATGGACTGTACATGGCGCAGGGTGCTTCGGCTGAGGGTATCCAGCTGGTCGCGAAGAGAGGATGTGAGATCGTCAAGCTCTTGTAATTGGTTCGTAAGATCTTTGAATTGCTGCGAATTCTCACGGCTTTGTTCTTCCTGGGAAAGCATGTAATTTGTCCAGCGTTTGACGTCATCGGACTTGAAACTTGTCCACTCCTGGCGAAATCGTTCGTCGTTTAATCTCTGGAATTCAGTTATTTCGTTTATGCGGCGCTCGAAACGTTGTGTCACTTCGTCCACACCGCTGACAGCCTTGCTGACGGCCTGACGGGCAGCCTCCAGATCTTCCATCTGTTTGTTCAGGCTGAGGTTCACTTTATCGATTTCAACAAAGCGCTTGTCCCAGGCGGCGAAGGTTTTGTCCTTATCCACGAGGGCATTATTGACCTTCTCAATAAATACCGATTGGGCTTGCTTGCGGTCTTTTTCAAAGGTTTGTAATTCCGCGATGCGAGTGTCCAGGGTGCGAAAGCTGTCGCTAAAGCTGTCGAAGCGACTGCGGGTCTCTTCAAGGCGCTTGCGCACTGAAGCCACTTCCCCTTGCAAGTCCGTGAGGCGTTTGGCTTCCTGACGGCGGCTTTCCTCCAATAACTGTAATGAACGACGGTAATCTTCGTCGAAGCGACCAACTTCCTGGATTTTTGCTTTTAATTCTTCAATCAGGCGAGCGAGGCGTGCATCCTCCACTTTGTAGGTCCGCATTTCAGTGCGGATTGGTTCGAGTGCTTCAGTAAAGGGAAAAATTTCCGCAACCGATTTCCGTGTTGCTTCAATCTCAAGTTTCGTACGCTTAACCGCTTCGTTCAGATTGAGTTCCGCACGTTCGTTAACATCGCGGATCTGCTTGGTCAGGTCGATGTTTAATCGGTCGATGCGGTTATCGTATTTATCGAGAGTCGCGATCTGGCTTGAGTTTTTTGTGATTAGAATCTCAAGCTCTTTGATCTGTTTACGCAAGTTGAGGTTTTCGCCTTCCAGCACAGTCAGGCGGTTTTGCAAAGAAGCCAGGTTGTTTTTGTCGTTGCGTCGTTCGTTGTCGAGCCACTCGACGCGTTTTTCAAGTTGTTCAAATCCAGAATAGTCGTCCATATTTCACCTCTTAGCGGATGCTGATGTGATTATACAATGTTTGGCTGTCTTGTCATCCTAACTGGGCGGCAGAAGGTGGATGAAGGTTTCAAGTAATCCCAGGAATGGGTTTAAGAAAATATGGGGGAAAATCCCAAAGAGTAGCGAAAGTAAAGTGACAAAGCAAAGTACGAAAATTTGCCAAACCGATTCTTCGCGCTTGGTTGGCAATGCATGCGATGGCGATTGGAGGTTGGTGGTTAGAAGAGTATGGATCAGGCGTATGATGAACAAAGCCATTCCAGCTACTGCCAAACCGAGCAAGGGTGTGTAGTGGAAGGTTAGACCAGCGCCACTATTCCATAGCATGCGCTTGGCAGGGAATAGCCCAAGCGCCGGCAAACCAAGCAAACCAAGCAGGCTGATGATCAAAGATGTGCTGTGGATTGGCAGCCTGGCAAACAAACCTTGCAGCGAGGTAAAACTACCGTCGATTTCTGGTTCAATCTGTTGAATGGAGCTTAAAGTGTAGGACCACTGCCAGTAGGCGAGCGCCCTTGGCAGCAGGCTAAGCGCAAATGCTTCCCCTCCCCCTTGACCGATCAAGCCGATTGCCAACACCGAATAACCGGTCTCGATCATGATCATGTACGCAAGTATCCGATTGACTTTGGTCTGCAATGACGCCAGCACTCCACCAGCCAAAAGTGTAAGAACTCCAGCCCATTGCAACGCAGGGAAAACGCCAGCAAGGTTCCTTAACCAGGCAAATTGGTCCAGGACCTTAAGCAAGAAAATCGACAGGCTGGTTTGCTGCATCAGGAAAATAAAACTGAAAACCCACGGGTGCGATTTCTCTGCGAGCATCGGCATCCAGGAATGAAGGGGAAAAATCGCCAACCATAACGCGAAACCAATCAGAATTAAGACCGCACCCCGTAAGATCAGCGTGCTGGCACTGGGAGCTGATTCGATTCCCGCAACCATCCAACCACTCAGCAGAATAAAAGGCATCGCAATTGTTTGCGAGACCAGGTAACGCATAACGCCACTCCCGGTTTGTTCTCCGCGCGGCGTCAGGAGGAGAACGCTGATCAGAACGATCAACTCCACAATTAATGCCGCGTAAAGAAACGGGTCCACTGCCAGAGTGCTGACCCACAACGCAGTGATTGCCAGAGAGATCGATGGAAACCACCGACTGACTGAAAAGCGTAAGCCGGCGATATTCCAAAGAAAGCTGAACAGGTACAACATCGCTACTGTTCTAAGCTGACTGCCAGTTAGGGTCAAAGAACGATTAAGAATAAGGAAGGTATCGTCAAAAAGAAAATTTCGTCCACCCAGGGAAAAGTCAAGGTTTTGCGGGAAGATAAAGGCAGCCACCGCCAGGAGCAGACTGCCCAGGCAGGCCAACCAAATCGAGAGTTTGTGCAGGCGATGAATTGCTATGAGCAAAATGCTGAGCAGAAGAGGGAAAAGAATCCAGATAGTGGGCGTGGTCATCAGATTCATGCTGACCTGCTTTCTACGTCTTTGACAATGAAGTAGCTGCCAACAAGCGCCAGGCTGAGATTTACAGCGGTAAAGAGCGCTTCCAGGACGCGCGAGAATTCGAGGCTGGCATAGAGTAACTCAAAACCGGAAAGGAAGGTTAGCAAACCAATAACCAGGTAGAGAGGCTCAGTGATGGTGCCCATCTGAAACAAGCCAAAAAGGATCAATCCCAGGCTGGCAGTGAGCAAAAGTTGACTGCTCTGAGGAAATGCTGATTGTTGAAGCCCTGCACCTGCCAAAAAACTGATCAAGACGAGCAGTAAGGCGATCGTGCCACGAAAAACCTCTCCAGCGGTGGGTCGTTGCGGTCTGAGGAGGGACTCGATCAAGCCTGATGAAACCACGGTCAGGTAGAGCATTAGAGTAACCATCAAGCCAACGATCAATTTGATTGCAGCCAACAGAGGGGAACGAACATCAAGAATGATCAAGAAAAAACAAATATATTGGAGCCCCAACGCAAGGATATTGATTGCCCATTGTCGTCGGACCAGGTTGATTGCTGTCGCCAGTAAGAGGACAACTACCGTGATGGTGCGTAGTGTTTCGTTCATGGCTGACCTACTTGCGTGTATATCAGGATTGCCATGACCAACAGGAAAAAAATCGACCAAAGCTCACCCGCTTCGCCCTCCAGCACCTGGCGGAAAAAGCCTGCGAAACTACTGAGACGGGCAAAAATCCAGCGAGCTAAAGCGTAGAGCCAATCCAGACTGAAGACAACGCGCAAGGTGTTCAGAGCTCGATGACCCAGACGGTAGAAGGGTATTTTCTCCTTGAATTCGGTGCTGGAGAAACGGAGACCGAGGATTTTGCTTAGTAAGCCGCCTAATAATACCAAACCGAGACTGGCTAAACTGCCCCACCACGTCCCAACTGTCACAACATCTGGCCAGCCAACCAGGTTGAGCACCAGCATGGTTTGAATTATTAGGATCAGACCAAGAGGAAAGGTAATACGAGCGTACTTTTCAAGCCCTGTAACGGTGCTGTTTGCTTCGAGGATATAGCGCAGGTAGCCGCCAACCAGCATGGCATGGCAGAGGATCATCATAATGCCAGCAAGGCTGACCCCTTGCCCCAACAGAGCACTCCAGCCTGAAGCCGCAAGAGTAAATGGGATGCCTGTGATGCCGATCAAACCCAAAAGGGGGATGAACCGAATTCTTCGAATTGGAGGGTCGAACAGGAACAGGACTCCACCCGTCAGCAGGAGTGCCAATCCCCATACACGGCTGTTTTCAGGCTGTCCGTTGAGGGCGGACTGCAAGGCAAACGCGGAAAGTGCCACAATCCAGTAAGGTCTGCCCTCGTTCGCATCGGCGCGGGTTAGCCACATAGCTGAGGCATAAAGGGCGGCCAATACCGTCAGAATACTGATAACTGAGACCAGGCTTTGATTTAAGACCAGGATTTCAGAGGGTAGATGGGCTATCAATACCAGGGCTGAAACCACTGGAGAAAACCGCAACAACAAATTAGTGCCGCGTTTGAATTCAGGTAAGTTTTGCATTGGGAGGTTCAGTGGGAGTACACCCAGGCGCAACCCAGCCGCCACCAGAAAAAGCAGACTGGCTGTGGGTGGGATTTGTGTAAAATCCAATCCAGCAGTCACCTGCCAGCCAATAGCAGTTGCAGCCACCAGGACAAAAGTGCTGATAAGCCTAACACCATAGACGGTAGTGACTCTCCCCTTGGATTCAGAATTCCGAAGGATACTGAGCACGTAGATCAATTCCACCAGGTCTGTAACAGCCCATGCGATTGACATGGTCAATGGGTCTCGCGACATGACTGAGATCAGGTTCAGACCCGTCAGTACCAAAGCAGCGGCCCAGGATGTGGGAGTCGTGGAGGTGGAAGCTCTGCTGGAATCAGTCAGAATCACCGCGATACACAAAGCCAGGATGGCGACCATGTAATGCCAATTGATGTAATCAATGCGAAAGGCAATGGAGGTGTGGTAAAGCGTTTCAGGCAGCCAGCGGATCAGTTCTAGGTCCATTGGCAAGTAAAGGCGAAGGAAAAAGATTCCAATCCAAGCCAAAGAAGCTCCAGCAATGGCAATGAACCAAGACCGGGCAAAGTTGGGTTTAATCGCCTGACTGATGGTCAGGGCGATGGCTGGAAGCCAAAGTAAGCCAAGTATGCCAAAAAGGATCATGAAATCAAATCATTTCAAAGATCAGAGGATTTCGCCAGCCTGGCGATGAATAAAGCGCCCTCCGCCGGCTTTACCAAGCCAGTTTTGATCATCAACAATCAGCATGCCGCGTAAGAACACTTTCACAGGGTAGCCGCGCAGCTTCCAACCCTCATAAAGGTTATAGTCTGTGCGGTGATGAGCCCATGCCAGCCCATAATCCAACTCCTTATTCGGGTCCCACAGGGCGATATCGGCGTCCGAACCCTCAGCAAGCGTGCCTTTTTGTGGGTAAAGCCCAAAGATCCGGGCGGGATTGGTGGCGGTCAATTCCACAAAGCGGTTCGGGCTTATGCGCCTGGTGTTGACCGCATGAGTCCAGAAAACAGGCAGGCGGTCCGCAATCCCGGGAAGACCGTTGGGAATGAGGGTAAAGTTCTGCTCTCCAAGTTCCTTTCCAGGGATGGCAACTTCCCGACCTTCGTAAATGATCGGCTTTTTCCCGTTGAAGAAGAAGGGGCAGTGGTCAGTCGCGAGCACCTGGATGGTGCCATCAATCAGTCCTTGCCAGAGTCCTTGCTGGTCTGCAGCTTTGCGCATAGGCGGGGAACAAATCCACTTTGCGCCATCAGGACGCTTGAGGTCGTCTTCGGTGAAGAACAAATACTGAGGGCAGGTTTCACCCATAGCCGGGATGGCATGCCTGCGGGCGTAAGCGAGTTGATCCACCTCACCCCCCACGTTCATGTGGACGAGATAGAGCGGCGAGTCTGCCTGGGCTGCCAGGGCGGCTGCCCGCAGGCTGGCTTCCACTTCGCCCCAGGCTGGGCGGGTGTGGGCATGATGGATGGGGGCAGTTTTGCCAGCAGCAAGCGCTTCTGCCACCAGGATGTCAATCACATCCCCATTTTCGGCATGCACCATCGTGAGTAGATTGTTTTTCCCGCCGATGCGCATCACTTTGAAGATGTTGCCATCATCCAGCCGCAGACGACCGTTGTAAGCGGTGAAAACCTTCATGCTGGTGACTCCCAGGCGGGGAAGGTCAGGCAATTCTTCCGCCACCTGTTCGTCGAAGTGAGAAATGTTCATATGAAAGCTGTAATCGATACTGGTTTTCGGGTCCGCCATGGCGCGATGCCGGGCGATATTATCCGCCAGGCTGACAGGCTCCTGAGAGACAAAATCGATCATGGTGGTCGTGCCACCAAAGGCAGCCGCTTTTCCGCCGGTGTAATGGTCATCCGTGGAGATTGTGCCGAACATTGGCAGGTCCAGGTGCACGTGGGGGTCCACACCCCCAGGGAGGACTAACAAGCCGCTTGCGTTGACAAGAACGGCATCATGATCTTCGATGTTTTCTTCAATCCGGTGGATGATTTCATCTTCCACCAGAATATCCGCCTTGCGGGTCTGATCGGCCGTGATCACAGTTCCATTTTTGATGAGTGTTTTCATAAAAACCTCACTTTTTGCCTGTTGCGATGCCGCTTAGCAGAGCTATCAAGGCTGGGTCGAGAGGGATTTCCGGTAGTGGAGCGGCATTATAGGTCTCATTGCGTGAAGCTCGCTCGCGCAGCGCTGCCCAGAGGACTGGCCGTTCCTGGTCGTGCACAGGCAGGTCACCCAGTTCGTTAGCCTCCCGCACATGCCGTATGGTTGTGTAGAAGAAGGTCACGCGTTTCCAATTCCCGGCAGGAATGGGTTTGGGCAGCTCAATCAGGCTGCCTAATTGGAGCTTGAAGTACTCCTCATTCGCCCTGGGATGGTCTGGTTGGTCGCGAAACAGTTGTTCGCGGGTGGTCAGTTCGTGTCCAACGATCGGCGCCAGCCATTTGATCTGCCAGCGTTCTGCGGTGCCGAAGCTGCCGGTCTGGTAAAGCGCCAGGTAATCAACAGCAATTACCTTGGGAGCGTTTTTCAGCGGAATGCGATACCAGCCTAACAGGCGGGCAATGTCGAGATCCCTCTGATTTAGGATGATTGCCACCAGTACCAGGCTGGTATCGTCAATAGCTTCCAATGCGCTCAAATGGCTCCTTTAGAGCTCCACTTTTGCTTTATGGTTGAATTCCTCAATCAGGGCATCAATTTCGGGCTGTTGGGTCTGGACTTCGAGCCAGTAATCGGGATCGTACCACTGGGCCATGATTTCTTCGTATGTGCGTCCCTGCTGTTCAACCCAGGTGTAATACTTCAGGTTATGAATGCGCTGGCGCTCGCGATAACCAAGCTCTTCCATGTAATCGGTGGTAACACCTTGCAGGTAGCGGGCTTCGTCGGCAATGGCATTTTCCTTGCGATACTCACCGAACTCCTCGTGCATCTCGGTCAGGCGGCTCTGATACAGTTCCATCGAATCGGTCAGGACGGTAAGAACGATGTCATTCTCGTTCAATTCGTTGTACTTGGCGAATTTGATGGCGGAGAGCAGATTGGAAATGCTTGAGAAGCCAAGCAAATCAAGCTGGTTGACGAAGTCTTCTTCAAAACCAGAATCGATTAAATGCTTCTTACCTTCCGGCTCATTGAATAATCGGGCAAGGTTGACAACAGCATTGTCATCAATGGCAGTTACGAAGTCAGTGTTTTTTGAATTGTGGATCCAGGGAACATGTTTATCGCCGATGCCTTCGATGCGGTGAGCGCCAAAGCCGTTGTTTAGCAAGGTGGGGCATTGCAGCGCTTCACTGGCGATGATTTTCATGCCAGGAAACTTCTGCTTAAGGTAGTCGCCAGCGGCAATGGTGCCGGCGGAACCAGTCGCGGATGCAAAACCGGCTACCTGTCCTTTTTCACCCAATAGCCTGCGCGCCACTTGCTCCATGGCGTTGCCGGTGATCAGGTAATGCCAGAGGTAATTGCCAAATTCCTCAAATTGGTTGAAGATCATCAGATCCTCGCCACTGCGACGGAGTTCCCAGCACTTGTCAAAAATTTCCTTGACGTTCGATTCGGTGCCGGGTGTGGCGATGACCTCATCTGCCACTTTGCTCAGCCACTCAAAGCGCTCCTTGCTCATGCCTTCCGGGAGAATCGCGACCGATTTGCAAGCCAGTAAGTACGAATCATAAGCGCCACCGCGGCAGTAGTTGCCGGTGGAAGGCCAGACAGCTTTTTGGGTGGTTGGATCAAATTGACCGGTCACAAGCCGGGGAACCAGGCAGCCGAAGGCCGCGCCAACCTTATGCACGCCGCAGGGGAACCACTTGCCCACCAGGGCAACAACCCGGGCTTTGGTGCCAGTGAAGCTGGACGGAAACTCAAGGTAGTTGACGTCCCCATATAAGCCACCGAACGGCTTGGGCTCGTTGTGCCAGGTGATGCGGAATAGATTCAGAGGATGCAGATCCCAAAGCCCGATCTCCTTCAGGCGTGCCTGAATCTCAGCGGGCACCAACGAGGGGTCACGCTGCTGCGCAAGGGTGGGGATAATGATCTTGCGTTCACGTACACGCTGCAGGGTGCGTTCAAGTCGGTCTTGCATTACGGTCAAATCGATTTTTGTCATGTTTGGGTTCCTCTGATCTGTTATTTTTCTTTTTCCCGATCCAGCCGGGTGGGGTCGAGAGACTTATCAGGTCCCTCGGCGACAATGTAAAGTGGACGACCTTTGGCTTCGTCGTAAATGCGGCCGATATACTCCCCAAGTATTCCCATACCGATTAGCAGAACTCCAGCCAGGAAGATCATCGTCAACCAGGTTGCCAGCACATACGAGAGGTCGAAGCCGTTGAAAATTGCCAGGCTAAGATAGATTAGCAGGAGCAACAGGCTGAGCGCTACCAGGGCAACACCGCCGCTGGTGAGCATTTGAAGCGGAAAGGTCGAAAATCCGGTCACGGCGTTCATCGCCAGGCGGATCATTTTCTTAAGCGGGTAGTGGGTCTGACCAGCATGACGGGCGGCGCGTTTATACTCGACGCCAATTTGCCTGAAGCCTACCCAGGCACCCATGCCGCGCAGAATGCGGTTGCGTTCACGCATCTGGTTGATGATCTCAAGCGCCTGGCGGTCGATGAGGCGAAAATCGCCGGTGTTGAGCGGCATTTTTACGTCAGTGATCTTGTAAATAAGCTTGTAGAAGAGCGAAGCGGTGGTTAGTTTGAACCAGCTTTCGCCTTCACGCTCGGTTCGTACCGCGTAGACAATTTGATAGCCTTCGCGCCACTTCTTGATCAGGTCGAGAATCACTTCAGGCGGGTCCTGCAAGTCAGAGTCAATAATGACCACGGCCTGACCGCGGCTGTAGTCCATACCGGCAGTCACGGCAATCTGGTGCCCAAAATTTCGGGCAAAAATAACCGGGCGCACGCGCTCATCCTGCATGGCAAGTTTGCGCATGATGTCCGTAGAACCGTCAGAACTGCCGTCATCCACCAGGATCAACTCCCAATCTTTGCCGGTTTGGTTCATCACTTCGCTGACCCGGGCGTAGAGCAAGGGCAGGTTCTCGAGTTCATTGTAGATAGGGGCAATGATGGTGAAAACTGGTTCAGACATGAAGCGCCTCCTTGAGTTGTCTCAGCGTCGGCTCAATGATGGGGGCGGGCTCAACGGCTCGCATGGCTGCATTGACATCCTTCAATCCACTGCCAGTGCAAAGTACCAGGGCGGGTTCATCGGGCTGATGCAGACCCTGCTTGATGGCTGCTTGTAACCCCGCAAATGCTGCTGCTGCAGCAGGTTCCACGAAGAGCCCGGCTTTGCCGAGTGTCGGGATTGCCTGCAGGATTTCCTGGTCCGAAACGGTCAAAAAGAATCCGCCACTCTGCCTGACGCGCTTGAGTGCCCGCAGTCCATCTCGGGGTAGATCCACGCTGATGCTGTCTGCTACGGTTTTTGCGCTCACCGGGATAATTTCATGGATGCCGGCTTCGAAGGCATTGTAAATAGCGGCAGAGCCCTCAGCCTGAACGCCAACCAACCTGGGTAATTTTTCGATCCAACCCAAGGCAAGCAGGTCAACAAAGCCTTTTGCCACACCGCTGAGGATGTTACCGTCACCAACGGGGATGAAAACCGTCACCTCTTTTGCGAACTTTTCGCGATTTCGCAACACCTGCTCCCAAATTTCCAGTCCGGCGGTTTTCTTGCCTTCCACAGTGTAGGGGTTGTAGCCTGTGTTGCGGTTATACCAGCCCAGTTCATGCGATGCTTCAATGCTTAGATCAAAGGCCTGATCATAGCTGCCGTCCACCAGCACCACCCGTGCGCCAAAGGTCAGCAACTGCGCCACCTTGGCGGGTGGGGCACTGCGTGGGGCGATGATGACCGCGTGTTTGCCAACGCTGGCAGCCATGCATGCCATCGCTGCGCCGGCATTGCCGGTAGAAGCTGCAATGATTGTCTGGATATCAGATTCAATCGCGCGGGCAACGACCAGCGCACTGGCGCGATCCTTGAAGGACGCGCTTGGATTGCGGCTCTCGTCCTTGATCCAGAGTTCCCGCATGCCGAGGCTTTTGCGCAGCGTTTCGGGTTGGTAGACTGGGGTCCAGCCTACCTGGTGGAGGGGAGTTTTATCAAAACCGGGATCTGGAGCGGCAAGCAGCGTCGCGTAGCGCCAGATTGAATTTTCACTGCTTTGTAAAATAGCAGTCTGGTCGATCTCATGCGGATTCTTTTCAAAGCTGAAGTGAGCATCCAAATTGCCACCACAGGTCAGACAATTATAGGTGACCTGGTCGGGCTCAAAACACTGCCCGCATTCAGAACATTGAAAATAGCTAAGTGGCATAACGGTTCCCATTAAGTTACAAAGAGATAAGGGGTGAGTCCTTTAGCGTTCGAGCCCAACTCACCCGCTTATCCTGTGCAAAATCCAATTATCGTTTATTCTACCCGTAATCCGCCTAAGGCAGGATCCAGGTGCCGGTTTTACCTTCAAGCGCATCCTTGATGTGCTCAGGATCAGTGATGAGGGCTTTTTTGCCGCCCTTGTCCATGAATTTCAGGATGGCCTCGATCTTTGGCAGCATCGAGCCTTTGGCAAATTGCCCTTCAGCCAGGTACTGCCGGGCTTCCGCGACGGTCATTGTGTCCAGCCATTTTTGATCAGGCTTGTTGAAGTTGATGGCCACTTTTTCAACCGCGGTGCTGATTAGGAAGAGGTCGGCATTGATCATGCTCGCAAGGATGGCTGAGCCAAAATCCTTATCGATCACGGCTTCCACGCCGGTGAGATCGCCATTTTCCAGTTGCATCACAGGGATGCCGCCGCCGCCAACAGCTACGACCACAAATCCCTGGTCAATCAAGCTGCGGATGGCATCCGCTTCCACGATGGTCTGTGGAATGGGGGAGGGCACCACACGGCGCCAACCGCGTCCGGCGTCTTCAACCATGGTCCAGCCTTCTTTTGCCATTTTTTCTTTGGCAGCTGATTCATCCATGAAGGAGCCGATAGGCTTGGTTGGGTTTTGGAAAGCAGGATCGTTGCGATCGACAATGGTTTGGGTAACGACCGTCACGGCTTGTTTATTGATCCCACGCAGGTGGAATTCATTGTGCAGGGCTTGCTGGAACATGTAACCGATGGCACCCTGGGTGTCGGCGCCGCAATAATCCAGCGGAACTTCATGCAACTCGTGGGACGCGATTTCAGACCGGCGCAGGATAAAACCGACCTGTGGGCCGTTTCCGTGCGTGACCACGACATCCCAGCCTTCTAAGATCATGCTGGCGATGTGTTTCATCGTCTCCGCGGCAGCCTGGTACTGATCTGGAACGGTTTGATGGTTTTTATCTTTGATTAATGCGTTCCCGCCTACTGCAACTACTGCCAAACCTTTGCTTTCCATAAAAAAGTCTCCTTCAAAATCCTTGAATGTGATTAATTAAATTTGCAACAGGCGTTTGGTCGCCAGGTTGTGTTTCTCAACTTGTTTTTGAACATCGAGCGTGGTCAGTTGACCTTCCCGCACGATGACCTCGCCTCCGACGACGGTCCAATTTGCCTTGACTGGCTGGCAGAAGAGGATGGTTGCAAGAGGATCCGCGATCGCGCCGGCGTAGTCCAGTTGGTTTAGATCCATGGCGAAGAAATCCGCGCATTTTCCGACCTCAAGTGAGCCGATGTCTTTGCGTCCGAGCACTGAAGCGCCGCCGCGAGTTGCAATCGAGAGCGCCTGGCGGGCGGTCATGATTGGCGGGGCGTCTGGCGCGGAACGTGACGCGCCCTTGATGCCGCTGTTGACCCGCGCGAGCAGAAACGCCTGACGCACTTCATTGAGCATGTGCGAGCCGTCGTTGCTGGCAGAACCATCCACGCCGATTGCCAGTTTCACGCCGCGTGAAAGCATGTTCATCACCGGGGCAATGCCGGATGCCAGGCGCATGTTCGAGGAGGGGCAGTGTGCCACACCGCAACCATGGCGGGCGTAAAGATCCATCTCGTCTTCGTTAACCCAAATAGAATGGGCAAACCAAACGTCATTACCGATCCAATCGACCGTCTGCATATAGGCGACCGGTTTGTGCCCGAATTTTGCCAGGCAGAAGTCGTCCTCATCTTCGGTTTCCGCAAGGTGCGTATGGAGATGTACACCGTATTTACGAGCCAAAACAGCCGACTCGCGCATCAATTCACCCGTAACACTGAAAGGCGAGCATGGTGCCAAAACAATCTGCAGCTTGGAACCGGGTTTGGGATCGTGGTAACGCTGGATCAGACGCTCGCTGTCTTTGAGGATACTTTCTTCACTGTCCACGACGGAATCCGGTGGAAGCCCGCCCTGGGACTGCCCCAGGCTCATTGAACCGCGGGCTGCATGCAAACGCATTCCCATTTCCGCTGCCGCTGCGATCTCATCATCCAGTTTACTGCCATTGGGGAACAGGTAGAGGTGATCTGACGAAGTTGTGCAGCCGGAAAGTGCCAGCTCTGCCAGGGCGGTTTGGGTGCTGATGTAAATATCTTCCGGGTTCATACGCGCCCAAATCGGGTAGAGCGTGGTCAACCAGTTGAAGAGGTTGGCATCCTGAGCGGCAGGTAATGCGCGTGTCAGGGTTTGATAAAAGTGGTGATGGGTGTTGACGAGACCGGGCAAAACGACATGATGGCTCAGGTCCAGAACTTCATCCGCGGTTTGCGGCAGGTCAGCCTGGCTGCCAATTTGCTCGATGAAACCATCCCGGCAGAAGATCGCGGCATCTTTCAGTTCGCGATCTTGTCCGTCCATGGTGACAATCAGGTCAGCGTTTTTGACGAGTAAGGTCGGCAAGGGAATCTCCTGGGATTACGACTGGTCAGCCAATTCGGCTGCGCGGAGTGTGTTTTGGAGCAGCATCGCAATGGTCATCGGTCCGACGCCGCCAGGAACTGGGGTTATAGCGCCGGCTACTTCCGAGACTTCATCAAAGGCGACATCGCCCACAAGGCGGTAGCCACGTTTGGCACTGGCGTCTACTTTTCGATTGATGCCGACATCGATCACGATTGCACCCGGCTTTACCCATTCCTTCTTGACGAATTCGGGCTGACCGATGGCTGCCACCAGGACGTCCGCTTGCCTGACGACGTCAGGCA
Organism: Anaerolineaceae bacterium; assembly: GCA_035388405.1. Taxonomy (GTDB): domain Bacteria; phylum Chloroflexota; class Anaerolineae; order Anaerolineales; family Anaerolineaceae; genus Mesolinea. The sequence goes on from DAOOPV010000004.1 coordinate 31,544, forward strand.
GATCGCGCGTGCGGGAGTGGCAGATGGTGACAGTGGCATTGGCTTTGACCAGCAGCAGGGCTACCGGCATACCAACGATGTTGGAGCGGCCAAGCACCACGGCATTGGCGCCGCTCAACTGCGCGCCAGCCTTTTCTAATAGCACCATGCAGCCGGCAGGCGTGCAGGGCACAAAGACGGGCTCGCGCCCTTTTTGCGCCAGGCGTCCGATATTGATCGGATGAAAACCGTCCACATCCTTATTGAGGTCGATGGCGGATAGTACTTTCTCTTCATCCAGATGGCGGGGAAGGGGCAATTGAACCAGGATACCATTGACTGCGGGGTCGGCGTTGAGTTCGCGAACCAGGGCCTCAACTTCATCCTGGCTGGCATTTTCGGGTAGATTATGACCGAATGAGTTGATGCCAGCTTCGGCGCAGGCTTTTTGTTTGCTGCGTACATAAACCTGCGAGGCGGGGTTTTCGCCAACCAGCACTGTTGCCAGGCCTGGTGCTGGAAGTCCTTTTTTTAGGCGATCTTCGACTGCCGCCTTGACTTCGTCACGGATTTCCTGCCCGATTTGTTTTCCATCAATGATATTCGCGCTCATGTTTGCCTCCGTGGGTCATTATACCCGAAAGGAATGTATAATTCGTGTATGCACACATCTTCGACCTCATTGATTATCGGCATTGCAGGCGGTTCCGGCTCCGGAAAAACCACCCTGGCAAGCAGCATTCTCGAAGCAATAGGCGAGGACCGGATCTCGTTTTTACCACATGATGCCTACTACCGGGACCAAACCAACAAAACCTTTGAAGAGCGATTGCTGGTCAATTACGACCATCCGGATTCACTCGAGACCGAGCTGATGATTAAGCACATCCAGGCACTTATGCGAGGAGAAGCAGTTGACTTACCGGTGTATGACTTCAAACAACACACCCGCGCCACAGCCACAGTTCACGTTTTGCCAAAACCGATCATCCTGGTGGAGGGCATCCTGATATTCGTTGAACCGAAGCTGCGCAACCTGTGTTCGATGAAGCTCTTTGTAGATACCGACCAGGATATCTGCTTCATTCGTCGTTTGCAAAGGGACGTCACTGAACGCGGTCGCACGGTTGAATCCGTGATCAATCAATATATGAATACTGTACGTCCGAGTTTTATTGAGTTTGTGGAACCCACGAAGCGATTTGCGGATGTCATCATCCCCGAAGGTGGTATGAACACGGTAGCTTCAGATATGGTGATCGCGCGCCTAAAAGCGTTGCTGCCAAGTTAACCGTGGAAGAGAAACCCAAGTTTACAAAAACACAGCTCTTCTTTCGTATCCTGCTGTTGGTTTTGTTAATGGCGGGCACGGTTCTTCTAATCCTAAATCGCGACAAAATCCAACACCTGGAAGTTTATGGCTATCCGGGAATTTTCCTTGTCTCACTGCTCTCAAACGCCACCATCCTGGTCCCACTGCCCGGTGTGATGATCACCTCGGCGATGGCGATGGTGTTTAACCCGTTCTGGGTGGCGATTGCTTCCGGAGCAGGGGCAGCCTTGGGCGAACTTTCGGGATACCTGGTGGGCTTCAGCGGGCAGCCAATGCTTGAAAAATCCGAGAAAGTTAAAAAATTGACTGCCTGGATGCAGCGCAATCAGTCCTGGACGATCTTCCTGCTGGCATTGGTTCCAAATCCGTTATTTGATATGGCCGGGTTCATTGCGGGTGCTTCCCATATGCCTGTCTGGAAATTTTTGTTCTTTTGCCTGCTGGGAAAAATTGCCAAGATGCTTGTATTTGCTTACTTGGGAGCAGGCATCTTTAGCGTTTTTGAGTGATGCTCTTCTGAAATTCAGCTTGTAACACTTTCAGCTATTAATTAATCGTGCCTGTGTATAATTAGGCAATGGAAAAATGGATAAAATTGGCAGATAGGCACCTTGGAATCGCCTTGAGTGATCTACAACGTTGGCAGTTTCAGGTTCTACAAGAGGAATTGCTGAAATGGAATAAAAAGATAAACCTGACGGCAATTCGTGATGAAAAGGGAATCCAGGAGAAACACTTTTTTGATTCCCTGACCTGTTTTATGGGCTTTGAGGAGTGGCCTGAAAGCTTGATTGACATTGGCAGTGGCGCGGGTTTTCCGAGACTGCCAGTCAAAATTATCATCCCGGAATTGCGGTTGACCCTGGTGGAATCTGTCGATAAGAAGGCCAATTTCTGCCGGCATATTGTTAAGACGTTGGAATTAACGGATGTTTGTGTGCTTTCAAAACGCGCCGAAGAAGTCGGACATATGCCTGAACACCGTGAAGCTTACGATATCGCAATCGCGCGCGCGGTTGCCCCAGCCCCTACTTTGGCGGAATATCTTTTGCCTTTGGTCAAGGTCGATGGAAGAGTTTTGATGCAAAAAGGAACGCGTGGTCCGCTGGAAATTCTGGAAGCCGGAAAGGTCATTGATCTTTGTGGTGGAGAAGTAAGCGATCTGCTGCGCTTGAATTTTGATGGGATTGAGGGGGAAGGCAATCTGGTGATTATCGACAAACTTCGCCATACTCCGCAGGATTTTCCACGCGCGGTTGGTCTGCCTGCCAAAAAACCGATCCTAACTTCTGATGACGAAAAGTACCGGAAGTTGTTCAATGAATTTCTAAATGGCTAGATTTACCACTATATGAAAACACAACTAACGTTCTTTTGTGAATTGCAGGCTGCGGAGTTGAAGAAACTTTTCGAAGACCGTTTTGTGTTCGACGATCTGAAAACACTCAACGCCGGTATCTCACTGGGCATCCTGGACTTGTCCCCTGAGCGTGCCAACGTGGTGCGAAAACTTAATCGCCTGGAAATCCCGGTGACTGCCTGGTTGTTGCTGCCGGAGGAGGAAGGTTATTGGTTTAACCTTGGCAACTACGCTGAGGCAACTGCGCGTTACCTCGCGTTTAGGGCTTGGAGCGAGGAAAACCAGCTCGAGTGGGCTGCAGTGGGATTGGACATTGAATCGGACGTCAATGAAATGAAGCGTTTCAGCGATGAACGTGGGGCCGTCATCCAAAAAGCCATTAAGCGACTGAGAGATACCAAAGCTTATCGAGTCGCCAAAAAAGCCTACGAAGCCTTGGTCGCGCAGATCCATGCGGATGGATACCTGGTAGAAAGTTATCACTTCCCATTGATCATGGATGACCGTGAAGCCGGTTCAACTGTTCTGCAGCGTGTGGCAGGCTTGGTGGAAATTGCGGTGGACAGGGAAGTGTTGATGCTGTATTCAAGCTTTTTCAGACCGCACGGGCACTCTGTTTTATGGAGTTACGCCCAAAATGCCCAGGCGATTGGGATTGGCAACACCGGGGGAGGCGTACAGGCAGGGGCACTCGAGAAGGTGCCATACTTGACTTGGGATGAATTCGCGACCGATCTGCGTCTCGCGCGGCGCAGTGGAAAACCGATTTACGTTTTTAGCCTTGAGGGCTGTGTGAAACAGGGATTTTTGCCGCGCCTGGTTACCTTTGACTGGCAGGCTGAAGTTGAATTACCGAAAACTGCTCTCGTCTCTGCTGGCAGGAACGGCTTAAAGGGACTGATGTGGGCAATTGAACGTCCGTTAGTGGTTTTGGCAGGCCTGGCTGGCGTGATTGGGACTGTGCTGATGATCAAATCTCACGGGAAGTCGAAAAAGACCGGCAAGCAATAATTTCAGCAGGTTTGCTTCAATTAAATTTTGTCACCAACCTGGCCCATTCAGCAACGCTGAGCGTTTCAGCACGGCGGGAAGGGTCGATTTCCGCTTTGATCAGCCGGGCTTCCACCTCACCTGTGGGCAAGCTCAAGCCAGAAGAGAGCGAATTGCGCAAAGTTTTGCGTTTCTGCCCAAAACCCGCGTGCGCCAATTTAAAAAACTGATCCAGCTGTGGAGCGGGGATGAGCGGCTCTGGATGCAGGCGAATGCGCAACACCGCGGAGTCCACATCCGGCGCGGGGAAAAAGCTACCGGCAGGGATGGTGCCCACGATCTCAGGTTCACCAAATATAAATACTGAAAGTGAGAGCAAACTCATCTTGCCGTCGCGCGCCACGATGCGTTGCGCGACTTCTTTTTGAATGGTCAGGATCACGCGCGAGGGCTTGAGTTTGGCTTCGAGTAAATGGCGGATGATCGCTGAAGTGATGTAGTAGGGAATATTCGCCACAACCACGTAATTTTCCTGGTTCACAAGCTTCGCAGGGTCAAGTTCCAGGATATCTCCAGGTACGATTTGAACGTTGGAAAAAAGCTTCAAAGCTTCTGCAAGCGGCTCGAGCATGTGCCTGTCTATTTCGACCGCGCTCACGCGCGCGCAAGTTTGAGCCAGCAGATAAGTCAGGCTGCCCAATCCCGCACCGATCTCAAGCACTTCCTCGTCGCCGCAGAGTTCGGCGGCATTGATCACTTTCATCAGTCCAGCTGGTTCTACCAGGAAATTTTGCCCGAGAGATTTCTTGGGCTGGATGCCGTATCGTTTCAGCAGGGGTTGGATGTTCAGAAAATTAAGGCTCACGGCAGGATCGCTTGAACAGTTGCTGGCACGGGCGTAAGGAAGTAAATCACGGTCCATTCGTGCCAGGAGATATAGTTTTCATCATCATACCCCAGATCAATCCAATATCGACCCGGTATGCCGTAACCGGAGTCAGCGATGATGCCGTGCCCATAACCGGGGACGTACACCGGCTGCATCTCCAGTCCGTTGTACCAGGAAGCCGCCACTGCCACAATGCCTTTGGTGAGTGGGATTCCGGAACGTGTCAGTGCGCCATTGCTGAACTCGGAAGGATGGTAGGCGGTGGCATATACGCTCACTTTACGCCAGTATTCAAGCGTCTGACCGTCCACCACTTCGGTTTTGACGACTACTTTGGTCCCCGTTCCCAACACCGCATCCGATGGATCAGACGCCTTCCAGGATCCTTCATCCGCAGTGTGAACGACCATGTCGTTTTCAATGCGGCTGCGCTGGCGCGTGACAACCAATCCCAGCTGACCAGGGGTCATTACAGAGGTTGTATCCAACTCGGCATCAGGGTCAAGCTTATAGGTGTAATTGAAGGCGCTTTCATCCTTGGTCAATGCGATACTTTCCGCGGCTCTGATAAGGGTAACCTGTCCGTTAATTGGGAGAGGCTGGTCCTGCGGCGGAATGGAACGGTCCAGGTTTTGGGGGGAAAGACCGAGTTCTGCCAGAGCTTCACCGACCGTGGGAGCAGCAGACATTCCGCTGATAGTCTGGCTGCCAACAGTGATCGCCAGGCTGCGTGCTTTGGCAAGCGTGAAGGTGTTTTGCGCTTGTGGCAGGGTGTCTGGTGAAGCGGAAAGGTGGTCTTCAGGTTGCAAGTGGATACCGGCTTCGAGCAGAGCTTCCGACAGGGTGGCTTTTTGGGTGTAAAGTACGTGGGGCTTGCCATCAATTTCCAGCGTGATTTGTTTTGCGGGAATGAACTGCAAGCTTGCGTCCATGCCAGCAGCCAACGGCTCGTTTGGATCGATACCCGCGCCATCCTGCTTCACAATATCTTCGGGGAATAGCAAAATTCCTGCTTCCTGGAGCAGGTTCGAAGGCAATAATTCTGAACTTTGCAGGGTAAATTCCTCACCACCGTTTTTAACTTCCACCAGCCTGGTACGCTGAACGCTCAAGCGCTTGGGTAAATTCAACGAGAAGGTGTCGGGGTCCATTGAGGTGCGGTCGTCAGCCTGGAGTTCGTAATTGAGCTGGCGCAGCAATGCGCGCAGACTGAAAGCAATGGTTCGCACGTGCAAAGTCTGCCCGTCGACTGTCAGTTCATAAGGGTGCCATAGGTGGGCAAAGATCAAGCCGAGCCCGCCTAATACGAGGGCAATACTCAGCAGAACCCATGTTTTTCGTTGCTTACTCATCAGAGCTTAAATGTATCATATGCCTAAAAAACGACAAACCAGGTGTAAATCTACTCCAGCTTAAGCCCCTGTTGCAGAATTTTCTGCAGAACACTAAGAAGTCTTGCTTTCCATTCATCCTTGCTCAAATCAGTGATGTTCACCCAATAGCCATTTTTACCAGTCCGGATTGTGGGTTCGATCTCCGGCAATCCGCGGTCCTTGACGCCATTGGGGAGGGCAGGATAAGAAAGAAGGGCCTGGTTATTGTTAATGCTTATGGCTTCGATGCCGGCTGCCTCACCGCGTAACTTGACCTTCATCTGGTAAAGCAAATCCAATACTCCCTGGGGGATGGGTCCGAAACGATCCGCAAACTCGATTTCGGTCTGAGCGATTTCAGTCTCACTGCGCAGTGACGCAATGCGTCGATAAAGTTTGAGCCGCAGTTCCTGGTCGGGGATATAGCTGGCTGGGATCTCACTCGAGAGGGGCAGTTCAACGTTGATGTGAAGGCTTGGGGCATCGACTGACGTTCCGACTGGCAGGCTCGAATCGCTGCGCATAGCCTTGACAGCCTGGCTGAGCAGCTTGGTGTAGAGGTGGAAACCGACTGCTGCAATGTAGCCCGACTGGCGTGTGCCCAGCAGATCGCCCGCGCCGCGCATCTCCAGGTCGCGCATGGCGATGGAGTAGCCTGCGCCAAGCTGGGAATTATCTGCCAGGACCTCCAGGCGTTCTTCGCCTTCGGGGGTGGGAGCACGCCGTTTATCGCGGAAAAGATATGCAAACGCCCGCTGAGCGCCGCGTCCGACACGACCGCGCAATTGATAGAGCTGCGCGAGACCGAACGTGTCTGCCCGGTCGATGATCAGGGTGTTGGCGTTGGGGATATCGAGACCCGATTCGATGATCGAGGTGCACAAAAGTACGTCAATCTGACCGGCGGTGAACTGCTGCATCACCTCAGCGAGCTGCTCTTCAGGCAGCCTGCCGTGCCCGATGCCAATGCGGGCTTCGGGCACGAGGGTGGAAAGATGATTGTAGACCGCTGGAATGGATTGGATGCGGTTGTGGACAAAAAACACCTGTCCACCGCGATCCAATTCGCGCACAATCGCTTCCCGTACCAGTTTCTGGTCATACGGACCAACGTGGGTGATGATTGGCAGACGTTCTTCTGGGGGTGTATTGATGTTAGAAATATCCCTAACGCCGCTAAGCGCCATGTAAAGCGTGCGCGGGATCGGCGTGGCAGTCAGGGTGAGCACGTCCACTTCTGAGCGTAGCTTTTTAAGATGCTCTTTGTGGGTCACTCCAAACCGCTGCTCCTCATCGATAACGACCAGTCCAAGGTCCTTGAATTTCACATCTGCCGAGAGAAGACGATGCGTGCCAATCAGGATGTCCACCCGTTTTTCGGCCGTCAAGCGGATGATCTCATCCTGGGCCTTGTTCGAACGGAAGCGCGAAAGCATCTCGACGGTGATTGGGAAGACGGAGAGACGTTGCCTGAAGGTCTCATAATGCTGCTGGGCTAGAACGGTTGTCGGCACCAACACCGCCACTTGTTTGCCATTTGTCACCGCTTTGAAGGCAGCCCGCAGTGCAACCTCAGTCTTGCCGTAACCCACATCGCCGCAAAGCAGTCTGTCCATTGGGCGTTTGGATTCCATGTCGGCTTTGACCTGTTGGATGGCAAGCAGCTGATCCTGTGTTTCGATGTACGGAAAAGAGGCTTCCAGTTCCTTTTGCCAATCGTTATCCGGATCAAAGGCATATCCTTCAGCGGTCTGACGCCTGGCATAGAGCTCCAGCAGATCCTGCGCCACTTCCACCACAGCGTGGCGGACGCGGCTCTTGGTCAGGTCCCATTCAGCGCCCCCAAGGCGGCTTAACGAGGGGGGGCCACTATCAGGTCCGATATAACGGGTTACGCGATCAGCCTGGTGGATCGGGACGTACAGCACGTCGTTGTCCTTGTAGGCGATTGAAAGATATTCGCGCTGGACACCTTCGATGTTGGGGGTATGCAGCCCAATGAATTGACCGATGCCGTGGTCCACGTGGACAACCCAGTCTCCCGGTTTGAGATCTGCATAAACGGTCTCAGGGGCTTTGGTGCTGAGCATGGGACGCCGGCGCGGTTGTGGGCGGCTCCAACCGAAAATCTCACTATCGGAAAGCAGATGCTGCTGGAATTCACCTTGTTTTAGTACCCAACCGCCTGAGATGGATCCCTCGATAAAAAGCTGCTGGATTTTTTCAGCGCTGACGTCCGGGTGAGTCTCAGTCCAGAGCTGCTTCAGGCGAGCTGCCTGGCGGGATACTACCATCCAGGTGAAGTTTTCATTCCTGAGGGTGTCAATGTGGTACTGAAATTCTTTGAGCCGTCCAGCAAAGCGCGGTCCTGACCCAAAGCTGGCTGAAAGTGACGATCCCCCCTCAGCATTGGTATGACCGAGTTCGAGCATTTGATGCTGGCTGAGACTGTCAGCCAGTTCAGACCAGGTCAGGTAAGGAACGGGTGCGTCCTGAGCGAGTGTCTGATTGGCAATTTGGTTTGCCCTGCGTTCACTTGACTCTTCTTCAATGTCGTTGGCAGCCGCTTCAATGAATTCCTCTCCGTCCAGGAGAACCAGGGCGTCCTGGGGGAGAAAGTCGATCAGGCTGGAAGGAAACCGGTAAAGATCAGGGATTTCCAGTTCAGTAGGCTGGTAGGGAAGCTCTCCATCTGCTGCCGTGTTGAGAGCAAGCGCTTCAGACGCCGGGAAAAGAATAGCCTGTTCGAGTTTTTCAGTAGTACGTTGGGTGGTTGGGTCAAAAAGCCGCAAAGTGTCGATTTCCGGACCGAAAAACTCGATCCGAACCGGCCACGGACTGGAGTGTGACCAGGCATCAAGGATACCGCCCCGGCGGGAGAATTGACCCGGTCGAACGACGATGTTGCTGTATTCATAACCCAGCCGCACCAAGCTCGCGCTGGTTTCCACCAGGTCGCGCTGCTCTGCCAGTCGGATGCGCAGAGTGCTTCGCAGAAAGTCCCGGCGGGGAATCGTGCGGGTCATTGCTGCCCGGATTGGTGCAATCACGACGGAATGGTCCTGGGGGGCGCTACTGCCCGGCAACCAATAGCGGCTGAACTCCGTTAGAACGCGCAAGCGATCGTGGCGGGCGCCTTCCGACCAGGGCAGATCTTCGTAAAAGGAAGGGTTGGGTTCAGCGTAGTAGAGGTTGGTACCTTCCGGAAGCCAAAAACCTAATTCGTCAAAGAGGGACAAAGCCCGATCTGCACGATTTGTTAGCAGGAGAATAGGCTTTTCGAGATCGTAGTGTAAAGCAGCCAGAACCGCCAGACGGACAGCGCGCGGCAATCCCAGCCCACGCAAACTGCCGCCGGTGAAATCGCCTTCCTGGAGCCTGGTCAGCAGATCCTGGTAAGCTGTCAGGCTGGCGAGTGGTGCGAGCAAAGGATGGTTAGCCGACTTCCCCATTATATTTGTTCATGGCTGTCGTAAGCCCCTCGTTGATGAAGGTCTGGCTGGCTTCTACTGCTGTTTGCAGGACGATCTTCTGGAGTTCGTGTTCGGCAGGGAGAAAATCTTTGAGCACATAATCAACTGGGTCCATCTGACCAGGCGGTCGTCCGATACCCAGGCGCATACGCGGGAAATCCTGCGTTCCGAGCTGGGTAATGATGGACGCCATGCCGCGCTGACCGGAAGTGCCGCCGCTCGGACGCAGACGCAGCACGCCCAGGGGAAGATCAAGATCATCATGAATGACAAGCAGGTTGGAAAGTGGAAGCTTAAAAAAGCGCAGCAGGGGAGCAACTGCCCGGCCAGACTCGTTCATGAAGGTCAAAGGTTTGACGAGAATGACTTTGTGATCTCCAAATCTGCCCTCGCCAATCATCGCTTTGAACCTCAAGCGCTTTACCGGGATGTTGAGAGCGTCTGCCAACTTATCAATGGCAAGGAAGCCAAAGTTGTGGCGGGTATGACGATATGCCAGACCTGGGTTGCCCAGTCCGACGATCATGACCGGATGCTCATTGTTTAATTCTTCCATGGTCTCTCTGTTCTCGCAATCTTGTATTTTAACACGGAATACGAGCGACACTCATGATCCCCATTGTGACTTGAACCTGCATATTCCAGCGGAAAAATCGTCAGGTCAGGTTAACAAGCTGGGGTCCAACACTGCAAAATTCAGCCGGGCTGTGTTCTTCGATCCAGTCCGTAGAGCAGGTTGGATTGAGATACAAGCTCTGGCGGAAGAAGTTGTTCCTTTGCTTAAAACACAACAGACCGCCCGGGAGCAGCCTGTTGCTTGATTTCTACTAGGTTTATATGAACAACATTGGCAGGAATGTAGAGACGTTCCTCATTAATCCCCAAAAACCAAGACCTAACCCAACGAGCGGCAGGAGGATGCAAATACAAAGCACAAGCAACACAATCAAGATGATTGCCCAGACAGGGAATTTATCTTTCTTCACTGGTTGCGCAGGAGGCGTTGCGACGTAATCAACCACCTTAGGGGCTTCTTCGGCTTTTGGAGCAGCAGCTGGTGTGGGTTCCTCTGTGCCGGGGGTGTAGAGATTATCATTCCAGCGACCAGGATCATCAGCAGCTTCGGTTACAGGCGCGCCCCAGCGGTCTGCTTCGGGTTGCGGGGGAATGGGTGTTTGAGGAGTCTCAGGTGAACTCCATGTTTCGGCAGAAGCCTGTTGAAAGTCATCTTTTGCTTCGCTCCATCCACCCTCAACACTCTCAGCTGCTTCCGCAACTTGCTCCTGCGCAGCCTCGTGGGCTTCTTCGATGTGGGTTTCTGCTTGTTCGGCAGCTTCTTCCACAGGTTTCCATGCGTTTTCTGCAGCGTTGTTCAAATCGCGTTCGAACTCCTGGGCTGCATTTTCAAGGTTTTCGTCCATTTTTATCCTTTCACAACAGGTCCAATGAAAACTTTCTCAGATAATTATACAACATAGAATGATGCTGAATAAGAACAACCTTGTTTACAGAGACCAGTTTATCCAAGCCATAGGGGACATTTTTCAGTTATAATTGCGACATAGAAAGAGAGGTATATATGAAGAAATTTTTTGGAGAATTTAAGGAATTTATTACTAAAGGCAACGCGCTGGATTTGGCCATTGGTGTTGTCATCGGTGCCGCATTCGGTGCCATCGTCAAATCGTTGGTTGAAGACTTGATCATGCCCGTAATTGGATTACTTTTGGGGAATGTTAATATTGCAGACCTCTTCATCCAGTTGAATAAAGCAAAAGTAGCAATTCCTGCTGGTACCACTCTGGCTGCTGCCAGGGAAGCTGGCGCTGTGGTCTTTGCCTACGGAAATTTCTTGATGGCAATTGTTAACTTCATTATCATTGCTCTCGTCATTTTCTTGCTTGTCAGAGCAATCAACAAAGCCCGCAAACCAGCAGAAGAACCTGCCGCGGCTCCAACCACCAAGGCTTGCCCCTTCTGCAAGACTGAGATCCCGCTGGAAGCAACCCGCTGCCCTCACTGCACATCCCAGCTGTAGTAGGCAAACCGGAAATCAAAAAAGCTGTCCAACGGACAGCTTTTTTGATTCAGGCATGCTACAATTTGCGAATGCAAAATCAAATCCACTATGGTGATAACCTGCCATTCTTACAAAGCTTGCCTGACGGCATGGTTGATCTGATCTACATCGATCCCCCGTTCAATACCGGCAAGTTGCAATCGCGCAGACAACTCAAGACAACCCGCTCAGAATCGGGTGATCGGATTGGTTTTGGCGACCAAAGCTACACGACCGAAGTCGTCGCCCGGCGTGATTACCGCGATAATTTCACGGATTATCGGTCCTTTCTCGAGCCCAGGCTGCTGCAAGCATACCGTGTGCTCAAGCCGTCTGGCAGCCTGTATTTCCACATCGATTTCCGGGAGGCACATTACTGCAAAGTGCTGCTGGATGAAATATTCGGGCGCGAAAACTTCCTGAACGAGATCATCTGGGCTTATGATTTTGGCGGGAGAGCGAAGGACCGCTGGCCAGCCAAACACGACAATATCTTTTTTTACGCAAAAGATGCCCAGAATTACACCTTCAACAGGGAGGATATCGACCGCATTCCTTATATGGCTCCAGGGTTGGTGGGGGAAGAGAAGGCTAAGAAGGGCAAACTCCCGACGGACACCTGGTGGCACACGATCGTAGGAACTAACAGCAAGGAAAAAACCGGTTATCCGACGCAAAAGCCGTTGGGTGTGCTTGAACGCATCATCCGCGCGTCCTCAAACCCGGGCGACCTGGTGTTGGATTTCTTTGCCGGCAGCGGCACAACTGGCGCGGCTTGCCTCAAGCTTGGTCGGTATTTCGCATTGGTGGACAACAACCCGCAGGCGATCGAGGTCATGCAAAAGCGGTTTGTGAATGAAGATATCAAGTGGACACGAGATGACTGACGAAAAACTGTATCCAATCATAGATTTTGACCCCGATAGAGAAGCGATCATCAGACCGTTTATGACCGAAACTCCCCCTGACTTCCCGGAGTTGGTGGTGATGTGTTTTTTCAAGGAAGTGGTCGAAAAGGTCGCCGAGCAATACTCAGCTAAAACGGTATATGTCGGCAAATCAGAGGTGGGTCCGGTTCCCTATTATGAGATTGACTACGAAGGCGAACGGTTAGGCTTCTTCCAGGCATTGGTTGGGGCACCGCTGGCAGTAGGATTCATGGAAAAAGCCATCGCGATGGGCGGCAAGAAGTTTATCGCCTGCGGTGGATCAGGTGTGTTAAATCCGGAATTAGCGGTTGGTCATTTGCTGATCCCTACCGCTGCCGTTCGGGATGAAGGAACTTCTTACCATTACCTGCCGCCTGCCTTCGAGATCCAGTTGAACCCAAGAGTGGTAGAGCGAATTGAGAGCGTTGTGAAGGGGGAAGGTCTGGATTATCTCCTGACAAAAACCTGGACAACAGATGCGTTTTATCGTGAGACCAAAGCGCGTGTCGCCCGCTACAAGCAGGCAGGCTGTGATGGCGTGGAGATGGAAGCTTCTGCCCTGGCGGCGGTGGCTGAGTTCCATGGTGTCGAGTTTGGTGCGGTGTTCTACGGAGGCGATTTGGTTCAAGCCGATGGTTGGGACCATCGCGGATGGAACAATCGAACAGAGATCCGTGAGAATTTGTTCTGGCTGGCTATAAAAGCTTGCCTGAGTCTGAAGGAGTAGAGGGAAAATGCCGATTTTTAATTCACATCTAAACCTTTTACAGGAACGCCAATATTTGCCTGGTCTGGCAGGTTCCCCGGATATTCTTTTGCCCGACTATGATGGATTTGGTCTGGCTAATCTGACCCCCAGCATCAGCCGATGGCTCGGAGGACCAGATCTGCCTGCGCCAGTCTTTTCAAATGCTATCCTGGAACAGTTTGCGCCGAAATACAAGCGGGTCGTACTGCTTTTGGTGGACGCGCTTGGTTACAACCAGTTGATCCGATTGATGGAGCGAGGTCAGGCAGATTTCTGGCAGCGTAACCTTGAAAGAGGTAAGTTATTCCCCATCACCAGCATCTCTCCCAGCACAACTTCCACGGCTCTGACCACCCTTTGGACCGGAAGTACCCCGCTGGAGCACGGCATTATTGGTTATGAGATGTGGGTCAAATCGCTCAGCATGGTCGTCAACACCATTTTGCACTCACCGATCACCTTCACGGGAGACATAGGCGGCTTGGCAAGGGCAGGTTTTGATCCAGTGAGTTTTCTGAATATCCCGCCATTGGGCGAGCTTTTTGCTGCGAGGGGAATTGATTCACACGCCTTTGTTCCTGCTACTATTGCCAATTCCGGGCTGTCAAAAATGCACCACGTTGGCACCCAACTGCATGGCTACACTGCTGAAAGCGATTTTTTTGCGAACCTGCGCGATCTGCTAAATTCGCGTCCAAATAACCGTAAGTTTGTTTATGCCTACTGGAGTCATGTGGATAGCCTGATGCATCGTTATGGCACTTACAACGAGCGCGTGACAGAGCAATTTACAAGTTTTAGCGATGCGTTTGAACGTATTCTCCTAAACAAGCTCGAACCCTGGGCACGTGAAGATACACTTTTTTTGTTGACAGCGGATCACGGTTCGGTTGAGACGCCTTTCAATCCCTCCTACGAATTGACTTCGCACCCGGAGCTGGCTAATATGTTTGTAATGCAGCCTACCTGCGAGGGTAGATTGCCTTACCTCTACTTGAAACCGGGGCAGGAGCTGGCCGTGAGGCAGTATTTTGAGCATGCCTGGCCTGGTCAATTTGATTTGCTAACACGCCAGCAGGTGCTGGATTCAGGCTTGCTCGGTCGCGGAACTCCTAATAGTGACATTGCCAATCGTATTGGCGATCTCGTTGCCATCCCGCACGGAAATACCTATCTCTGGTGGGTGAATAAAACCAACGTGATGCTGGGACGCCACGGCGGTCTTCATCCGGATGAGATGCTGGTGCCGCTTTATGCCCTGCCGCTCGATTGAGAGAGATCCAAGCTGACTTCGCGGTGACCGTAGCAGTTGATCACGCGGGTTTCACCAAGCATTGTTTCACGTGCCTTTAATGGATTGTAGAGGTGAACGTGCCCGTGCAAGTGCAACGAGGGCTTGAAAAGTTTGATTAGCCAGCGGAAAGCGTCTACTCCCCTGTGAGCTTGATCATCCTCATCGTGAACTCCGGTTGGCGCTGCATGGGTAACAAAAACATCCAGGTAACGCCCGTATCGAACTTTGTTGAACATTAGCCGGGGCACCAGTCCAAAGACCATTTGCCACATTTGCAGTTGGGTGTATTGATAGCCGCGTCGGTTATAGCGGAGGCTGCCTTCAATGCCCGCCAGGATTAAGTCCAACTCGGGATCGTAGATCACCTGGTGGTGGAGATTGATGGCACCTTGAGGATGATGGCGCACTTCTCCTTCACCATCTTCAATGTCGAAGACATGGTTGCCCTGGACGTAATAGAGGGGCAAATCGAGCATACTAACCACGAATTCCAGATAATGCCAGGGCAGATCGCCGCAACTGATGACTGCATCCAGACCGGGAAACCGATCGCGGATGTGGGGGCTGTATACGGCAGGTACCTCCACGTCGCTAAGGCAAAGCAGCTTCCTCTGGCTCACGTGCTTTGAGCTACAGCAACTGCTGCAGCCATTCCACCTTCATGTGTGATTGAGACTGCCCACTCAGTCAGCCCTTTGGCTTGCGCAACTTCCAGGGCTACTCCGTGCAGCAGGACGCCAGGCTCGCCACTTGAGGCGTGCAGAATTTCGATCTCCTGCCAGGCAACCTTGCCAATCCCAGTGCCAAGCGCTTTGGAAACGGCTTCCTTGGCAGCGAAAATCCCTGAGAGTGTTTCATTGTTCTCCTGCGCCTGAGCGATTTCCGCTTGGGTATAAACCCGGAGGATGAAGCGCGCTCGGATGGCAGGATTTACGTTTGCCAGGCGGGAAGTTCGCAGAAGGTCGATGCCGCATTTGATCATGTGAGTGCCTTTCCGGCAGAGGTGATAATTAACTTATCCAGGTCCCAGTAACGCTGAGCAGTAGTCAGGATTTCCTCAGTAGTGATGCTCTCAATGATTGCAGGCAACTGACGCAGGTGATCCAGTCCGTAACCGAAGCGTTCGATGCTGACCAGAATGGAAGCAATGCCAGCATTGCTTTCGAGCGAGAGAGGAAGCCTGCCCAGAGCCTGGGTTTTGACATCCTGCAGCTCTTGCTGGGTGACAGGTTCAGTGGTAAACCGCAAGAGTTCCTGCCTAAGCAGCGCGATGGTTTTTTCGAGGTTTTCGGGGTTCACGCCTGCCGAGATCGTCCAGGCAGTCGGTCCTATTCCGGCACCCAGATGACTTGAAACCTCATACGCCAAACCGGCTTTTTCGCGCACAGCCTTGCCGATGCGCCCCATCATGCCGTATTTGCCGAGGATCGAGTTGCCGATGGAACAAACATGGAAGTCACGGCTGACGGTCTTTGGGGCTGGAACGCCGATGATCAGATCGCTCTGATTCTTCTCTTCGAGCGCCACATGGCTTCGGATGGAGGCGGTGGGAGGGATAAAGGGCGGGAGCTCCTCAGGAGGGGATTGAGCATCGTATTGCCAGGCTCCCAGAGATCTTGAGAAGATTTCCTGAGCCATTTCGGGTTCAATCCCACCGCAGACAGCTATTACCAATCCGTCAGGTCCATAATGGGTTTCGTGGAACAATTTCAAGCGATCTAATTTAAAAATTGACACGCTCTGCGCATAGCCGATATCAGGATGGGCGTAGGGGTGGGATCCGTAAAGGGCTCGATTGAAAGCCTGCGAAGCCATTTCTGCCGTGTCCTGGTTTTGGATTGCAATGCCGGTCAAAATTTGATTGCGGACTCGCTTGAATTGCTTTTCCGCGAAAGCAGGCTCCTGGATGACCTCCACAAGTAAATTCCAGACCGTCTCCAGGTCTTCCCTGAGACACTGACCGAAAAAGGTGGTTGAAAGATGTCCTGTGCCCAGTGAGAGCGATGCGCCAATGCTTTCTATCTTGTCGTGAAGGCGTTGGAAGTTCAACTGCTTTGTCCCGGTCATCAACATATCGGTTGTAAAGGATGCCAGACCGAACATTTCTTCAGGATCAGCAATCGCGCCAGGCTGCATGTAGCCAGTAAAATAAACTGCTGGACTGGTCAGATTGGGGTAGGCGAGCAAGGTTGTGCCATTTTTCCAGGTTTCACGCAGAATGGTTTTGGAATCGGGCATTGAGGTGTTCACAAATCCCCCTGCGTTTTGGTCGCCCGGTAGATTCCAACAACCCGCTGGTCTTCCCGCAAATAATTTTGGGCAGTCCTGAGAACCTGGCTGGGGGACACTGACCTAAGGCGGGTGAGGTACTCGGCAACCCATTGGTAGTCTGCAAAAGAGCTGGAATAGCCCATCCAGAAACCTTGGTTGGTAATATTGTCGCTACCATACGCGAAAAGTGCGCTGGCTTGCTTAATTGCCCGGTCAATCTCTCTCTGACTCAACTCATGTGCGGTTATCTGGCGTATCTGTTCATTGATAATCTTGAGCGCTGCCCAAGGGTCGCCGTCGGGTCGGATGGTGGCAAATATTTTGTAAACACCCGGGTCGATATTGGCGGAAAGGTCACCAAACACGGAGGCAGCAAAATCCTCTTCAACCAGGGCTTGATAAAGCCTAGAAGTGCGGTTATTGATATCTCCGCTGCCAAACATATTCAAGGATGAAGGTCCACTTAGGAGGCTTTCGATGATGGTGTAGGCAAAGAAATCCGGGTCCCTCGCAGCTGGGCAGCGCCAGGCAATTTCCAAGTAGTGTGCCTCTCCAGGACCCTCCAGTTCGAGCTGATTCCCGGGATTGAGCGATTTTTCAGGGGTTGGAATACTCTTGGAAAGAGGAGATGAAGGGATACCGCCAAACAGATTTTCAACCTCTTCCAGGACTGAATTAGGTGAAATATCGCCAGCGATGCACAATATCGCGTTCGAAGGTTGATAATGTTTACGGTAGTGCTTGTAGAGATCATCCCGGGTGATGCCGAGCAGATCCTCTTTGGAGCCCAGGACCTCATTGCGGTAGGGATGCTGCTGGAAGGCATGCATTTGCACGGCTTCATCCAGTCGAAATTCAGGGTAATTCTCGGAGCCTTCGCGTTCGGAGATAATGACAGTGCGTTCCGTCTCCACGTCCTCAGGGTCGAACAGGCTGTTGATCATGCGGTCGGCTTCAAGCTCGAGGGTGGCATGCAGATGGGCTGACGGCATTGTCTCAAAATAGGTTGTCCAATCTGGGCTGGTAAAGGCGTTGGCATAACCTCCAACACGTGCTACCAGGCTGTCGATATCATCACCTGTGAACTTGTGAGTGCCTTTGAACTGCATGTGTTCCACCCAATGGCTCAATCCAGTCTTTTCCGGGAGTTCATTCCTGGAGCCAATTCCATACCAAAGCCAGGTGCTCGTCACCGGGACGGTGTGGATTTCCTTGAGCATCACCCGCAATCCGTTTTTAAGCTGTATTTGTTGAAGATTTTGATTTAGATCAATGGGCATGGGGATCAGGATCTGTGGTGTTTACGCACACTTTGTACTTTGGAAAGATACTTTTTGGGTCGAATGATCAATAAAAGTCCTACACAGATCACAAATATGCCAATCATCACACCACGTGACTGCAGTGTGCCAAGCAGCACATAAGGCAGTGGGTTTGTGCCAAAGCCGAAGGCATCCGCCAGCGCGGTAAAGGAACAGATCACGTAACCTGTGGCAATGATGCGCGTGCCGAAGTCCGCCCGGAGTGACTTTGGGCCACCATTCCAAAACGCGATCAGCAAGGCAGTGGCGGAAAGCGTCATCAGTCCGATTCCGAGCAGGATGACGATGATCTGAACAAAACCGATGTACCGTCCCCGGTCAAGTCCGAAAAGATCCGGACGCAATCCTGTCAGGAGGATCAAAAAACCTGACAATAAACCGGTGAGCCCTGCCCTTACCTGGAACTTCGGAAAGGTTCCGGCTTTCACAGTTTTCCTGGGGTTGTTGGGGTCTAGCAAAACATCTGGTTGGTTCAAAAAGTTTCCTTTGCCTTATTCCGGCAGTGTGGTTTGGATCATTTCGAGGAAGTTACCCGAAGAGATCTTTTCAATTGCTTCTGAATCATACCCTAATTCTTCGAGGAAGGGGAACAGGAGCGGCAGATCAGCAATAGTGTCAATTTCTGCGGGTACGTCTTCAAATCCAAGTCCGCCGTCAAAATCAGTGCCGATGCCTACGTGACGGACATCGCCTGCCATTTGACAGATGTAATCGACTTGTTCTGCCACCAACCGAAGCGATGTGGCAGGTTTGCCACCATCTTTTTTCCAATCGGCGTTGAGAAACGCGTTGATCGGAGATACTCCAATGATTCCATCGCGAGCGATCAGCTTTTCAATCACCTCATCGCTCAAGAGTCTGTTCGAGTTGTATCCTTTCACCAGTTTTGCAGCGGTGGCATGGCTGGCGATGATCTGGCCGGGGAAAAGATCAAGGCAGTCAAGCGCTGCTGGCTCGTCCATGTGGGAAAGATCGAGCACAAATCCGACCTCTGCCATCGCGTGGATAAGATCTCTGCCTTCAGCGGTGAGCTTGCCAGGTTCCCGGGTTCCGCCACAAAAGCGATTGCCAGCCCAGGCTAACCCGATAATCCGCAGACCGTGTTCCCACCAGGCTGGAAGTTCGTCCAAATCGACGATGCCTTCTGCTCCTTCCATCAGGGGAACAATACCGATTGGCTTCAGTGTGTCTGGTTGGGATTGCCAAAGTTCGAGATGCCTCTTGAGCTGTGGTTTGGTGAGCACAAGGCGATAGGCGTCGGGTTGGGTCTCCGTAAGTTTATGGTAGTAATCCAGCTGGTTCCAGTAGATGCGATGGGCTTCAGCCGGAGTGCTATAGTACTCTTCGCCAAAAAAGTTCGGGTTGCAACGGCGTTCTGGCGCCGAAAAAAGTGTGCCAAAAACCAGTCCTACGTTGGCGGCGTTGTATTCAGGCAAGCCAAGCAGAGACGCTCCGCCATGCTTGTCTATGCCGGTCTGCCGGTCGTGTAAACGGGTCTGGGCATTCGGCAGTCGATAATCACGACCGAGAACGGTCATGTTATAAGCAAGGTCCTGGTGAGCATCGAGGATAAAGTACATAGGTATCAAAAAGCGCCGGCAAAAACCGGCGCTTCTCCTTGTTGAAAAACTAGTCTTCTTTGATTTCCTCGTCGGCTTTGGGTTCAACCGTCTCGGCGGCTTCTTCCACGACTTCCTGTACTTCCTCAACGGTCTCAACGACAGCTTCGGGAACTTCAGTAACGATTTCGTTAGCTTCCTGAACTTCCTCAACGGTCTCTGCGACAACTTCGGGAACTTCAGCAACGACTTCTTCCACGACCTCTTTCACTTCTTCGACGGGTTCAGGGGTTGCTTCGCCAAGCATGGTGGCGATGGTCTCGCCTTCAGTGCTGGGGTTCAGGTCGAAATCGGCAGCCAGGGACTTCCAGTCGGAGTCTGCATAAGCGGGTGAGTCCACGCGGCGCATGCTCAAACCGATGCGATGATCTTCATCCTCGATTTTTAGAATGCGTAATGTAACCACATCACCGACTTTGACGACTTCCTTGGGGTGATCCACGCGGCGGTCACTCAGCTCGGAAATATGGATCAAACCTTCCAGATCTCCAGGAAGGTTCAGGCGGGCAAAAGCGCCGAAACTGGTCAAACGGGTAATTTCGCCTTCGACCAATTGACCAACCTTCAGATTTTTAACCTGCTCTGACCATGGGTCTCCCAGCAGTTGGCGAATGGACAAGCCGATACGGCGTCGTTCGCGGTCAATGCTGATGATTTTTACCTTGACTTCTTCGCCTACCTTGAGGACTTCATTGGGGTTGACCACGCGGTCCCAGGAAATTTCGGACATGTGGACCAGTCCATCTGCTCCGCCGATGTTGACAAAAGCACCGAAATCAGCCAGGCTGGTGACACGACCCTTGCGGACTTCGCCTTCAGCCAGTTCTTCGAGGACCTTGTCACGGATCTGGTCGCGCGTTTCGGTGCTGGCGGCACGTTCGCTGAGGATGAGGCGATGGCGCTCACGATCGACTTCGATGACACACACTGAAACGGCATCACCAACAAAGCTCTTGTATTTAGCTTCGGGGGTCTCACCGGTCATGGTTAACCTGCGGCTTAGACTGAGCTGGGATGCGGGGATGAAACCACGTATTGTAGACAACGGGACCAGCAACCCTCCCTTGTTGTAACCAACAACAGTTGATTCAAAGCTCTCGCCAGATGCCAGCGCTGCTTCGGCATCGATCCAACTTTGCTCTTCAACTGCGCGAACAAACGAAAGAATTAGGTTGCCTTCCTGATCGTGTGGGGTGACCACAAAAACAGGGATGGCTTTGCCAACCTCGAAAGTAGCCAGCACTTCTGCGGGGATCGCCTCAAATTCTTTTCCGACGATTAATCCCTCTGATTTGGCACCAACACTAACCAGGATCTGTGATCCTGAAATGCTGGCGATGATGCCGTCACGGATTTCGCCCGCGACTGGCATTTGGAAAGAGAAGTCTTCAGAATTGAGATATTCTCCCATCAAACTTTCCATGGTTTGTTCTTTTTCGTTCTCCTGGTTTTGCTCCTGCATACTAATGGCGTCGTTGTCTGACATTGATTGAACTCCGAATTAAGATTTGGCACTGATTATAGACCCAGAATCAGAATCCCGCAACCCAAATTACCATAATGGGTCGAAGAAACCTTCGACTTTGCGGTGATGTTGACCTTTTAGGTCTATTCTTCCTTTAGTGGGGGATAATCGCCCCAGTCCAGGACCTCTCGCGAGCCCGTTTGAGGATGGGCTTCACTAATAATACCTTGTTCTTCCAACTTTTCAACCAAACGCGACGCGCGTGTATATCCAATTCGCAATTTCCGCTGCAGCATTGAGACGGAAGCACGTCCTTCCTTGCGGATGATGCGAAGAGCTTCTTCGGTAATTGGATCCTCATCCGGATCCTTTTGAAGTTCTTTCCAAAGTGGTTCCTGGGTCAGTGGAAGGCTGTTACCGCTGGTGTACAGTGCTTTATCCGGGCGTTCTGGGGCACCGTTGGCAACAGATTGTGCCTGCCAGAAGCGCGCCAGGCGGGATACTTCCTCTTCAGAAACGTACGCACCTTGCAGCCTGACAGGGGCAGGAGCATCCGGCGCCTGGAAGAGCATGTCGCCACGACCAAGCAGCCTTTCCGCACCGGGCTGGTCCAGGATGACGCGGCTGTCAACGTTGGAAGCTACCGCAAAAGCAATTCTTGCCGGGAAGTTGGCCTTGATCAGACCAGTGATCACATCCGCTGATGGGCGCTGAGTGGCGATGATCAGGTGGATGCCCGTGGCGCGTGCCAGCTGAGCAAGCCTGGTCAGGGAGCGTTCAGTCTCGTCAGGCGCAAGCAGCATCATGTCTGCTAATTCATCGATCACCACAACAATGTAGGGAAGTGTTTTGCCGCCTTCAGTGCTGGTTTTTTTGTTGTATTCTTCAAGGTTGCGTACGCCAAAATTCTCAAAGATGCGATAGCGCAGGTCCATCTCACGCAACATCCACTGCAAGGCACCCACGACTTTTTCCGGGTCCATGATCACATCTGTCAAAAGGTGCGGGATGCCGTTGTAGACCGAAAATTCCACTCTTTTAGGATCCACCAGCAACAGCCGTAGTTGGTCCGGGTTGAGAGTGAGCAAGTAGCCAGTGAGAATCGCATTCACACAGACCGATTTGCCTGAGCCGGTGGTGCCAGCGATCAGGAGGTGCGGCATGGCGGTGAGATCCGAGGTGGTTGGAATGCCTGTTACGTCCTTGCCAAGAGCGAATCGGAGGGGAGATTTGTGGTTCTGGAAGGGCAGGCTTGTTACCAGTTCCAGCATGGATACCATGCTGGTTTTTAGGTTGGGTACCTCAATACCCACGTAGCCCTTACCTGGAACTGGCGCCTGGATGCGAATTCGCGATGCTTTGAGCGCCATTGCCAAGTCATCACCCAGGCGGGTAATATTGCTCACACGTACCCGCGTGCGCCCTGTGCGGCCTTCGTTGTATTCCGGTTCCACGCCGAACATGGTGATCGTTGGACCTCGCCTGATCTCGACGACCTTGCCTGGCGCGTTGAAAGAACGCAAGGTTTCTTCGATCACGCGCGCCTTGTCCTCATCGGACTCCTCATCAACCGGAGCCTTTTGGACTGGATTAAGAATCTCTTCTGGTTCAGGCAATATCCAGGTTTTTTCAGGCGTTGGTGCTTCTATCTCCAATGGACTGGAAACAGAATGGGTTGGACCGGGCTCAATTGGACTCGCCTGTGGGTTTGAAATTTCTTGTTCTTCAAAGTCAGTAGACTCGTTTCCTCTTTCAGCTTTCTGCCTGTGTTGCTCGGCTTTATCACGGATAAAATCCGCGAATCTGGAGTGGCTGTGCTTGAATTTCTCTGCCAGCCAACTCACCAGGTCCGACATGGAGAGGTCAATTAGAAGAACCAGTGCCACAAGCAACCAGGCAATCAGGACGATACCTGTGCCGGCTTTGCCAAGTCCGTTTTCCAACGCATTGTAGACCGCTCCGCCAAGTAGCCCACCACCAGGAGGGTCGGACACGCCCCCAAAACTGACGTCTATCAGTTGGAACCACGTCAGTAAGTTGAAAAAGATCAGGACGACACCGATGACGCGTTCTGATGAAACATTCGGAAACCGATCCATCTTGGAAAGAAGAAACCAGGTGCCGATCAGCAGCAAAACTAGCGGCAAGGCGTAAGCTCCCCAACCAATCCAACGAAGCAGAAAGCTCGTCCAGGACCGCGTTAGACCGCCTGAAGAGGAGGTCATAAGGCTCATGAGAGTCAAGAGACCTATCACAATAAGAATAATGCCAGCGATATCAACTTTTCGTTCAGCCGAAAGTGGTTGTGGTGCAGGTGGGGTGATCTTATTGCGGGGAGATGAGGTTTTTCTCGCCGTAGAAGTTCTGGATCGTGTAGATTGTGAGGTGCTTTTCCTGGCACGGCTCGGAGCAGGGGATGAAGTGTTGGTTTTCTTTTTGTTTCCAGTCGTTTTCCTGGATTTAGATGTGGTCGTACTCCGCGCCATAAGGATATTGCTCACTTTCAATTGGTCTACAAATTATAGCATGCGAGAAAGGGAGCTGTAATTGTCTGAAATGGGGACGGGCAGGGAGCTTCTGTGCATCCCTTAGTGAAATTGTGACTTGCGCAATCGAACAAAACGGTTATAATCACCATATAATTGAAAAATTCTATTTAACAACCCCGCCATCCTCTATTACAATCCTTGATAACTAAATGGAAATTGTGCTTCTCTAGTCTTTTGGAATTGTCGGTCCCTGATTTGTAGTACGGGTCCTATGCGAGGGTGGAAACATCGTAACAATCGTGGTGAGTGAGACATGGACATATTTGAGCTTGAAAAGAAAACAGTCAAACAACTTTCAAAAATTGCAAAAGATCTGAATATTCCGAACATAAACAGGCTCAAACGTGAAGGGTTGATCATAAAAATTGCTCAATCCCTCGCTGAAGCCGAAGGTCTTGAGATGCGCGGTGGCGTGCTTGAGATCATGAATGAGGGCATCGGATTCTTGCGCGCGAACTATCGGATCGGCTCGGAAGACGTGTATGTATCTCAGGCTCAGTTGCGCCGCTACGAGTTGCGATCAGGCGATCTTGTTATTGGGCATGTCAGACCGCCCAGAGAATCCGAACGTCACCACGGTTTGCTGAAAGTTGAGTCGATCAATGGTTTGACCCCTGACGAAGCCCGAAAGCGCCCAAAATTCGAGAACCTTACCCCAATTTTTCCAAATAAACTTCTCAATCTGGAATATGACCCACTCAACCTGGCCACCCGTATGATCAACCTGGTGGCTCCGATTGGCGGCGGTCAGCGTGCCATGATCGTTTCACCTCCGAAAGCGGGCAAGACCACGATCCTGAAAGACATTGCCAACGCCATAAGCGTCAACAATCCGGAAGTACGCCAGATCATGTCGCTGATCGGCGAGCGTCCTGAAGAAGTCACCGATATGGACCGTTCTGTTGAAGCGGAGGTTATCGCCAGCACCTTTGATGAACCTGTATCCTCCCACGTGAGGATGGCAGAAATTTCGCTGGATCGCGCTAAGCGTTTGGTCGAAAATGGCCTGGACGTGGTCATATTGATGGATTCCCTCACTCGTCTGGCTCGTGCTTATAACATGGTGGTTAATCCCTCCGGGCGAACGCTTTCTGGTGGAATGGATCCTTCAGCTCTCTATCCTCCCAAGCGTTTCTTTGGCGCAGCCCGCAACCTGGAAGATGGCGGCAGCCTGACAATCATTGCAACCGCGCTGGTAGATACCGGCTCGAGGTTGGACGACGTGGTCTATGAAGAGTTCAAAGGCACTGGCAACATGGAAATGATCCTTTCCCGCCGCCTGCAGGAGCGCCGCATCTTCCCCGCGATCGACATTGAAAAGTCATCCACGCGACGTGAAGACCTGTTGATGAGCCCTGAAACCTTGCAAAGAGTCTGGTTGATGCGTAGAATGTACTTGCAGATGGTTTCCAATCCTCCCCAGGGGGCAGGCATGGATACCGCAGTCGCTACCGAAGCGATCCTGCAAAAAATGGAAAGAACCAAGACGAACGCGGAGTTCCTGGAGAACCTGGCGGACATGTAATTTCTGCCATAGGATTTGTGAAAAGCTCATGACACAGAAGGATTATTCGAAGGCGCCATCATCATCGGGGCGCTTATTGGGGGCAATTGGTTGGATTTTGGCCGCAGCAGTGTGTGCTGGCCTGATTTCATTCCTTTTTTGGCAGCCTGAAATCGCCGAGTCTATGGCGAGCTACCAACGTGTTGTGGAAGTCGGCAGCTTGCCTGCGGATGATCCCGAAGTGCTGGAGGTGCCGCTACCTGCCTTCTCACCAACTGAAGAAACGAACGGTTTAATTCGCGGCTCGGACCCCAACACCCAAATCTCTAATGAATTACGCACAGTCCCGACCACTTATACTGTCCAAAGTGGAGATTCTGTCTGGGGCATCGCGGAGAAATTTGGTTTGAGCGTCGAGTCAGTGCTCTATTCAAATTATGACATCCTGCAGGATAAATCCGACAATCTTATGCCCGGGCAAACCCTCACCATTCCCCCGACCAATGGAATTCTTCACACCTGGCGCAGCCGCGACGACCTTAGCTCAGTTGCTTCTCGCTACGGTGCTGATATCGAAGATATCCTGCTTTTCATTGGCAACGATCTTGACCTTTCCAACCCCCAGATCAATCCGGGCACAGTTGTTATGGTGCCGGGTGGAAACAGGGAATTGGTCAATATCACCTTTGCTGCGGTCACAACCGATGAAAGCGGCAATCTCATCAGTGGTTTTTCGGGACCTGGAGCTTGTTCGCTCGCAGGGGTGGGGCTCACGGGGAGTGGCTACTTCATCTGGCCATCAGCAGTCCACATGATCTCGGGCAACCATTTTGGTCCAGGGCATAACGGCATTGACATTGGAGCTGGGATTGGTTCAGCATTATTTGCTGCCGACAGTGGAACGGTCCTTTACGCAGGGTGGCTTAATGGCGGGTATGGAAATTTTGTGATGATTGATCATGGTAATGGCTTCACCACCTGGTATGAACACCTTGAAAACGTCCGTGTCAATTGTGGCGATAACGTCTTCCAGGGCAGCGTGATAGGCACAGCAGGCTCAACCGGCAATTCAACTGGTGCCCACCTGCATTTTGAGATCCGTTATGGCGGTATGCCGGTCAGCCCATGGGACTATCTGCCTTAGCAGTGATATAATCTCTGCGCGCCCCAGTGGCTCAATGGATAGAGCGAGGCACTCCTAACGCCTAGACTGGGGGTTCGATTCCCTCCTGGGGCAAAAAAAAACCACCAATAAGGTGGTTTTTTGCTTTGTGGGAAGATAAGACTAATCTTCCAGATCGTTAAAGTCGACAAAATCACTGGCGTGCTCAGTATCAAGCTCGCGCCGGACCCACAGCAGCAGCATGTCCCCTTCTTCCACGGTGAGTGCCCGTGCGGCAATGATGGGATCTTCTTTGCGCAACCCAATTTCATCCTTATACTCAAGGAACATGGTCTGTTTGGCTTCCCAGGCTGCCTTGCAGCGTTCCAGCAGTTTGTTGCTGTCAAAGGTGCGCAACGTGGTCAGAAAGGTGTCGTAAAGGAACGGACCTTCCAATATTCCGACTGCCCAGCTGAGTTCTTCTCTATGTTCAGGGTCGCCTGAGAGCCTCTCAAAAACGGGGGTCGGTCCTTCGATGATAGTAATTTTGTTGTTCATATTCGCGCAAAATCATACCACATTGTCTTGTCAAGGTAAAAAATCAGGACCGGTTTTAAGGCCGGTCCTGAGTCCCTTTAGGTGACTGATTAGTTATCGGTTGTGTTGTTCCAGAACCAGTTGTAAGCGTACCAACCACCGGTTTTTGCCTGCAGGCGGATGGAAATCCTGCTATAACCCGCCAGTGCCGCTGGAATATTGAACGTGGCTGACATGTCGCCACCGGTGCCGCTGCTGAATGTGCCAGCTTCTGTGCCTTTGATGCCCATGGTCCACATTTTGCCCATGAGAACGGTGAATTCTGTGTTCGCAGGGAAGTTTTTACCTTCCACTGAGACAGTCTTGTCCTTTTCAACCGCAACAATGTTGAAGTAAGGATACTTCACAGCAGGAGCAGGTGTGCTGGTTGGTGCGGGAGTTGTGGTCGGAGCTGGGGTTGTCGTAGGGGCAGGTGTCGTTGTTGGTGCTGGGGTTTCGGCTGGCCATGTGCCATTGTCCTTATCATTCCAGAACCAGTTGTAATAGTAATAGCCACCAGTTAGGCTTTCAATCCGGATTGAGATCATCGCCCGACCTTTCAGGGCAGCGGGGATGTTGACAGTAGCAGACATGGAACCGCCAGCACCAGAATTGAAAGTGGCAGCTTCGATACCCTTTTCACCTTTGGTGTTGTATTCGCCCATCAGAACTTTCCAGTCGAGGTTTTTGGGCATGTCCTGGGTCAGAATAGTGACTGACTCGTCTTTCTTAACTTCGCTGATAGTAAAACTTGGATATGCTGCCTGAACTTTACTGATACCCACAACTGCCGGGAAGAGCATAGCCAGTAGCATAACGATCACTAAAATGTGTCTCTTTTTCATTTTTACTCCTTTGCTAGATCAAAATCATTGTTTTGCATTAATCAAGACGTCGTGTTCGATTAATTTGTTCCATTTAGTATTGTATGAAGTTTGAGATTGGGATTCAATGACTGATTCAAGGTTTGCCAGGACCAAACTCAAAACGACATTATAATCAGCGGTTATGGAAAACGAGGCAACTACCAAGGCGCACAAACTCCCACGGAAGGCTTGTCTCCTGGTTGTTTTGGTTATGGGCTTGATAGGTTTGGCTGGTTTGTATCTGCTTGGGCGAACTTATCTTGGTGGACGAAATAAGATGGTGATCGATTACATTCGCAATCCGGAGCGACACCCCGAGTTTGAAGCAGATGCACTGACCCGATGTGGTGACGCACCATTTTTGTTGCCCAGCAAAGGCTTTATTGGTTACCTTTGGGGCGATTCTTTCAAACCCTTTCACCGGCACCAGGGAATTGACATCTTTGGGGGAACTGAGCCGGGCAAGACGCCCGTTTACGCGCCTTACGACGGCTTCCTGACGAGAGAAGAGAGTTGGCGGTCCAGCCTGATCATCCGCATCCCGCAGGATCCGCTTGACCCAAGCCGGCAAATTTGGCTTTACATGACCCATTTGGCAGATGCTGAAGGAAATTCCTTCATTGAGAGCGCTTTTCCGCCGGGAACGTATGACAAGCCAATTTATGCAGGTGATTTATTGGGGTTCCAAGGTGATTATTCGGGCGATCCAGATAGGCCAGTGGGTGTTCATCTGCATTTTTCGATTGTCATGGATGATGGCAGCGGGAATTACTTGAACGAACTCGAGATCCGGAATACGCTCGACCCGACTCCATATTTTGGATTCGAACTCAACGCAAAAGTCCAAGACATGTCAGAAATTCCCAGGTGTGACCCGTAAAATGTGAGTGATTGGCGATTAACCCTGACTTTGGCTATAATGGGCAGAAGTAAAAAAGGAGTCCCTATGCAGGAATTAACCCCAACTGTCTCGATCCAGCAAAACGCGTTAGGTCTTTATACAGGCGTCATTCAAACGAAAGAGGGCAACATTCTGATCGATTCCCCTTACCGCACCGATGATCACAAAGCCTGGGGCAATCGCAGCGCAAAATCCGATTCCATGTTTTTGGTCCTGCTCGACACACAGTACGACCGTACCTTGAGCGCCAAGGGCTGTGACTGCATCATCGTTTCTCAATCCGATTACCTTCTCCCTGCAAGACCACGCCAACAGGCTGTCAAACTGCAGGAAGAGCTGCTGGGTTCTGGTGAGGGTCATGAGCAGATCAGCTCCTCCAGCCGACCATATTCCCCCGAGATCAGTTTTGATCAGAACATGAATCTCTTCTTCGGCGGTGCAGAAGTCTTTTTGGAACATCATCCTGGTTCAAACGTGGCGGGGATTTGGGCGATATTACCGCAGGAAAAAGTGATTTTCGTAGGCGACAGCGTAATGGTCAACCAACCGCCATTTTTAGCCTATTCCGATCCCACTGCATGGGCAACAGACATGAAACTGCTAGCCTCCAGGGCATTCAAAGGTTACCAGATCGTATCCTCGCGGGCTGGCTTGGTCACGCAGGAGCAGGTGCGGACGATGGGCAAATTGATGACTTTCATCCAAAACTCAATCGCCGTCCTAAAAGAGAAGAATGCCGATCTGGATACTTATCTCGAACTGATCCCGCGCATATTAAAACGCATCGAATACTCACCCGCGGAAGGCGAATTGTTCTTCAATCGTCTAAGATGGGGTCTGACAACCTATTACGAACTGAACCAGGCATAGGGAGAAATGTGAATGGCAGAAACTTTAGCAGGTTTTGAACCGGTTGTTGAGTTGACAAGGGGCGATACCGTGGAATGCGTCCACTTTGGGGCTATGGCTGTGGTGGATCCAACTGGTAATCTGCTCGCGTCTCTCGGAGATCCAAACCTGCTCACTTATCCGCGCAGTTCCATGAAGCCTCTCCAAGTACTCCCGTTCGTGGAAGATGGCGGTCCGGAACACTTTGGATTGAATGAAGAAGAGCTTGCCATTCTGTGTGCCTCTCACCATGGAACCGATGAGCACGTGCGTGTTCTGCGCTCAATCCACGCGAAGGTCGGTCTGCAAGAATCCGATCTTCAATGCGGGGTTCACTGGCCGTCGGATAAGGCAACTGTACTTGCGATGCGCGAACGTGGCGAGGAACCCACACCCTATCGTCACAACTGTTCAGGAAAACACAGCGGCATGCTTGCGCAGGCGCTCCTGCATGATTACTCCAAGGAAAATTATCTTTCCATGGACAACCCCTTGCAGCAGAGAATTCTCACAACTGTCGCAGAAATGTGTGCAGTAGAGCCGGAAGATATGCATGTTGGAATTGATGGCTGCAGCGCGCCGGTGTTTGCGATGCCTTTGAATCATTTTGCCCTGGCGATGGCACGCCTGGCAGAACCCGTTGGATTGGGAGAAGTACGCGCGAATGCGTGCAAGAAGATCACCCATGCCATGATGGCTTATCCGGAGATGGTGGCAGGACCTGGAGCCTTTGACAGCGTTTCGATGAACGTGATGCAAGGGAAAGCGGCGGTAAAAGGTGGGGCAGAGGGTTATCAGATGGTCAGCCTGATGCCTGGTGCTTGCGGAAAAGGCTCGCCTGGAATTGGCGTGGCAATCCAGATCAGCGACGGCGATCCAAACCGGCGGGCGACCTACGCCTTGATTGTTGCCCTGCTAACGGCACTCGGTTTTGATGAGGAGATGGCAAGCGAAGCTTTCCGCAACTTTAATATGCCAGTATTGAGAAATTGGCGCGGTCTTGAGGTTGGTGAGATCAGAACTACACTGCCAATAGAGATCAAGAAGACCTGGTAAGGGGCATGGATCAGTTCCAGGAACACCGTCAGCGCATGGCCCAGGTGCAGGAGCGACTGCGGAATAAATTTGGAGCACCGACCTGGCATGTAGAATTGCCAGCGGTCGATGAACTGGTCTGCACGATTCTTTCCCAAAACACAAACGACATCAACCGCGACAAAGCCTTCCAGGCGTTGAAGGAACGCTATCCTGATTGGGAAACTGTGCGGGATGCCGACCCGGCCGAACTGCAATATGTCATTCGCGTAGCCGGCTTGGCGAACCAAAAAGGTCCGAACATCCAGGCTGCTTTACGGGATATCAGCGAAGAACGCGGCGAGATCGATTTGGATTGGCTGAAAGAAAAAGACACAGAAGAAGCGCGCGACTGGCTGGTCAGGCTGCGTGGGGTGGGTCCCAAAACCGCCGCGATCGTAATGGTGTTCGCGTTGGGGATGCCCGCCTTTCCGGTGGACACGCATATCTACCGCGTTACCGGGCACATCGGTTTACGTCCAAAGGAGCTGGACATCACAAAGACACACGCTTACATGGAACAGATTGCTGACCCCGCTGATTTTGGCAGTTTACATTTGAACTTGATCGATCTCGGGCGTGAGATCTGCCAGGCTCGCAGGCCGAAGTGTGCCATCTGTCCGATCCTGGATTTATGCCAATACGATAACAAAACAGAATGACGGTGGAGAGGTGCCAGGCTGAGGATTGACTCTTATTCGTACAATTGCCCAAGCAAGGACCAGGGACCGGTCCAATTGATCTTCACATCCAATTCCTGACCCAATAAATCCTGATCAGTTTCGACGAAAACAAGCCGGTTGGTGGGGGTTCTGCCGCGCCAGCGGTTCTTGGATTTTCCTTCAAATAGCACGGGGATGGATTGTCCGAGATAGGCAGCGTTGAGACTGCCCACAACCTCTTTTTGCAGGTCCTCAAGCGCTCTAAAACGGCGCATTTTCTCTTCAGCAGGGACGTCATCGGGAAGTAGACGGGCTGAATATGTTCCGGGTCGTGGGGAGTAGCGCGCGAGATGGGCAACGTCCAGCTTGAGCTCAGCCAGCGTGTCGTAGGTGTTCATAAAAGCCGCTTCGCTTTCGCCTGGGAAACCGACGATGATGTCGGTGCCGATCGAGACTCCGGGAATACGCTCGCGAATCTGGGTGACCAGTTCGCGGTATTGGTTGTTCGTATAGCCGCGATGCATCATCTTGAGGACTTCGTCATCGCCTGCTTGCAGCGGAACTTCAATGTGCGGCATGACCTTGGGCAGGGCAGCCACAGCGTCTATCAGCTCTTCGGTCATCCAGTTGGGGTGTGAGGTCAGGAAGCGCAACCGGAGCAGGTCCGGAATTTCCGAAAGATCTGCGAGCAGTTGGGGAAGGTGGTAGTTGCCTTCAAGATCGAGACCAAAGCGGTCAACGATCTGCCCTAAGAGAACCAATTCCCTGGCGCCGCCAGCAACCAGGCTTCTGGCTTCCTGGAGAATTTTTTGTGGGTCACGGCTGCGTTCCTTGCCTCGTTTGCTTGGAATGACGCAGTAGGTGCAAGCGTGTGAACAGCCAAGCACGATGGGCAAATTTTCTGAAACGGTGTGGGCTTCTTCCAGCCTTAGGCCGAACTCGTCATCCAGCACTTCGTCCACTTGTCTGCGCCAGGCTTCCGATCCATCCATCTGTAAACGCTCTTCGAGGGCGCGCAGAAAGGGCTCGGGGTCAGAAGGAGCGGCAAAGATGTCCACCCATGGGAAGCGCTTTTCAAGCGCCTGGTTGCCATGGATGCCGATCAGGCAGCCCATTAAACCGATCAAAAGGTTGGGGTTTGCAAGCTTGAGCGGTCTGAGCGAGTTTAGGCGACCCAACGCACGGTCTTCAGCGCTCTGACGGACCACGCACGTATTCAGGATGATCAGATCAGCCTGATTGACGTCTGTAGCTACGCTCAGACCGAGAGAATCAAGCGCCCTTGAGAGGCGGCTTGAATCCGCGACATTCATTTGACAGCCTTCTGTCCAGATGTGGTAACGCATAGGCACCTATTATACATGAGACAAATGCTACAACAAGCCGAAGCGAAGCCGGAAGATGTTATAATAATTGTTATTAGTCGATTAGCGAAAACGAGGTGATTATGGACTTCAAAGTAACTGAATATAAACGCGCTTGTGTGGTCAAGGGGCTTGGTCGGATCGATAGCGCTGTTGCTCCAGACATTGAACGGGTTCTGACAGATTTGATCGACAAAAACAAGGCGATCATCATTGACATGAGCGATATTGATTTTGTTTCGAGTGCTGGCTGGTGGTCGATTATTCGCGTCCAAAAAGAGCTAAAAAAGCGCGGAAGAGGTAGTTTGACCTTGGTTGGCTTATGTCAGAATGTGCGTGAGTCGATGGATCTTATTGGTATCCTGCCTTACTTCAGCGTTTATGATGAGCTGGTAGACGCGATCGGAAGCGTTTAGTTCAACCGATAAAATGAAACAGAGGCTGAAAATTTTTCAGCCTCTGTTTTTTTTCTCAAGATTTGTTACTCAAGATCAATCGTGTAATTCGCTTTTTCCCTCGTGAAGGGGGTCGTGCCGGAGATTACCAAAACGATTTTTTCGACGTCATCTCCGAAAATGTCAGAGCCTTTGATGACGAATTCACCTTGGAATGCAAAATGATTCACGGAAACGCCAGTGTTTGAGTAGGTTACGACGCTGACATTCATTGTTTGGGGCAGTCTGTTCTGCACACGTACAAAACCCTCAGCCGTCCAACCTCCCAAATCAGTTTCGAGGTCCGTGGCATAGCCCATCGCCGCTATTGCAAGATCGTCGATTGCCATGCCCTTGCCGTTGACCGCGGCATCCGTTACATAGTCAAAACGGAGTGTCACCTGGCCGCCAACAAATTCCGTGAGATCAACTTTCTCATCGATCCAGCCTGAAGTCTGTCCGTTCCAGCCACAGCCGTAACTGTTGCCTGAGGGGTTGGCTGTGGTGCAATTCTGGGAGTCCAGAATTTCCCAGGTGGTGCCATCTGTGCTGGCGCTGACATAAATGTAATCGTAATCTTCTTCAAGGTCATACCAGGTCTTGAATGTTAGTGCTGCATCACCGGAAACTTTGCTGAGATCGAAGGTCTGGGAAAGGGATGCATTGGACTCATCACCCACGTTTGACCAGAAAAAGTACTCGCCGGAGCTTGGAGCGGAAAAGGGTAACAAATTGACTGCTTCCGAGGCGTTGAGCTTAATGCTTTGCAGGTTGTCACACTCGATTTCGATATAATCCACTCCGAACTGGTAAACGCTGCCATTCACAGTCACCGGGCAGTCAAGAACGGATTTTTCCATGTCCACATAAGTCGGGTTGTAGGTTTGGTAGTCATAACGTTCATCTTCGATACCGGTATCCTGCAGCAGATTCGCCACAGCCCAGTCGGCAAAGATTTCTTCCCCGGTGTAAGGTTTACCAGTGGTAGCGTTGGTCAGAGCGAGTTCGTTCATGACTTTCTCAATCCCAACAAAGCCGTTTTCATCCTGGCGTACCAACGATTTGGTCGCGTCTTCCCCGAATCGATCGAGGAAATAGACCATAAATAGGTAGCTTGCGCCGTAATGCGGTCCGTTGTCTCCGATTTCTCCGCCCCAATCGTTGAGCTGCATGTCGGTGTTGGCCATGTAAGACCAATCAAAACCGCCCGCATCATATTCATTTACATGTTCGGCCAGCATTGAAAAGCCTTCATTGACCCAGGTTTCTTCGTTTTTATCCTGGTACCAGTGGATCATATGTTGGAATTCATGAGCCATCGTGCCGTAGATGTAACTGTCACCGAGGTCAACGTTATCTGAACTGATCATGAACATCTCGTGCGCATTCGAGTAAGGGTGGGCGTCCGGGTGGAGCTCGTCGGCGGAGGAATAATAACCTGCCAGGCTGACGCCCAAATTACCGGCATAGAGAATATAGAACCTGGGATCACCATCCACACCCGGATTCCATTCCCTGCCAAAAAACTCGCGGTTGGTTGGGATGATTTCCTGGTCAAAGGTGTCAGCAAGTTCCTTCAAATCGTTCTGATCAAACCGTACGCCGTTCTCGATCCAGAAATAGATGTTATCGCCCACATAGCGCAGGGTGGCGTTGACCTTAAAGTTATCATTTGTGTCCGTATTGGTCGCCCAAAATGACTTTTGAGTGCCAACCGAATAGGGTGCCTCTGTATCAATCAACATTTCAGGCACATTAGGTTTTCCGCCCAATCTGGCTGCCAGGTCGATCGGATCGTTGATTGGGACCGTATTCTGCTTGAGCTCCTCCAAGCTTTGGGAAGCTTTATCCTGCTCCATTGGATCCAAAATCTGTGAGTTCGGATCGACAAATGGAGTGGGAGTGGCTTCCAAAGCGCTGAAAGGCGTTTCCATTATGGGCATCGAAGTTGAAATGACGCCGCGGGCAAAAAAGACACCTGTGCCAATCATGACGAGGCACAAACACACCACACACAATATTAAAATGGCTGCGATAATCAGCACGATTTTGGTTGAACTTTTCATTTTTAACTCACAATTCCGATTGTTGCCTTCAATGCGCAGCAATCTAGTAAGCATTTTACCTAATCTGCAGGTTTTATGAAACATATTATCTAAGGTCTTTCAGATTATGCATGGATTGGTAAGCTTGGAAAAGGAATGCTTGCAAGTGTTAGAATCGCCCTATGTTTAATGATAGCTCTCTGGACAGGCTGGCAAATCGCTTACGCATTCTGGTATTGTTGGTTGCGATTGCGTTACTGGTAGTGGCTTCCTCCGTCGAATCGGTCAATCCCCTTGATGGACTGCGCAAGTATACGAGGGGTGTTGAATTCGACTTCGTGGAATGGGAGGTCAGTGCTCTCTTCAACAAAGTTGTCAGTGCATCTCTCAAACTCGAGCGTTTTCTTGATGATGACCAGCAAGTTAACGTTGTTCTGACCTGGTTAGCAGAAACAGAGGAGGTCATCAATCTCGAGCAAGATCTGATCGCTGCCCAAAATGATCTTTCTTCCGAACGGGATAAATTGGTCCAGGCAGCCAAATCTGTTCTTGACCAGAAGAAGACTGAACAGAATCGACTTGCGAAATTAGCAGAAGCTGTTTTGCAGAACCAGACTGAAGTTACTCTTGCAGAGGCTGGATTTGGGCTTGGTGGGCAGATCCTGCCGCCTGTCCTTTACCAGGTGTCTGACCTTCCTCTCAACCTGATCATCTCTCCCCGCACAGAAATCAGGAATGAACTCAGCATCAGCCTCGATGCCGGATTGGATGCGGTTGAAAAGGATGAGATCGAAACAGGCATTTATTCGGACTATGACCTATCCGCACTGGTCGAACCTGTGGGAGGGATTGGGGCTTATCCCACGATGGTCATGCGCACCACCAATCTCAACTGGCTGACCGAAACCGTCGCCCACGAATGGATCCACAATTACCTGACCTTCTTCCCCCTGGGAATGCGGTATTACATTAATGACCAGATGCGAACGATCAATGAAACTACCGCTTCACTGGCGGGCAAAGAAATCGGGCTTGATTTGATCATCACCTTCTATCCCGAACGAACACCGCGCTACCTTCAGCCAATGCCCACCCACACTACTGTTCTCCCTGAAGGCGCAGAAACGCTTGACCCCTTTAATTTCCGGGCAGAAATGCGTGAAACCCGGCTGAAAGTGGACGGTTTGTTGGCTGAAGGCAAGGTTGATGATGCAGAAAAGTACATGGAAGCCAGAAGGAGCTTTTTCTGGGAGAATGGCTACCGATTTCGAAAGATCAACCAGGCATATTTTGCATTCCACGGCTCATATAATGACACGCCAGGTGGTGGGGCTTCAGGCGCTGACCCGGTTGGACCAGCTGTGCAAGAGTTGAGAAAACGTTTTTCCAGCTTGAACGAATTTCTCCTGGAGGTTCGTACTGTGCGTAGTTTTGATCAACTTTTGGTTTTGATAGATTAGATTCCGTAAGGGCGAAAACCTGCAAGGTTAATCAACATGATAGGAAATCCTTTTCTAATTTATAATGGGTAGAACTAACAGCAAGAAGGGATGGCCTAACCAGCTATGCAATTTGGAACCCCGCCTACCAATCCACTCCTGATCGTTATCTCCGGTCCTTCTGGAATCGGAAAAGATGCAGTGGTTGGTCTTTTGCGAAAAACGAACCCTGACACCCACTTCGTGATCACGATGAATTCGCGTCCACCGAGGCCGGATGAAGTAGATGGTCGGGATTACTTCTTTGTCTCACGTGAGACCTTCGAAGCCATGATCGAAGCGGATGAGCTTTTGGAACATGCCAATGTCTATTCAGATTACAAAGGCATCCCTAAATCGCAAGTGC
Source organism: Anaerolineaceae bacterium (assembly GCA_035388405.1). Lineage (GTDB taxonomy): Bacteria > Chloroflexota > Anaerolineae > Anaerolineales > Anaerolineaceae > Mesolinea. The sequence continues at coordinate 68,458 of DAOOPV010000004.1, forward strand.
GTGAAGCGTTTGCCTCTGGGAAGGATGTCATTATGCGGCTTGATGTGCAAGGCGCGATGACCATACGCAAAATCTGCCCTGAAGCCATCCTGATCTTTCTGACTGCAAGTTCGCGCGATGAGTGGGTGAACCGTTTGCTCGAACGCCGTAGTGAGACCCCCGAAGAACTGGAACTCCGCTTTAAAACCGCGGCGTTGGAATTTGCCATGATAGATCAGTTCGACTACCTGGTGGTTAATTCTGAACATCACCTTGATAAGACAATTGACGACATCCAGGCAATCATCCGTGCCGAACACATGCGAACGACTCCGCGTAAGGTAGATTTATGACCGAACAAAATAAACCAGAGGCTGGCTCTGAGTTTCAATTCCAGTCTGAACCACCACGCCCGGAAGATCTCGGGGAAAAGCCAGGGCGCGTAAAGAAACCCTGGCAGTTGCCAGGATTTCCCTTGCTTACTTATTCGCTTTTGGGTCTTACGGTCCTCTTTTATGTTGTTCAGCAAGTTATGGAACGGGTGTATGGTTTCGATCTGCTCTTTGTGTTATTGGGTAAGATAAACCCTGCAATTTTGGCAGGCGAATTCTGGCGGTTTCTAACGCCAGCTTTGCTGCATTCCAGCTTGATTCATCTGATGTTCAATATGTACGCTCTGAGTATTCTCGGCCGTCAAATTGAGCCGTTCTATGGCAAGGGTCGTTTTATCCTGCTTTATGTAATTGGTGCATTTGGGGGCAATGTCCTCTCATTTGTCTTGAGTGGATTCAATTCTCTCGGAGCTTCCACGGCGATTTTTGGGCTGCTCGCCGCAGAGGGTGTGTTTATCTGGCAGAACCGACAGGTTTTTGGCAAGCAAAGCCAGGGAATCCTGATGAACCTGGCGTTTGTATTGGTGCTAAACCTGTTTATCGGCATCTCACCAGGTAGCAACACAGATAATTGGGGGCACCTTGGTGGCTTGCTGGCGGGATTCTTCTTCGCTTATATGGCAGGTCCGCTGCTGGCGTTTCGCCGAACCGATGCAGGCACACGGCTGGAAGACAATCGGTCTAAACAGCAGGTATGGCTGGCTGCTGTGATGGTGCTGGTTGCCTTTGGGGTTATTGCTGCCATTCCGTTTTTCACTCGCTAAGCAGGCAAGCATGAAATTGAAATTACTTGAACGTATCCAAAAAGTGGATGAAGAAATTTCAGCACGTCTTGTTTTGAAAGATGAAAAAAGTGTCGCTCATAAGTTAGTCGCCCTGATTGGGCACAGCTGTGATTCTTGGTATTGGTTGATCGGACTGACCCTGGTCTGGTTTTTTACACGGGGAGCCATCCGCACCACCGCCATTCTTTGGGCATTTGGGCTTGCCAGCCTGGCAGTGATTGTGCTTGGCATCAAATTCCTGTTACGCCGCCCGCGTCCTGAGGGTGAATGGGGCAGCATCTATCGGGTCACTGACCCTCACTCTTTTCCATCGGGGCATGCCGCCCGCGCGATGACGATCGCATTCCTGGCGCTGGAATTCCAGAATCCATTGTTGTTCCTTGGGCTAATTGTTTGGGCTGTCCTGGTTGGTTACTCAAGGGTGGCATTACGACTGCATTACTTCTCAGACGTCCTGGTGGGTTGGCTTATCGGAGCACTAAGCGGCATCCTGGCGTTGAAGTTTCTTCCATTAGTTATCGAGAAACTACCAGAATTTTTTCCATTCCTGACCTGACTATTAAAGTAAACTGACCCCAGGTTGGGGTCAGTTCCACAAAAGCAAGGGGGTTATGCGAAGATCATTGCCCCCATGGCAGGCACAGCAAGGTCGTTGATTTGCTGTTGCTCAATGATGACATTTCTGTCGCTAAGCTGATCCTGCAGCTCTGTGCCATTTTCGTAGGCATCACCTGTGGCAAGCGTGAGTTTTACTGCAGCATTGGTGTTGTTCAGAACAACCAGTACTGTGTCCAATTCATCTCGTCGCAGGTAAGCTAACACGCCGTCCTGAGCATAGATGGGCTCGTAGGATCCTGTGCGCAGGGCAGGGATAGCATGGCGGACTGTGATAGCTTCCTTGATTGCGTCACGAAGACCGACATTCCAATCTTCTTCACGCCATGTGAAACCCTTGCGGCAAAGAGGATCCCTACCACCTTCGAGACCAATTTCATCCCCATAATAGATGCAGGGCGCACCAGGGTAGGTAAGAACGAAATTGTAGGCAAGCTTCAGTTTGTCAACGTTGCCATTCATCAGGCTCAAGAAGCGGGGCATATCGTGGCTGTCGAGGAGGTTCATCTGCGCATAGGCAAACTCCTGGGGGTAAATCTTGAGCAGTTCACTTGTGCGGTGGGCAAATGCCTGGACGTTCATTGGTTGGGGCTGTGGAAGACCCATCATGCCCTCAGCAAGTTTGTGGTCAATCGAATCACCGCCAAAGAAGCCAACAGCAGCGTGTGTCAATTGGTAATTCATGACGGCATCAAACTTCTCTCCTGAGTTGAGCCATTCCTGGGCTTCGGTTGGTACTTCGCCAACGATGTAAGCATCAGGGTTAGCAGTCTTGACCACGTCGCGGAATTCTTCCCAGAAGCCATTCGAGGCAATCTCAAAGGGTACATCCAACCGCCAGCCATCGATGCCCTGGTCCACCCAATAGCGCGCGATATCCATGATGTAGCGGCGCACGATGGGATTCTCAGTATTCAATTTGGGCAAGGCGGGGTTGTTCCACCAGCAGTGGAAATTTGGTTTGCCTTGATAGGCATTCAGAGGGAAGCCCTGAACGATAAACCAATCGATGTAAGGTGAATCCTTGCCGTTTTCAAGGATATCGCTAAAGGGCAGAAACCCTCTGCTGGCATGGTTAAAAACGCCATCCAGCACGATTCGGATTCCACGTTTGTGGGCTGCATCCAGTAAGGTCTTAAAAGCTTCATTCCCACCAAGAAGGGGATCAATCAGATAGTAATCGTGGGTGTGGTACCTGTGGTTTGATGCTGATTGGAAGATCGGATTGAAGTAGATCGCATTAATACCAAGATCTTCGAGATAATCCAGCTTCTCGTAGACTCCCATCAAGTCGCCACCTTTGTATCCGTGGATGGTGGGTGTGCTGTCCCATTTTTCAAATAGACCCGGTTTGTTAACCCTTGAACTCCAGGCAAACCGGTCAGGGAAGATCTGATAAAAGACGGCGTTTTTCACCCAGTCCGGTGTTCGGTTGTTGTAGTCTGTCATATTTCCTCAATAATGCACAAAATATAGTTGATGCGCCAACTAATTATTATACTCAGTGGATAGGGTTTCGTCACCGTTTTATCAAAGGTATAACAGCTTGTTAATAATTTATTAGCAATAGTTGTCATTTCAGGTCAAATCAGTTGCCAATTTTCATAGTGAATCTTCATTTATGTAATGCGGGAGGGTTGCAAGGCAGGTGATTTTGAATTATCCTTTTACCGGGAATGGTAAAGTCCCGGTGGGCTTCCTGGTCTTCAAAATCAGTGTCGGGTCGGTAAGAGCCGTCGTGGGTTCGACTCCCATCCATTCCCGTTTTTTATGGGAAAAAATATGAGAAAAAACGGATCCATTTCATTGCTGTTGCTCTGCCTGCTCATTTTGGTCAGTGCCTGTCAGGCGGTGACTCCTACACCAACGCTTCCTCCAACCCGTACACCTACACCTGTGCCGCCAACCGCGACACCTGTGCCGACCAGCAAGCCTACCCTGGAAGTAGATCTTCAGGACCTACGCGGTAAGGAAGTCAAGGTTGCCTATCCTTGGGTCAAGGACCAGAACCGGGTTAACCAATTGATTGATGACTTCAACCTGACTAATTCCTGGGGAATTCGGGCAGTGGCTGAGTCCTTTGGCAGTGATGATGAGATGTCAGTTGCATTGCAGAAGGGAGATCTGGACGCGAACGTTTTGATTGGAAAAACTTACGATCTGCTGAATCCAGACAATCAGATCGTTTTTGTGGATTTAAGTAACTACATTAACGATCCTACCTGGGGAGCATTGGACAAGTACCGCCAGGGTTCACCATTTGAGGCTTTTGCTCCCAAGGCGAATGAGGTCTCCATGCGCTTTACCCTCCCGTTGGCGTTCGATGCGGGATTGATTTACTATCGAACGGGTTGGGCAAAAGAGCTCGGTTTGGAGAGGGTACCGCTATCCTGGGATGATTTTTCGATCCAGATGCAGGCAGGTTTACAAGCCAATTTGAGTGATAACGTCTGGGTCAATAATGGCACAGGTGGCTTGCTGCTATCTAAATCGATCCTTTCCGCCCAGAGCTGGTATGCTGCCTTTGGTGGAACCTATTCGCTTGAAAACCAGGTTTTAAGCTTGCAGGATGATGCTCTAGATGTTTCCTTCCGAACCTTGAAACAGGCTTTTGTCGATGACACTTCGTGGGTCGGATTGGAGCCCACCCCTTATCAATATTTCGTGGATAAATATGCGCTTGCCTATGAAGGTACATTGAGCGAACTTAATCAGCAAACGTACTACTTACCCGAAAAAATGACAGTGATCAACTGGGAGACCATTCCCTATCCGACGACTGATGGAAAAGGATCAATCTCGCTGGAATCGATCAGTGTTGGCATCAACGCTGCTGAACCTGAAATCAGCCTGGCATCCTGGTTCTTCGTCCGATGGATGCTGCAGCCCTCCCAGCAGGCCAGATTGGTTGACATAACCGGTCTATGGCCTGCCACAGGGCATCCTGCCGTGGTTGCCGCCGATTACGCGGCTTTTCATCCTGCCTGGGCATCTGCCCTGAAGGACGGCGTCCACCTGACACTGGCACCTGAGGCAGTCTCATGGGGAATTAACCGTTACATCTTACAGGATGCCTACATGAGGATTTACGGTCTCGAACCAGAATATTTCTCCAGCATTATCGACATGCTCAAGCAGACTCTGCCGGAGTATCCCGCGAGGCAGCCTTGAGCGATAAACCTGCAATAAAAATTTATACAGATGGGGCTTGTTGGGGAAATCCCGGACCAGGTGGTTGGGCGGCAATTTTGATCACACCTGGGCATAGAAAAGAAATCAATGGCGCAGAGCCGCAAACAACGAATAACCGCATGGAGATAACCGCTGCGCTTGAGGGGTTGAAAGCGCTAAATCAGCCTTCAATCGTTCAGCTGTTCACTGATTCAAGTTACCTGGTCAACGCAGCGACCGAGTGGATACCAGGCTGGAAAGCTCGCGGCTGGAAGCGAAAAGATGGCGTTTTGCTGAACGCGGATCTGTGGCAGGAACTTGATCGCGAAATGGCAAGACACGAGATAAACTGGACCTGGGTCAAAGGGCATGCGGGCAACCGTTACAATGAACGGGCGGATGAACTGGCGAATAAGGCTATCCGAAGGCTTAGGCTTTGATCAGGCTGCGGGATAACCGATTTCAGCCAGAACAGCTCTCAGTTGTAGC